>JBAUZG010000346.1:0-6038 GCA_049585195.1 Bryobacteraceae bacterium | reverse complement strand
CATTCGCCATTGGAACCGCTGGGCCCAGGCATCGCTCGCAGGTGTGCTATTCCTAGCTGTGTTCATTCTGGTTCAATGGCCATTTGCCGAATTCCTCCTCACGCCCATGGCGCGCAACTGGATCTTTGGCGCTCACTACCTGATGTATTCCGTACATCCGGACTCCGCATCGGCGCTTCACATCTTCGCGCAACTCGAGAAAACAGGCGGAGCTTTCTGGAGTGGAATGGCAATTGCCGTAGCCGCCTCAATTCTATCGGCCCGGGTCGGCCTGCTGTGGGGAGACTGGATGAGCCGTGTCAAACGCTAAATCGCCCCCGGAGGGTGGGCTTCAGCCCGCGCAGGACTTCAGTCCTGCATTCCGTACACTCCTCGCCTGTCTGGCATTCACCCTACCGGCTCTTGCCCACGTAGGCAGCCCCGACATCTATTACGAAGGAAACGCCGGACCATACCATCTAAACGTCACCATCCAAATGCCCCAGACCGTGCCCGGCATCGCAACCGTCTTCATCCGAAGCACAACAGCAGGCATAAGCCAGATGCGCCTTGCGCCCATGGCGCTCCTTGAATCGACAAAGCTCTCACCCACGCCTGATGTAGCTCAGCAATCCGCCGCCGATCCTCAGTTTTTTACCGGCCATGTCTGGCTGATGGAGCCGAGCGGTTTTCAAATTCACCTTCAAGCAGACGGCGCGCTCGGACATGGTGAACTAGGAGTCCCCGGCACTGCCATGCCGCAGAAGGTGCTCCCGATGCAGCGAGGGCTAGGCGTGCTCCTCTCCATCCTCATGCTATTTCTGAGCGCCGGCATGGTCACCATCATCGGCGTCAGCGTAAGAGAAGCGCAACTCGAACCGGGCGTCATTCCCAGCTCGAACGATGTGAGAAAGAAGCGCATTGCCATGGTGGTCGGCGGCATCTTTGTGCTAGCGGTTCTGATGGCCGGAAATAATTGGTGGAGCGTCGAGGCGCGCAGCGAGATTGCCAAGACGCAACCCATTCACCTGGTCGCATCGCTACACTCCGGTAACCTCCTGGCGCTCAATCTTCCAGATCAAAAGGCCGAAATTCGCCCTGGAGTTTACGCGCCCTTATGGAGATTTTTCGCACCGGCCAAGCTGCTTCCCGACCACAATCATTTGATGCACCTGTTCCTCGTCCGCACGCCCTCGATGGATCAGTTCTGGCATCTGCATCCAGAACCCTCGGGCGATCATGCATGGTTTGGCGCCAATTTGCCTTCGCTTCCCGCAGGCCATTACCGGCTATTCGCCGATATCGTCCAAATAACCGGAGCCGCGCCCACGCTGATCGGCGATATCGATCTGCCTGACGTTGTGGGTGGGTCTTTACATGCCGACGATTCAGGCGGCCCGCTTCCTCCCTTGCCGCTCGCAGCAGGGGACCGTACGGTCTGTTCCCTGCCCGGCGGCTATCGAATGGTGTGGGAGCGCGATTCATCTCCGCTCAAGGCCCGGACATACACCGTGTTTCGCTTTCATGTCGAGGACAAAAACGGCAACATGATTTCCGATCTGACGCCCTACATGGGCATGGCCGGCCACGCCGAATTCGTTCGCGACGATCTCTCCACGTTCGCGCATGTGCATCCCATGGGCGACGTGTCCATGGCCGCCGTGCAGCTCGCCGAAGCGAGCTATACAAACCCGCCCTCAAACCCTCACGCCGGACACATGATGATGATGCACGAAATGTCCGTCCCGCCCATCGTCACGTTCCCCTACGGCTTCCCGCAACCCGGACGCTACCGAATTTTCGTCCAGGTAAAACGGGGTGGTCAAATTTTAAGCGGCGCGTTTGATGCAACCGTGAATCCGTGACATACTTGGCCTGAGGTCAAGCTGTTGTGGCCCTTTCGAGAGCGTTTATCGGATTGATTCTGCTTTCTGCGGTCGGCGTTGCAGCGTCTGGTGGCGATGTAACGTTCGGCGGCCTTTCGATGTCAAACCCGGCTCCCACGTTCGACAAAGGCTAGTCTTTGGATGGGCCCAATGCGCCGTCAGCCTGCGGCAGCCTCTCAGTCACATCTTCATGATGGCGCGCGCTTGGATCTCCATCCAGAGCCCGTTGCACTTCTACAAGAAATAGCGTACGCTCTCCTGTAGAAGTATTAGGGCGGAATCGGAATACACGGCGCAAGCGCGTCGCCGCTGTCGCCTAAACCTTGGAAACCGCCGGAGACACTGAGTGATGTGGAGCGATCTGGTTTTTCGTATTCGCGCAATCTTTCGCCGCAAGGCTGTGGAAACTGAACTGGATGAAGAGATCCGATTCCACATTGAACAACAGATTGAAGCTTACAAACGAACAGGCCTGACGCATGAGGCAGCGGTGAGGCGTGCTCGTCTAGATTTCGGCGGTCTCGATGAGGTAAAGGAAGAGTGCCGCTGGGTGCGCGGTATCTCTTTTCTAGAAACTACTCTGCAGGATCTGCGATACGCCGCTCGGGGCATGCGACGCAGTCCGGTGTTCACCGTTACGGCACTTGTTACGCTGGCGCTCACCACCGCCACAATCTCCACTGTCTTCAACCTCGCGAATACATTCTTCTTCCGCCTCCTTTCCGCGGATCGGCCGGAGGAATTAGTTGCGGTCACACCCACTCGACGTCACGGAACCGAGCTGGGCTGGGTCTCATATCCCGACTACCTTCGTTTTCGCAATCGCACTAGAACGCTCCAGGAATTGGCTGCACATTACTCCAGTGCGCCACTCTTTGTGTCGGTCAAGAACAATGGACGGGAGATCAATGGCGCCGTTGTCAGCGCTAATTTCTTCCCGCTTCTGGGTCTGAAGCCCGTTCTTGGCCGTTTCTTTCGCCCGGACGAGGACAGCATTCCCGATCGCGACCGCGTTGCGGTGCTCGCCTACGATCTTTGGCGTAACTGGTTCGATTCGTCTCCCGGCGTGCTTGGGGCGGCTGTCAAAATTAACGGCAGCTCTTTCACGGTAATTGGTGTCGCGCCCGCCAGCTTCCGCGGAATGCTCGAAATGCCGGACGAGATTTACATTCCCACAATGATGTTGCACGTGGGCTATGAGTATTGCGACGCTATACTCGACGACAATTGCACCATGCTTTCCATGGTCGGCCGTCTGGCGCCGCGGCGCAGCCTCGAAGAAGCAAAGGCGGAAATGCCAACTCTGACTCCGCCGCGCTGGGCCGATGCGCCCGAAGGCGATAACACCGGCATCACGGTATCTCCCGAGCGCGGCGCCGACAATCATAACCACGAAGTGTATGCCCGCCTTACCAGGCTGCTATTGCTTGTTTCGGCGGTCCTACTCCTCGTCTGTTGCGCGAATCTTGCCGGCTTACTCACATCTCGTTCTGCGGCGCGCGAACGCGAGTTCGCCATCCGGGCGTCCTTAGGCGCAGCACGCCTCCGGCTCGTTAAACAATTGACGACCGAGTCGCTTCTGCTTGCCGTCACGGGAGGAACTCTAGGGATTCTGGTATCCCTCGCTCTCACCGGCGCTGTCAGTTCCATGTTCTATTCGATGGATGAAGAAGGCCATCCCATCTATTACAACTTCAGCCCGCAGCCGGCTGTCTTGGCTGCCGTTCTTGCGGTCTCTATCGGTGCTGGATTTTTTTTCGGCCTGATTCCGGCACTCCAGTCAAGCCGGCGCGGACCTGCCGAGAGCCTTAAGAGTCACGCATCGACACTGGCCTCACGCTCGCAATGGTCACGCTGGCTGGTGGGTACGCAAGCCTCAGTGGCCGTCGCGCTTCTGGCTGTGGCGGGTCTGCTGTTGGCAAGCACGCGCATGCTGGTGCGTGGAATCAGCTTCGAGCCATCGCATGTGGCACTCATGCGGCTTCGCCCCGGACTGCTCCGGTACCCGCCCCAGCGGGCGCAGCAGTTTATGCGTGCGGCGATTCGCCGGCTCGAATCGCTCCCCGTTGTCGAATCCATCAGTATGATTGGAACCGGTGCCGTGCTCCTGGGTGGGGACGCAGACGTAGCACTACCCGAATGGCCAGACAAGAAGCGGCAAGCCGTGGTCGCCGGCTACGGCGATGTCGGTCCGAAATATTTCGCAACTCTGCGCACCCCTATTCTGCGCGGGCGCGAATTCGACGATCGCGATACCGTCGATTCGCCTCGCGTCGCCATCGTCAACCAGACACTCGCTCGTCGCTTATGGCCTGGTGGCAATGCTGTCGGTGAGATCGTTTTGGTGGGTGCTCAGGCATGCCGTGTTATCGGCCTGGCGGAAGATGTTCACCTCGAAACTCGCACGTATAAGCCGCGGCCGCAGGTCTATGTGCCATATTGGCAGAATCCAGCAGCTGTGGATGCGCGCCTGTGCGTGCGTGTGCACGGCGATCCGGCGGCGATGCTCTCCTTGCTTCAGCGCGAAATCCACCGTGTGAACCCTGACGTTCCGGTCGCTGAAACCATCACTCTTCCGCTTCAATTGAATGGAGCCTTTCAGACCCTACGCATGAGCGCAACCTTTGTGTCGTATACCGCTGCTCTGGCAGTGTTATTAAGCGTAATGGGAGTTTACGGCACCCTGGCGTTTCGGGTATCGCGCCGCACGAAGGAAATCGGTATCCGCATGGCCCTTGGAGCGAAATCAAGCGAGATTCGCGCCATGATCGTCGGTGAAGGAATGACAGTCGTCCTGATTGCTATATGCGCCGGTCTCGCTCTGGCCGCAACCGGCGAGCGCCTTGTCCGCCATCTCCTATTAGGTGCCGCCTCGCGCGACATGTTCTACTACGCGGCTGCGGCATCACTCGTCGCCTGTACGGGTCTGTTTGCCTGCTGGATTCCCGCTCGCCGCGCAGCCCGTGTCGAACCTGTAATCGCGCTCCGAGAGGACTAATGATGGCCTCGCGGCTGCGGTTGTTACCGAAAATCGTGCGACGGCATGACCGCCGAATCGGAAAGATTTAGCTCCCCGATTTCAGCCGCCTGCACCGAAACCACATCCCATATATTCTGCAAAACGCCTTTTACATAGACATAGGGAGCATTTGTGCACACTTCGCGATAGCGGTCGAACAAGTCAGGTTGAACGATCACATTCACAACCCCGGTTTCATCTTCCAAACTCAGGAACACGAATCCTTTCGCCGTGCCCGGCCGCTGCCGCGTGATCACGCTTCCAGCCACTTTGATTACGAACCCGTTTCGTTGCCGCTTCGCTGTGGCAGCATCGAACATTCCCCTGTTCCGCAGCATTTCGCGATGGTACGCCATAGGATGCGCGCCGATGCTCAAGCCGCTGTTCTTGAAATCGGAACAGGTTCTCTGTGGAGGCGTCATGGAAAGAAGCGGAGACGCTGCGGTTTCATCCGCCACCGGTTCAAGCATCTCCGGCACGGGCCGCAGAGCAAGCTCAGCCTGCCACATAGCGCCCCGGCGATGACGATCGCTTTCTATTTTGGGAAGCGCATTCAACGCACCCAGTTCAGCTAATGCCGCAATCTCGTCTTTTTCAAGTTGCGGAACGCGTTTCACCAGGTCGCGGAGCGATAGAAACGGGCAGGCCACCCGCGCCGCGGCAATATCTTGCGCCGTGGACGCACGCAGCCCTTTGACATAGTTCAAACCCATCCGCACATAATGAACCGGCCCCTCCGCCGTGGCTTCCGTTTCAATCGTGCAGCATGCGCTCGATTTTTGTACGTCCACCGGCCGAAAGCGCTGGCCGTGGCGTTGCGCGTCTTTTACCAAAGTGGAGGGATGGTAGAACCCCATCGGCTGCTGATTCAGAATCGATGCCGTGAACGCCGCCAGGTAGTGGCATTTCAAATAAGCGCTGGCATAGGCAATCAAGGCAAAGCTCGCGGCATGAGATTCGGGAAATCCATAAAGCGCAAACGAAGTAATTGACTGGATGATCTGCTCCTGCGTTTCGCCGAAGATTCCGTTGCGCGTCATGCCCGCGCGCAACTTTTCTTCAATTACTTTCATTCGCGCTTCCGAACGTTTGAAGCCCATGGCGCGGCGCAGCTCCTCTGCTTCACCACCCGTGAAGTTGGCGGTGATCATGGC
>JBAUZG010000345.1:0-6949 GCA_049585195.1 Bryobacteraceae bacterium | reverse complement strand
GTTCAAGGCCAAGGCGGAGAGACAGGAGACCACTGGCGATGGCATACTCCAGTACCCGGTTTTGATGACAGCCGACATTTTGATTTATCAAGCCAACATCGTGCCGGTTGGCGAAGATCAATCGCAGCATCTGGAACTCGCTCGGGACATCGCGCAGCGCTTCAATTCTCTGTACGGCGAGACGTTTAACATTCCAGAAACGCGATTGCCGGCGGTGGGCGCGCGCATTATGGGGCTCGACGATCCAACCGTTAAGATGAGCAAGTCGATTCCGGGTTCGAATCATGCGATTGCATTGCTGGATTCTGCGGACGTTATCAGAAAGAAGATTGCGCGGGCGACGACCGATTCTGAGCCGGCGGTAGATCCCGAGAACATGGGAGCGGGAATTGCAAACCTGTTTACCATTGCGCAGGCCTGCGACAGTTCGGTGACAGCGGAATCGGTGGCGGGGATACGCTACGGAGATTTTAAGAAGCGTGTGGCGGATGCGGTGATTGCGCGGCTCGAGCCGATCCAGAAGAAATATCGGGAAGTTACGCGGGAACGCGGCTACGTGGACCGTGTTTTGGAGCAGGGATTCGAGCGTGTTTCGCCGATTGCGCAGGATACGATACGCAATACGAAACGCGCGATGGGGTTGTATGTGCCGGGGTAGGCCGATTGCCAATCGGCCCAATGCCGAACTGAAGTTCGGCACAGCACGCTGAAGCGTGCGCCACGAGAATGTTGGCCTTCAGACGGTGTATTTGCCGAGGTTGCAGAGGCGCTGGGCTACTGTTCGGCGCAGAGCGATGACGTCGGTTACGTCGTGGCGAAGTAGCTTCCTGAGGATGGCCAGGTTGGTGCGGCGCTCGTCGCCGTCCGAGCAGGCTGCGATGGTTTCCGTGGCGGCGCGTTCAATTTCGCGCAACGCGTGCTGCATGTAGAGAACCGTGTAGGAGGGGGCGAGGCTGGAAGCGCTTTTTTTCTTTCGCGAACGCAGGAGACACGATTCGAAGGCGAAAGAGGCCATCATGCAATCGGAGATTCCGGCCAGGATTTCCTGCTGGTTCTCGAGTTCGGCTCCAAATCTCTGATAAGCGATGCCCAGCAGCAGCAAGGCAATTTTCTTCGTGTTCTGAAGGATTTGGAATTCCGGATCGCTATTCGCGGAGCCGTTCGACAAAGGTTCGAGAAGCTGGGCCTGCAACTTCTGGACCGCTTCGACGAGCGGTAATTGTTTCCGCTGAGCGCGCTTCAATAACATGCCGGTTGCGAGCAGGCGGTTGATCTCGTTCGTGCCTTCGAAGATGCGGTTGATGCGCGAATCGCGATAGGCGCGCTCGACTGGGTAGTCCTGATGGTAGCCATAGCCGCCATGAATCTGGACTCCTTCATCGACAACGTAGTCGAGCATTTCGGAGGCAAACACTTTTACGAGCGAGCACTCGATGGCGTATTCTTCGGCGGCCTTCAAAACCCGGCCGTCCGATTCAGCGGCATCGCCGATCATGCCTTCCACGCGATAGGTCATGGATTCGGCCGCATATAGATACGCAGCCATCTCGGCGATCTTGTGCTGAATCATGCCGAACTCGGCGATAGGCTTGCCGAATGCGATGCGGTCCTTGGCATAACGTATCGATTGAGCGAGCACTTGTTTCGCTCCGCCTACGGCGAATGCGCCGAGCTTTAGACGGCCGATATTCAAAATGTTGAAAGCGATGACGTGGCCGCGGCCGATTTCGCCCAATAAATTTGAAACAGGCACGCGGACATTATCGAAATAGATGGCGCATGTGCTGCTTCCCTTGATGCCCATCTTTTTCTCTTCGGCGCCTTGGCGCACGCCCTCGAAGCCGCGTTCCACGAGAAATGCGGTGAGTTTGCCGTCAAGTTTGGCGAACACGGTGTAGAGATCGGCGGCGGCTCCGTTCGTGATCCACATTTTTTGACCGTTGAGGACATAGTGGCTGCCGTCTTCTGAAAGCTTTGCCGTTGTTTTGGCAGCCATGGCGTCGGAACCGGCGTGAGCCTCGCTCAAGCAATAGGCCGCGATCATTTCGCATGTGGCGAGTTTAGGCAGATAGCGCTGTTTCTGGTCCTCTGTTCCAAAGAACAGGATAGGGAGAGTGCCAATGCCGGTTTGCGCGCCATGCCAGGCGGCGTAAGAGCCGTCTTTCGCAACTCCTTCAGCGACAATCATCATTGTGGTGAAATCGAGCCCCATGCCGCCGTATTGTTCGGGCAGAACCACACTGGTCAGGCCGAGCTGCGCGGATTTTCGAAGGAGGCCGACGGCCACTCCGGGTTCCTGATGCTGAAGAGCATCGAGGCGAGGAACGGCTTCGGATGTCCAGAAATCTTCGGTCGTCTTTGCGATCGCACGATGTTCTTCGGTGAAATCTTCAGGAGTAAAGACTAAATCCGGCGGAACGTCCCGCAGGAGGAACTCCCCTCCCGCGAGGGTTGCGGTAACTGTGGCACTCGACATAGCAGCCTCCTGCCGTTAGAGTAGCTCGAAAATTCCGGCGGCTCCCTGGCCTCCGCCGACGCACATGGTGACCATGCCGAACTGGACGGACCGGCGCTGCATCTCTCGAAGAATGGTGGCGGTGAGCTTGGCTCCGGTACATCCGAGCGGATGACCGAGAGCGATGGCTCCGCCATTCACGTTTGTAATTTCTTCGTCGAGTCCGGCGCGGCGGATGACAGCGAGCGCCTGGACAGCGAACGCTTCGTTTAATTCGATGAGGCCTATTTGCTTCAGCGACAGCCCGGTCAGCGCCAGAACCTTGGGAATGGCGACCACCGGGCCGATGCCCATGATCTCTGGGGGAACCCCAGAGACGGCAAAGCCGAGAAAGCGCGCTATGGGCCGCAGCGCCAAGTCACGAGCTCGTCTCGGCGACATCACGATGGCAGCCGCTCCACCGTCGCTGGTTTGAGACGAATTGCCGGCGGTAACTGTTCCCTTCGCATGAAAGACGGGTTTCAGATTGGCGAGGGCCGAAAGGGAGGTGTCGGCGCGAGGTCCTTCGTCTTTCGTGAAAACCGAATGACTGCGCGAGACCTTGCGGCCGTTAAACTTTGCTTCTTCTACTTGTACCGGGACAAGCTCGTCCTGAAATTTGCAATTGGCCTGAGCGGCCAAGGCGCGCTCGTGACTGCGGAATGCGAAGGCATCCTGATCTTCGCGCGAGATATTATAGCGGCGGTAAAGCCGCTCAGCTGTTTGCCCCATGCCCATGTACACCTCGGGCCGCTCGTCGACAAGCTCAGGATTAGGCGAAAACGCGTGACCTGCGCGCGGAAGAAGGCTCATGGATTCGCTTCCACCCGCGAGGATGGTTTGAGCTTCTCCGGCTCGGATGCGTTCGGCAGCGAGGGCAATAGCCTGCAGGCCCGACGAGCAGAAGCGATTGATGGTCATACCCGGAACCATGTCCGGCAAGCCGGCTCGGAGAGCGGCGATTCGCGCCATGTTCAAGCCCGATTCCGCTTCCGGCATCGCGCAGCCCAAAATCACATCATCGATTTCGTCGGCCGGTATTTCGGGGTGGCGTTCCAAGAGCGCTTTGATGACGGTGGCCGCCAGATCGTCGGGGCGCGTATTACGGAGTGTGCCGCGTGGCGCTTTTCCGACTGGCGTTCTTAAGCAATCGACGATTACAGCATGTGTCATGGTTCATTGCTCACGGGGCTCAAGCCCCGCGCGGGCTGAAGCCCACCCTCCCAGTTTTAATTACGTAATGGTTTTCCGTTCTTCAGCATGTGCTGAATGCGCGCCTGAGTTTTCGGCATCCCCAGGAGGCTTAAGAACGCCTCCCGCTCGAGATCGAGCAGATTCTGCTCGCTGACGCGGCTTCCGGGTGTGACACGGCCGCCGCTTAAGATGAACGCCAACTTTTCACCGATCGTGAAATCGTGATCGCTGATCATCGCACTTTCGAGGAGCTGCCATGCGGCGAGGCGCATGCGGGCATAAGCCGGCTCGCCCGCCACGGGGATGTCAGTGCGAGGCTGGCCGGGCCGGTAGCACTTTGCCAGCTCGAGAACAAATTCTTTCGCGTCGCCTATTAGAAAATCGGGATTCATGCTGATTCGGTCACAAGGGCGAAGGAAACCGAGGTTGCGAGCCTCGGTCGCGCTTGCGGAAACTTTGGCCTGGCCGATTGTCTCGAACGCTTTCTCAGGTTCCGGAAACCGCAACACCGATTCCTTGCAACCGCCCGCCGCCGGAATTAAGCCGACGCCTACTTCTACTAACCCAATGTAGGTTTCGGCTGAAGCCTGGACACGATGGCTCTGTAAGACTACTTCGCAGCCGCCGCCGAGCGCGCGCGAGAATACGGCAGCTACAACGGGTTTCGGAGCATATTTGATGCGAAGCATGCATTGCTGGAAGTGATGGATGCTTTCCTCGACGGAATCGAAATCGCCGGATTGCGCCGCTGTCAGCAGGAGCACGAGATTGGCTCCCACGCTGAAATTTTCACCTTCGTTCGCGATAACCATGCCCTCGAATTCATCGGAGAGAATTTGATAAGCACGGTCGATAATCGACAAGGCATCTTCGCCGATCGCGTTCATTTTGCTGTGAAACTCGAGGCAAAGGACTCCATCGCCAAGATCGACGAGCGATGCGCCTGGGTTGCTTTGAACCACGCCGCGGGCGCGCTTCACCTCAGCGAGCGAAATCACCCGAGGGCGGGATTCAAGCACGGCGTACGCGCCATGGCTTAGGTCGAAATACTCGGTGCGCGGCGTACCCGATTGATCGGCCGGCCGGTAGAACGATTGGACGCCGTTGTGAAGCATGCGCTCGATCGTTTGAGGCAATGCCATGCCATCGGCTTCCATACGCCGGGCGATTGGTTCGAACCCCAAGGCATCCCAGAACTCAAAGGGTCCGAGCTTGTGACCGTATCCCCAGCACATCGCGCGGTCGATCTCCACAATACGGTCGGAGATCTCGCCCACTTTAGCGGCTGAGTAGGCAAACACGTTCTTAAAGACATTCCACAGGAACCTGCCGACTCGATCTGAAGATGAGACAAGGGCGCGCAGGCGTTCAGCAAAATCGGCAATCCTCTTTGTCTCTTCGACAATCGGAAAGGTGGGCTTGGCGGCCGGATAATATTCGAGGGTTTTCCAATTGATGGCATGAATCTGCTTTTCCGGGCCTACCCGTTTGTAAAAGCCTTGACCGGTTTTTTCGCCGAGCCATCCATTGTCAATCAAATTCTGAAGAAACGGCGGCACCTGGAACCATTCGCGCCACGGATCTTCGGGAACGCTCTCGTAAAGGTTCTTCGAGACGAACGCCCAGACATCGAGCCCCACGATATCGAACAAGCGAAACGTCGCGCTTTTCGGAACGCCGATCAGCGGGCCGGTCAGGGCGTCAACCCCCTCAATCGAATAATCGCCTTCCATCATCGCGCGGACAACGGCGGATGCGAAAAAGCTGCCAATGCGGTTAGCGATGAAATTGGGCGTGTCTTTGCAAGGCACGATTCCTTTGCCGAGCCGCTCTTCCCCGAAAGCGGTCACGAAGCTGAGAATCGGGAGATCGGTGAGCGGGCCTGGAATGACTTCGAGCAAGTGCAAATATCGCGGAGGATTGAAAAAGTGGGTTCCAAGAAACTGCCGCTGAAAATTTTCAGAGAAGCCGCGGCTGATCTCGCGGAGGGGAATGCCGCTTGTGTTGGTGGAGAGGATTGCGGTTGGAGCGCGCAATCCGTCGACGCGGGTCCACAGGGTGCGTTTGATCTCGAGGTTTTCGGTTACGGCCTCGATCACCCACTGGCATTTTTCAATTTGAGGAAGATGATCGTCGAAATTACCAGACTCGATCAGTTCAACGCCCGCGGAAGTGAAAAACGCGGTAGGTCTCTGCGCGAGCGCGGACTCGAGACCGCGGCGGGCGACGCTGTTGCGATCGCGCCCATCGCCAGGGAGGTCTAGAAGGAGAACGGGAAACCCGGCATTGGCAAAGTGAGCCGCGATTCGCGAGCCCATGGTGCCCGCGCCCAGTACCGCTATGCGTTGGATGGATGGCATTTGAAAGCTCCGGACAATTTGCCTGGCTTGACGCAGTGTATCAATGAGCCGAGTTCCATCGAGGCGACCGGATGTCAGACAGGACGCGAAAGAGATTCATGCGAGATATGTGGCGACTTGATCGAATCTCCGGCTCGCCCGTTAGACGGCGAAGTGGCTGCTGATCCGTCTACGCTGCGCGACTACCGGCGAGTGATCCGGAAAATCCAATTGTCCGAGTCGCCGACTATATGGCCAAATGGCCTCGAGCGAGACACTACTTCGTGGTATCGACAAACTTATGCGTTTCCGTTGTCTTGCCGTCCCAGAAGTTCTGGATCGCCGTTTTGATTCGCCCCTTTGTCGCAGTGTTCAGCTGTCCAGAGTGGTCAAAGTCTAATGGCCAGACGACTAAGCTCATAATGCGGTCTGGATTAGCGCGTTTTTGGTGTAGCTTGTAACCGTGGTTTATTGTGTTCTGGTCCAGAATCGGATACCTCCAAGAAGGATGGAGCTCAAGGTCCAGATTGAGCGCACCGTTGATCTCAACGAGTAGCGCATTCATTGCTTGAACCTCATCGATTCGCCCTGCCTTTTTCGCCTTCTTTCGTAATGCCTCGGTTTCGAGACGTTCCTTGAGATAATCGACAAAGACCGAAGAAACGCTCTCCCCGAGCTCTTGTTGTGCTCGGTCCCAAAGCGATAAGTCGGAATCTTTGATGTAAATGGTCTTGTTTGGCAAAGCTCGTACCCTGTCCAATTATACGCACAATTGCACGCATGCCTGCAATTGTATAATGGTGGGCAGGCGGGGGGCCGCAAACCCGCACGAAAGGCACACATGTGGAATTTTAAGTGGAAAGCGATGTCGGCGCGGATTCTTTCATTACTTGATGCCGGGGCATTCCTCTTTAAGACTGGG
>JBAUZG010000344.1:0-3305 GCA_049585195.1 Bryobacteraceae bacterium | reverse complement strand
CGGCGCAGAGTTTTAGGGCGCAAAAACGCCGAACCGCAGCCCTCAAGAGAGGGCTGCGGTTCCGTAAAAACGTGCCATAATCACAAGACCCCGTTGGAGGATCAAATGAATCCAGTTGTGGCGTTCCCGATTACAGAACGCCAGCTATCCAGGCCTGTTCGAGCAACCAGGCAGCCGAGCCGCCTGAGTTCCGCCGAATACAAGCCTGTGCAGGCGATTCGTGAGACCGGTGACTGGAGCGAGCCAGAGCCCTCGAAGAGTGCATCTCCCGATGCCGTCAGAATGCAGCTTTCAAAGATCCTTCAAAGCGAGGGTTTCGTCAATGCGGAAAGGATGAGGCGGTTTCTCGAATTTGTCGTCGAAGAGACACTTGCTGGCCGCGGCAGTCAGTTATGTGAATACACGATTGGAGTCTCGGTCTTCGAGCGGGATGAATCGTTCGAGCCCGGTCTCGATCCAATTGTCCGAAACGACGCGCGCCGTTTACGCCAGAAACTGCTCGAGTATTACCAGCGATCACGCAACAACGGCGATGAGCAACTCGTCATCGACATCCCGAAAGGCGGCTATGTTCCGGTCTTCAGGTTCGACTCGGTTCCGCAAGGCTCGAGTAACGCCCGGCAATATCGCCTCACTGTCAATTTGATTCGACTCGAAGACGCGACTGAAATTTGCGCCAAGCAATATGACTTCGAGGGCAGCGAGGGCTTTACCATGCACCTCGAAGTCAAGACGCACGCACCGGGCTAGGTCTCTGACCGCGTGGTTCGATTCTACATTTTTCGATCTGCGACAACTCTGAAACGGAGCCGCAAGCGTAAGCGACCTAATGCGGGTTGTCTAATGCTACTCAAGTATCGGGATGACAAGCCACCCTCTCGCCTTAGTCATTCAGTAATAATCCATGGTTGCCTTGAGGCTTGCCTCAATTCCCGAGATAACGCGTGCTCCCGTGATCGGCCCAGTGGCGGCGACGCTGAATGGTTGGAAGACACGGCGAACAGATGGAGCGGCATATGCCTTGAAATCGAAAAGCATGCGCTCGGCCGCTCTCTCTCCACTGCTTACGGCATGCGAGTGAGAGGTTCGTACGTGGAGGGCATGAGCGATCCATTGGCGGCGAGTGCACAAGTAGCCAGCATGGGCGCAAAGAAGCCAATATTAGCCGCAATGATGTCCACTTAAGGCGCACCCAACGCTTCCCACGTCAGAGTCTCCAATTCCGAGGTTCTTGATTCATTTTTCCGACACGATGACTATACGTCAAAGTGGATTTCCGGAGCCGAGAACAACGAAAGTTGCTTCACTCTTGCGCCATACTTTTGCCGCGAAGCGGACGCGACTCCCGAGTTACAAGAAGCTGATGACAGACAGGAATGGGATACTGAATGTGATGCCTGTTTGCCCGTTTTGTGGAGGCGAGGTTGAGATCGGCTGCCTGATGGGCAAAGATAGCCTGTTCGCCTTCCAATGGTACAAGGGCGACCCGAGCTTCTGGAAAAATTTGATCCCGCACGGGCAGTCAGTGGGGGCGACCGACCTGCTTCACGGCACGCACATGACAGGCGTGTGCTGTCTGAAATGCCGGAAGATAGTGCTCGAGTATTAATTGACCAATTGACCCGCGCAAAAGGATGAGGCGAAAGGTCAACAGCCTCATTGAGCCAGAAATTTGAAACACCGGAAGGGCCGGCTTTATTGAGATGACGTATGGCTTTCGTATCGGTGGTCCGTGTCACAAAAGAAGCATACAGCTCTTTGCAGGACGGCCGAGGTTTGCCGCAAAGCACACTTTTGTATCGCCCGGTTCTACCAAATGGCGATAACGCGCGACGCTTCAGGGTCCGACACGATGACTATGCGTCCAAATGGATTCCTATACACTGGGCCGTCAGAACGAAGCCGCCCGCGCGGCGGACGCTCCGCGTGCAGGTAGCAGAGCGAGAATCCGGGAGCCGCGAATGAACGCGAATGAACGCGAATCAGAGGTTAAGAACGATGCGCCGCCACTCGACTTTGGGGCGCCGGAAGTTAATCAGCAAGACGAGCTTGAGACCCGACGCTTTCAAGTAATTGATGCATTGGGCTAGATGCTCAGTGGTGAACTGATCCACACATTTGACTTCTATCAGCAGCCGGTCTGCTACCACCAGATCCGCGGTATACACGCCCACGTGCTTCCCTTTGTACACCACTGAGAATGATGCTTGCGTAGCAGTCGGGAGATCGCGGAGCGTGAGTTCTGCTAGTAATGCCCGTTCGTAGACTTTTTCCACGAACCCCGCTCCCAGAACGTTGCTGACCTCGTAGGCCGCACCGATGACCGTTTCCACCAGCGCTTCTAAAGAGGCGTGCTCTTCCTCATCCGCTTTCTCGCGCTTCGGCTGCTTGGACCATGGCGTCATGGTGAGAACACCCGGAGAGGCCGTGCCCCGGTGCTTCCGTCGGACAGGCACCCTCTTGATACGGTCGGGTCACAAGGAGGTCCTTGTGACCCATTTACGCAAAATGATGCTGGAAGAACTCCAGCGTCGAAATTACTCTCAGACTACCGTAACCTCGTACGTCAAAACAGTCGAGGACTTCGCGAAACATTTTCATCGGCCGCCGGATCAACTCGGGCCAGATGAGATCCGTGGTTATCAAGTGTATTTGCTGAAGGAGCGAAAGCAGGGTGTACGCACGGTCGGCAATCACACGGCGGCGCTGCGCTTCTTCTTCTGCAAGACACTGAAGCGCAACTATCCGGTGGAGGAAGTGCCCTATCCGAAAGCGCCCCGCCGGCTGCCTATCATCCTCACTCAGGACGAAGCCGTCCGCCTCATTGATTCCGCCAGGAATCTGTTCCATCGCGCCATGCTCATGACGCTATACTCGACCGGCATGCGTCGCGCCGAGATGTGCCACCTCAAGGTAGAGGACATCGACAGCGACCGCATGGTGGTCCATATTCGCCACGGCAAGAGGAATCGCGACCGCGATGTGCCTCTCAGTCCGAAACTGCTGGAGACCCTGCGCGAGTATTGGCGCTGGATGCGACCCAAGACCTATCTGTTCCCCGGAACAGAAAATGGCTGGCGCGCCGACAAGCCGATTACGCCGAAAGTGCTCTGGGAGGCCTGCCGCGAGGCGGCGCAACGGGCCGGTATCACCAAAGCGGTGCGCCCCCACTTGATACGGCACTCCTTCGCGACGCACTTGCTGGAAGGAGGAGCGGACTTGCCCACCCTGCAGTTGCTGCTCGGTCACTCCGACCTCAAAGCCACTTCCATTTATCTTCATCTCTCCGAGCGCCATCTGAAAGC
>JBAUZG010000343.1:0-44611 GCA_049585195.1 Bryobacteraceae bacterium | reverse complement strand
GGGCGAGGCAGATGGTGATTATGGAGACGTCCATCGCCAGAAATTTGAGCGAAGCCGACGCGATTGCGCTTATCGCGAAATCGCTGGCGAAATCCGGGCTACCAATGCCCGAAGCGCTCTAACCGCAGCGTTCTTTTGTCGAGCGGCTTCAACTCGGCCGGGGGGAATGGTCAGCTATACTGGTTTCGTCCGTTGGAACTTGGCGCTATCGTCTAACGGTTAGGACGGAGCCCTCTCAAGGCTTAAATACGGGTTCGATTCCCGTTAGCGCTACCATGCTTGCAATGGGTTGCGGACGGCCACACGTTCAGTGGCTGCGTCGCCCGCGGCCCCACTTGGTGGCATACGGCAGCACGAACAAGTACAGACCGGTGAACAGGAGCAAGGCGAGCGGGAGCAGCGCCAAGAGGCCCACCCAGACGGTATACCTCTTCTGTAGCACGGCGACGATGTTGACGATGACGGCCACTGTAAAGGCAATGGACAGCCAGCGGTGGGTCTGCCGAACCCATTTGTTCCACATTGTTTTGCGATCCACCTCGATTCACGAGTTTTGAGCCGCCTGAGGCGGCCAGTTGGGCGTTTTAATACCGAACTGCTTGGCGTACTCCGCGTTCAGACGCTGCCAACCACCGAACTTCATCGCCCCGGCGCCAATGATGCGGCCGATGGGAGTTCCGCTGAGAAGATGATCCAGAACATCGAAACAAATGTGCCACCCGGCAGCACCCATTGAGATGAAGCGGCGATCGATATGGTGCCACAGCGTCAGGCGCGTGCCGCCACCAGAGGCTTCGAGTTCCCACCGGATATCGTTGTACTCAAGCACTTTGGGAGCGTCGGCTCGCGTCACTGTTGTTTCATGCGGCGCCGGCGCTCCCACCCAGGTGAGCTTCACCGTTCCAACCGTACCCAGGTTTCCATCGGCCTCAAAGGGCGCCCACTCGTGCAGATGCGCCGGGTCGGTCAGCGCCTGCCAGACTTTTTCCGGCGAGTGGCGCAGTTCTCTGACGAGAATGAGCGTCCACTTCTCTCCGTCCTTTCGGACCTGCGCCCCGCTGGCGGGACCCGGTGCGTACTGCTCGCGATCGGTCACCTTCTTCTCCTTAGCGCGAATGGCGTGCCAGCTGGGTGAGCTGAATGAGGTTGCCGCAGGTGTCGTTCAGCATCGCAATGGTCGAGGCGGTCACGTCAGTGGGCGGCATCGTGAACTCGGCACCGCGGGCCTTGATCCGCTCGTAGTCGCCCTTGACGTCGTCGGTGAAAAACATGGCCGCGGGCTGGCGCTGTTGAAAAATCGCCTGCTGATACGCTTTGGCTGCGGGGTTGTTGTTCAGCGCCAGCTGGAGCTCAGTGCCGTCCGGCTCCTCGGGCGAGGCTACGGTCAGCCAGCGAAATGGGCCTTGACTGAAATCGGCCTTCTTGGCAAAGCCCAGGACCTCCGTATAAAAGTGCAGGGCCTTGTCCTGGTCATCCACGTATATGCTGGTCACTTTGATTTTCATTTCGTTTCTCCTATGTCACGTTCGCGATTTGGGCCGCGTCGTCTTCTCCTTGTCTTCCTTTTCTTTAGCGTTGATTGATCCATGCGGTCGAGGTGGCGTTCGAGAGCATCTACGCGAGCGGACCAGAACCGGCGGAACGGAGCCAGCCAGTCATCCACCTCCTGAAGTGGTTCAGGTTTCAGTCGATAGAGACGGCGCTGCGCGTCCACCCTGGATTCTACGAAACCGGCCTCTCGCAGCACTCGCAGGTGCTTTGACACGGTGGGCTGCGGCATACGAAGCTGACGCTCGATCTCTCCCACCGACTGTTGTGACGAAACCAAGAGGCTCAGTATGGCGCGGCGGTTCGGCTCGGCAATGATATCGAACACAGATTCCACGCTCTTTTTATACTCCACCGCGCATATGCCTGTCAAGACATATAGTGGCCAGAGGTACAGGTACCGAGTGAGGGAAACAGCACGCTTTTTAGCCAAGTTGCGAATTTGGATTTCTGATCAGGACGCCGGATGGCGTGGATCTTAGGCTTGCCTGCTTTCGCCGCCGTACTTCGCGACCGTCTCCAGAAACTTGGAAGCATCGCTAGGAGCCTTCACTTTTCCAGTAAGAATTTCGTTGTTACCTTCCTTTTCGCCATAGATTGCCTTATTCGCATCGTCGTCAGCCCGTAGAGTGCCGCCCTGTAGAGAGAGTCCGCCAAAGACGCCTCTAGACCGTGACCACGACAAAATGTCGGCGTGCATGGTGGCATCGGTCTGCGCGGTAGCGTCGCGACCCACCGGCCCGGCCGCTGCCGATGCTTCGCCACCCAACGTGAATTTGCTGGATAGTATTCCCTTCATGCCTTTGTCACTCATTACCAGCATCACGATGTCGGCCGATTCGCCGCCAACCTGCAGTCCGAATCCGCCTCCTTCGACGCGCATGGCAGCTGGGGCAGTCCACCCCGCTCCTTCAGGATTCCTGCACGTAGCGAATCCTTTCCCGTACTTCCCGGAGAAAATGAACCCGGCCTTCTTCATGTTGGGGATCACTACCACGCAATAAGCCTTGTGGAAAAGATCACTTGGGATAGCCTTGTCGCTGGCAGCCATAATTTCGTTAAGAACGTCAGCGGAAGCGTTTAACCGTTGTGTATCTGTTTCTGCCGCCATCGCCGGCAGCGCGAGGGCCACTAACGGGGCAATCAGTATTTTGATTCGCATGAGTAATACTCCTTCCTGGACACATCCTATTCCAAATGCTTCTGACGGATCAGGAGTTCCATCGTGGAAGGACTGCCAGCGCCGCTTTGCTCTATTAATAGGAATAGGAACGAAAGTGCAGGTGGCGGAGCGTGTGTGCGTGATTATCGTCCTCATACCATCTATGGGCAACACATGTGCGGCCGTAGCAAATGGATAACAGCTTTCGCTACTTCTTGGGCTGGCTCCTACATCTCGGCGGGGCTGGGTTGTTCGTCATGGGCGTGCTCGATTCGTCGTTCCTGTTTCTGCCGCTGGGGAATGATTTGTTGGTCACAGCTTTGACGCTTCGCGACCATCGCCGTCTTCCTTTGTACGTGCTGATGGCGTCGTGCGGGTCGTGCCTAGGAGTGCTCATCCTGGATGTCGTTGCGCGAAAAGGGGGCCAGGCGGCACTCGATCGAATAGTGAGCCGGCGGCGCCATGAATACCTTAAGCGGAAGATGGAAGCTCACGCTTCGATTCCATTAGCGATCGCTTGCGTTGCTCCTCCGCCGTTCCCATTTACTGCGGTAGTGGCTGCCGCAAGTGCGTTTAATTATCCGCGGGCGCGGCTGCTCGCCATCGTACTCGCCGGCCGGACCGTCCGGTTCACTGCTATCGGTCTCCTGGCGCTCACGTTCGGACACGAGTTTCTGCGGTTCGCGAAAACGAAAACGTTTGTGGCAATCATGATCGCCGTTATAACGTTGTCAATTGGCGGAAGCGTTCTATCGATCATTCGCTGGATGCGGCATCGGGCATAACTCGAAGATCGCGTATCGAATTCAAGTCAAAGTTGCTTTGAGGACGAAATCGAGTATCTTTTCAGCAGCTCTGTTTACAGCCTTGCTAGGCTTTCGGTTCGAACATTCGAATGACGAAAAACGCGCAGGCGGACGCGAGAGCGGCAGCCGGAATTGTCAGAACCCAGGCCGTGACGACGTCCGCGGCCACGTTCCACCGGACTGCCCTGACTCGCTGAATGGAACCGACTCCCGCAATAGCGCCAGTCACAACGTGGGTTGTCGAAACCGGTAAGCCAAGCCAAGTCGCGAATAGAATCGAGACCGCAGCTCCCGCTTCTGCACAGAAGCCGCTCCGAGGCCTCAGACGTGTCAGGCGTGTTCCCATAGTGTGGACAATCCGCCATCCTCCGCTGAGAGTGCCAAGCCCCATCGCGACAGCACAGGCGAAGATCACCCAATCCGGAACACGAAAGCTCGTCTCAAAGCCGGCTGCGAAAAGAACAGCCGCGATGATGCCCATCGATTTCTGCGCGTCGTTTGTTCCGTGCGCACAGCTGAGCAGCGCGGCCGACAGTATTTGCAGATGCCGAAACCAGCGGTCCATGCGTGCCGGAGAAAAGGCGCTGAAAACCCAATACACAAGGATCATCAGGGAATAACCGAGTATGAGTCCAATTACCGGCGCAACGACAATGAAGGCCAGCGTACTCGGCCATTTTCCAAGCACGAGCCCGCCCACTCCTGCTTTCGCGACCGCGGCGCCGGCGTAACCTCCAATGAGCCCATGTGAGGAGCTTACCGGCAGTTTCAAATACCAGGTCAGAAGATTCCATGCGATGGCACCCACCAGCCCTGCGAGGATTACGTAGGGAGTTACGATTTTTGTATTGACAAATCCGCTTCCGATAGTGGCCGCTACACTCGTTCCCAGAAAAAAGGCCGCGATGAAGTTGAACAGGGCCGCCATCACGACGGCCTGTACCGGAGTGAGCACCCGGGTTGCAACAACGGTAGCGAGCGAATTCGCGGCATCATGAAACCCGTTTACGAAATCGAAGCTGAGTGCCACGATAACGATAAAGACGATGAGCCCGAAAACGGACATGAGCCTAAAGATTCTTTACCGCGATGCTCTGAATTACGTCGGCGACGTCTTCACAGCGATCGGTCGTAGTTTCGAGAAGTTCATACAGATCCTTCAACTTGATCAACAGGATCGCGTCGGTGCCAGAACTAAAAAGATTCGCCAGCATGGTTCGTTCGACTGCGTCTGCCTGATCTTCGAGCCGGTTCACCTCTATACAATCCTCCATGACCGATTTCTTATCCTGCAGAGCATGTAACGCCTTGTCCAACGCGCGACAGGAATTTGCAATCATCTCTCCCAGCTCGACGGCAGCACTGGGGATCGGGTCAATTCTATACGCAACGATGCGAAACGCCGCGTCCTCGAGCGTATCGAGCACGTCGTCGAGCTTGGTTGCAAGAGCCTGAATGTCCTCAGGATCGAATGGAGTAATGAAAGTTGCGCGCAAACGATCGAAGAGCTTATGCGTGACCTCGTCGCCGCTGCGCTCGAGGAATTCGATGCGACGCGCTACCTGGCACATGCCCTCGTACCCACCCTGCAGTCCCGAGAGCAACAGATGAGATGCCTGACAAAGGATTTGGGATTGCTGGTGAAAGTACTCAAAGAATTTTTCGTCTTTCGGTAAGAGATTCAAATCGTTTGCCTCCTGTTCACGCCCGATCCCGTTAGACAGATCGGTTACGGCGGACTACTTTGCCCAAAGCCGTTCAACAATCAGCATCGTAACGAAACCAGCGGCGACAATCGCGAAGGATAGCAGAATTAACGTGCGGGTGACGGTCCACTGCCGAATCTGCTGGTGAAGGACGGGAAGATTCGACAGCGCGCTTGCCATGGAAGTTAAGACTGTTGCGAGGCCTGCGGTTTGCATTGTGATTTTGTTGTGCATGGCTAGCGTGGCGGCGGCGCCGGCAGTACTGGCGCTTGAAACGAGTCCGCCGATTACGCTCACCAGAAGGAAACCGAAGTGGCCGAAATATCTTTGGCCAATGCTTCCGATGATCTCGATCACGACAAAAATAAAGCCGAACTTGAACACCTTTGACAGCGACAGAGGCGAGGAGAGCTGAAGTGGCCCAATGCCATTTTGCCCGTGTTTGCGCTGCGTCCAGATGCAAAGCCCCGCACCGAGGGACATGACGATGAGTGGTAGCGCCGCGGTCCAGACAGCTGCACCGGCAAAGATGGCGAGAATGAGCAGATTGCGCAGAAACATCGCGACGATGGTAAGCAGATCGATAATCATTGCCACCGCGATGGCGTTTTCGCTCTGGGTTCTGAGAAGTCCTGCCAGTTCTGCGATCGCGGCCGTGCTGTTGACCAACCCCCCGAGAACGGCCGAATAGTAAAGCCCGCGCGCGCTGTACAGTTTCAAAAGCACATAATTCACGAAGCCAATGACCGCAATGACCACGATGGTGAGCCAGGCTTCGCGAGGATTGACGAGACCCCAGGGATCGACCGCGTGATTGGGAAGAACGGGATAGATGACAAATGCGAGCAGGCCGAGCAGAACGGCGCCGCGTACCTCGGTCACTAGCAGGCCTCCTGCGAAATGTGTGATCGCGGGTTTGAGAGACAACAGCATCGTCATCAAGATGGCTGCGGCGACTGGAGTGTAGTGATGGCCTTGCCCGATGAGGACGCCTAGGATGAAGGTGACGATGATGGCGGCCGCCGTTGTCGTTTCGATCGCTTTGCCCTCGCGCAAACTGCGCAGGCCGGTCAACACCAAGATCGACAGGACGCCGGCAAAAGTAATATAGGCGATCGCAGGCGCAGCGAGGACACTGAGAGCGCCCGCCATTGCCACGATCGTAAACGTTCGAGTCCCCAGGTCTTTTTGGGACCACTCGCGTTCGAGACCGACAAGCATGCCGATCCCTATGGCGATGGCGAGCTTGATCGATATGTCAATGGGAGAAAACGTCGCTTCGACCTATCATGCAGCTTGCGGCAATTGGTCTCACACGGATTCGACGCGGCGGTTGCGGTAGGCCACGTAGAATCCCGCGGGAACGATCAATACCGTCAGGATGACAGAAAGCCCGAGGCCGCCAATCAAGGCGCGTGCAAGAGGCGCGTATGACTCGCTTCCCTCCCCCATCTTTAGAGCCATCGGCAATAATCCGATGATGGTGGCTAACGAAGTCATGAGAACCGGACGAAGGCGCACCCGGCAGGCAGCGACGACTGCTTGGCGGACCTCTAAACCCTCTTCAAGAAGACGATGGGCGAACTCGACTATCAGGATGCTGTTCGACATGGCAATACCGGCGAGCATAACAACGCCCATCAGCGACATGATGTTTAAGGTGGTACCGGTTAGCAATAACGTCAAGATTACGCCAGAGATGGCCGGGGGAAGGGCCAGCAGGATGATGAACGGGTCGATAAACGAGCGGAACTGCGCCACCAGGATGAGATAGAGCAGGAGTACCGATAGAGCGAGGCCTAAGGCGAAGCTCCTGAACGACGCATTCATGGCTTCCACCGTACCTCTCATCGCTACGTCTACATTGGCCGGAGGGTGGATGCGATCGAGCATGAGCTCAATCGTTTTCGCGAGCGTGCCCAGGTCTTCGGTCGTTGGGCGAACATAGACGTCGATCCTGCGGCGGATCTGATAGTGGTCTACTTCAGTCGGCGCGAGGAACGGTGTAATCGAACTTACCATGTCGAGACGCGTCGGCTGCGTTATCCCGGCGCCATGCAAAGGGATTGAGCGGAGATCGTTGACGGTCTGGATCTGCTGTTCGGGGTACTGGACCGTGAGGTAGTAATTGTTGCCGTTTCGCGGATCGCTCCAGATGCTCGGCGCAATCATCTGGTTGGAGGTGAGCGCCGTAATAACGTTCGACATCACTTCTTTCTCAGAAAGACCTAATTCGCCGGCGCGCGTGCGGTCAATATCGAGCCGCAGCGCCGGATAATCGAGATCTTGCGGGATATAGACATCGGCGACATTCGGCATGCTGCGAATGCGTTCTGCGATGTCGAGCGCGGTGCGGAAGTCGTCGTGCAAGTCCATCCCGGAGATTTGGAGGTCAATGGGAGCCGGCATGCCCATATTCACGACCGAATCGACCAAGCTGCCGGAGGAGAAGAATCCGGTGAGTTCCGGCATTTCTTGCTCGATACGTCGTTTCACGCGCGCAATGTATTCATAACTTCCGATTGTGTGGCCCGGCTTCAGGCTGGCCTGCACGAATGCGGTGTGCATGGCTGAATTGGAGGTGTAGACGGCGGAGAAGCCAGGATCGACGCCGATATTCGAGACAATCATGCCCATGTCATGAGGGTTAACGGTATCGCGGATGAGTTGTTCGAGCCTGGCGACTTCTTTTTCCGTATCGACGAGCCGGGTTCCAGACGGCGCTTTGACGTTGATGACGAACTGGCCGGCGTCGGTTCGAGGGAAAAAAGAGATGCCAAGGAATGGGAACAGCAGCAGACTGGCTCCGAAGAGGGCAAAGAAAATCCAAAGCGCGGCGACGGGCCAGACCATGACTCTGGCGACGAATTTCTCATAGCGCATCAGCAACGCTTCGAAGCGGCCGGAAAACCAGGCATTGTACCGGGCGCCGAAAGTCGGAGCATCCGTCGTTCTGTGTACAGAGGCGTGTTTGATGAAGGACGCACAAAACAGCGGGACCACGGTCATGGCGACAAAATACGACGCAACCAGGGACACGACGACGGCGAGAGCTAGCGCCGAGAACAGAAACTTACTGACTCCGTAGAGCAGCGTCACGGGGAAGAAAACTACGATAGTGGTGAGAGTTGCGGCGAGCACAGCGAGGGCTACTTCGCGTCCGCCATTTTCCGCCGCGACGACTGCGGGCTCGCCGAGCTCGAGATGACGATAGACATTTTCGAGCACAACCACCGAATTGTCGATGAGGCGTGATAAGGCCAGCGCCAAACCGCCGAGCACCATGCTGTTAATGGAGCTTCCGCCCAGTTCGAGAGCGATGAAGGTCGCGAGAACCGAAAGTGGAATGGAGAAGAAGACCGCGACGGTGGCGCGCATGCTGCCGAGAAAGATCAGGATCATCAAACACGTGAGAAACAAGCCGATACCGCCTTCATGCAGCAGCGTGATAATGGCGGTCTTGACGAATTGAGATTGATCGAAGACGACAGTTCTCGCGAGTGATGCCGGCACGTCGAACAAATGCTTCAGTGTGTCTCGCACACCATTTACGACGGCAATGGTGTTTGAATCGCCACCTTGCTTAAGAATGGGAAGATAGACCGAGCGTTGCCCATCGACGCGCACTACGTTATATTGCAGCGAATACGCATCTTTGGCCTGACCCACATCGGAGATGTCGACGGGCGACTGACCGACGATCTTGATGGGCGTTTGGTTCATCGTCTTCAGGTTGACCTGGCTATTGGCGTAGATGGCGTAATCCAAATTGCCGATCTGGACGTCTCCAGCGGGGAGAACTACATTCGATTCATTGACGGCGCGCACCACATCCATGAGGCTGAGCTGACGGGCTTCCAACTTGTATGGATCGACATAGAACTGAATTTGGCGCCATCTGCCACCGAACGGCTGCGGGACGGATGCTCCAGGAACACTTGCGAGCTGATTGCGGACGAAATTCTGCGCGAGGTCTTTGAGAGCGGTCTCATTCAAATCCTCATCCCTAAACGTTACGAGGCAGACGGGAAGGCTGGACGCGTCGGATTTCAGAACGATGGGCGGAAGCGTGCCTGGAGGCAAGTCGCGCATGTCGGCCATGGCGAGATTGGCGATGGTGGAAGCGGCGGAATCGGCGTTGCTGCCGGGCTGGAAGTAAACGCGAATGACGCTGACGCCGGGCAGAGAACGGGATTCGATGTGTTCGATACCGCTAGCGAGTGTAAACATCCGTTCCAAGTGAAACGTGATGTTGCCTTCAATCTGTTCGGGCGGCATTCCCGAATAGAACGTTGCGACGACTACAACGGGGATGTTCATGGTAGGGAACATGTCTACGGGCATGCGCAGAATGCTCACGCCGCCGACCAGAACGATAATCAGGCAAACGACGACAATCAGATACGGAGTTTTGATGGCGAATCGGGACAGGTTACCCTCCTTTCGACGGATTCGGCGCGGTTTCCTGGTCGCCGGTCAGTCGAGGCTGGACGCGTTCTCCGTCGTGAAGTCCCGCATGACGGCCCGTGATGACGAGCTCATCGTCGCGAATACCGGAACGGATCTCTTGCCGCTGAGGTGTAACTATTCCGGTTGTGACAGGAAGAACGCGGATGATAGAGTCGCGGACGGCAAACACCTTGGGCGATCCGGTAGCATCGTCGATAGCATCAAGCGGTACCGTCAGGGCGTTGTTGCGTTGCTTAAGGCACAGCCTTACATCCGCGTACATGCCAGGAACGAGAATCAGGCCGGGATTGGGGACGTCCACTTCCGTGTCCATGGTTCGCGTCGTTTTCTGAACTTCATCGGCGAACCGTGTGACATGTCCGGGGAAGGAGCGGTGCAGCGCAGAGACGGTGACGTCTACCGTTTCGCCGATATGAATGCTAGGAACAGCGGATTCGGGCACCGGCAGAATGAGGCGAAGCAAATTGTTTTGCGAGAGCCGGATGACAGGCATCGCCTGCGTTTGCGAAGCCGTTCCGGCCTGAATCATGGACCCGGTGTTGGCGTAGCGCTTCGTTACTACTCCCGTGAAAGGAGCGGTGATGACGGTGTATTTCTGAAGTGTGCGCAAGCGCGATTGATCGGCTTTCGCCATGGTCGCCTTGCGCTCAGCGGCTTGCAAAGTGGATTGAGCCGCGGAAACCTCGGCTTCGGCAACCAGGTCCTTTGAATGCACTTCGTCGACTTCCTGCTGGGGAACTAGGCCGGGCTCTTTGTTCGCTACGTCGAGCACGCGCGTATAGGACAAATGGGCCATATCGTGAGCCGATTTGGCGCGGTTCAGGTCGTCGCGCGCGGTAATAATATCCGCATCCGATGCCTCGACCGCAGCCGTGGCTCGTGCCATGTCATCTTGCATCTCGGGAATTTCCAGTTCGGCGAGTACCTGGCCGGTTTGTACGCGGTCTCCTATATCCACGTTGATGACGCGGATGTAGCCCGCAACTTTGGCCATCACGTCGATCTCCTGGTAGGGAATGAATTCCGCGGTGACGGTGAGATCGTCGGATACATTTGCGCGCTGCGCTTTTGCGACTGGGACGATGGGAACGGATACGGGCTCCGGGCCATTAGCGCCTCCGGCCTCGTTACTGGCGCATGAGACAAGCAGAAACACGGGCAAGAGCACGAGAGCAAGCGTCGCCATTGCGACGAGGCTATGGCGGAATTCGATCACCGAAGAACACCTGTGGCGTAATCGAGGGACGCACGAGCGGACAGATAGTCGTACTTGGCGGAGGCCGCGTTGATTTCCGCAGAAGTCTGCGCCAATTGCGCTTGATTCAGCTCGACAATGCTACCGAGACCGGCATTGTAACGAGCCTGGGCGAGATGTAGTGCCTTATTTGCCTGCGCGACCAGTTGGGCAGTGACGCTCAAGCTTCGAAACGTGTTGTTCGCTTGCAACCAGGCGTCCTGGACTTCGCGTGAGACCTGGACAGAGAGATCCTGCGTGTCCTTGTTGGCGGCTTGAGCGCGAAGCGCAGCTTCAGCCCGCCGCGCGGAGAACAATCCGCCGTTGAAAACGGGGATATTGATATTCACACCGGCGGCTCCGTAATTGTCGTGTGCGAGCGTGGGATCGTGTTCAGGAATGGCTCCCGCTGCCCCCATGACATTGATGGTGGGATAGCTTAACTTTTTTTCGGCTTTGGCGAATTCGGCGGCAGCATCGCCATTGCGCCGAGTAGCATTCAGATCTGGCCGGTCGCGCAATGCTTGTGTGACGAGCGCCTGCAGGTCCGGATTGAGAGCAGCGGGAAGTGGCTCGTCAACGAGCGTGAACCGCTGCGTATGCTCGAAGCCTAGGGCTGCCGCGAGGTGCGCCCGACTCTGGTCGACGTTGTTTTCAGCCTGATAGAGCGCAAGCTCGGCTTCCGAAACCAGCACGTCGGCGAAACTGACATCGAGCGTAGACTTGAGCGAGCTCTGCGCGAGAGCGGTGACCTGCCGCAAAGTAAGCCTACGGTTGTCGAGTGCGGCCTGGGCGGCTCTGCGAACGGCTTCACTGCCCAAAACCGAGAAATAGGCGACCTGGACGTCTAATAGAATTCCGGCGCGGATTATGGAGAGGTTGTCGTTTGCCGCCTCGACGTGGAAGCGGGCGTCACGGACGAGATGCGAGGTACGGCCGAAGTCGGTCACCATTTGGAGCAAGCTCATGCCGGATGTAACACGCGTGGATAAGCTCGACGTGGTGAGAGCGCCCGCCGCGACCGCGGTGCCTTCGATCGCATCCGCCCCGGTCAGGTTTGCAGCCATAGTCGGGAAATAGGCGGAACGCGTTTCGTTCACCACCTTGCCGGCGGCTTCAGCATTCAGAGCCGCGGAGCCGATTCGCGGATGATTCTTGAGGGCGAGCTCTTCGGCCTGCGCGAGCGTGAGCGGCGTGGTGGCTTGCCCGAAGGCGGGTATCTGTAAGCCTGCCGCGGAGATTGCTAGCCAAATGCACATTGCCGCTACGCGCAAGCTAGAGAACCGTCTCCTCGGTGGCAAGTTTTACTATGGTCGTGTCGTGCACGTCAATGAGACCGTCTTTTATCAGTTCACACAGGGGAGGCAGGATGGCCTCTACCGTCGTCGGAGACTCGACAAATTCGATTCGCACGGGCAAATGCCTGTTCTGCGCGCCGTGCCCTTCTCTCGAATGCCGCTGATGGTGCGCGCCGAATCCCTGTTCCGGCCTGGTAAGCGTTGCTCCGGAGACACCGCGGTTGAGGAGAAAAGAAAACACTCGCTCATAGGTGAAGCTTTCGCCGGAGCTCGTGTCTTCGTTCAGATGTATGGTGACTTTCTTGGCCGGACCGCGAGTCAACATGATTCGGATTGCGAGCCGCTAACGCGCGTCGAGCATCATGTGCTCCCATTCTTTTTCAAATTCCGGGTCCATCGCAAATTGCTGCTGAAGTATCCAAATGCCGTCAGAATTGGCCAGGAAGATCAGGCCGCGCTGGTCGTCGCGGGCAGTTGCGGTGACGCCGTGGAACTCCTGCTGAACCGTAGGATGGAGCGGATCGGCAAAGCTCAGTATGCGAAAGGTTTGGGGCGAAGGAGAGGCTTCTTCAGTCTGATGGTTTGCCGTAGCAACCAAAACCGCATTTCCAGTAACCGCAACCAGACCACCAGACAGGCCGGTTGGATCGCTCATTTCCGCAAGCACGGCGGGCCGGCTGATATTCGTGATGTCAATCAGCGTGACCGTTTTTCCGGATTCGTGTTCGGCATACAGATAATTGCGGCGGTAATGTTGGGTGGTGAGGAAGCGTACGATTGTGCCTCCGGTAACGGGAATATGTGCGGCTACTTGAATGTGGTCTTGCGCTGGCGGTTCCGGCTTCGGATGTTTATTTTTGGCATAGAGGCCGGCCGCAGAAAGAGCCAGGCCGAGGATGAGAACTACAGTGCGGCTGCGTTGCGAGATCATGTGGGTGCGGGGAGCGTAATTGCTCTCTACACCCATTGTTGAGAACGAACCGGCGGGGCACCACTTAAGATTTCCTGAACTTTTCCTGAACACGAAATTCAGAAAGTCTTCAGTAGTAGTGGAATTGCAGCGCCTCGTATAAAGAGAATAGGCGAGTGCGGATACTAGTTGTAGAAGATGAGATAAAGCTGGCGAGCGCGCTGAAGGAGGGTCTGGAAGCCGATGACTACTCCGTCTCCGTGGCGCGAACGGGGGAGGAGGGGTTCTATCTTCTGTGCAAACAGCCGTTCGATCTTGCGATTCTGGACGTCATGCTGCCAGGGCGAGACGGGTTTGAGATTCTTTCAACGCTGCGGCAGCAGGGCCTGCGCGTTCCCATCCTGCTGCTGACGGCGCGGGACACGATTCAGGATCGCGTTCACGGTCTAGACAACGGCGCGGACGACTACCTGGTAAAGCCTTTTGCCTTCCCAGAGCTGCTGGCGCGCATTCGCGCGCTTCTTCGGCGTGGAAACCCGGAGGCGGCTCCAAAAGCGAAAATCGCCGACCTCGAGATTAATGGCGCTCAGCGCGTGGTGACGCGTGCAGGGCAAAGAATTGAATTAACGGCGAGAGAATACGAGCTACTCGAGTATCTTTTCCGCCATCAAGGACGTGTGGTGTCGCGCGAGATGATTGCGCGTGACATTTGGAAAGAAGTAGCGCGGCAAACGCCGCTCGATAACGTAATTGACGTTCACGTCGCTCACCTCCGGCGGAAGGTGGACGATCAGTTCAAAACAAAGCTCGTACATACTGTGCGCGGGCTTGGGTTCGTGCTGCGGGAAGAAAAAGATACGTGATATCGAGTCGATCTTTGCCGGTTCGCGCGCGCCTGACACTTTGGTACATGGTTGTGCTGGGCGCGGTGGTGCTGATGTATTTGGCCGGCACGTGTTTTGTTCTGTACTGGCAGCTTTCGCACCAGCTCAGCCGGTTTGCCATTCAGGATGTGGAGACGGTGGAAGGCTTGCTCTATTTCACGCCCGAGGGCCGGCTGAATCTGAATCAGGATTATCACAATCATCCGCAATCGAGGCAGGTACTCGAGCGATTGGTTGAAGTTCGCTCGCCGGATGGCGCGGTTTTGTATCGGAATGAACGGCTGGGCGGCCGGAGCTTGGGTGGCGCGCTTCTGCCGAATGAAGGAGTGAATGGCTATTCAGAACGTTCGGCGCGGCTCTCGGATGGAATGAGAGTGGCGCTGGTAAGCCGGCGGCACAGCATCGGCGGGCGGCCGGTCATCATACGGCTGGCTTACGATCAGCAGGCGATCTGGTCGAGGATTGAAGAGCTGCTGACGGCTTCGTTTGTGGCGCTGCCGCTCATATTGGCGCTGGCCGGATTCGCAGGCTACCATTTGGCGCGCCGCTCGCTTGCTCCTCTAGAGGAGATCGCGTCCAGAGCGGAGCAGATTACGGCTGAGAATTTGCACCAGAGACTTCCCGTCGAGAATCCGGAAGACGAAGTCGGCCATTTGGCGCGAGTCTTCAATAGCGTTCTGGGCCGGCTCGAGGAATCATTCGAGAGACTACAGCGATTCACATCCGACGCCTCGCACGAGCTGCGCACGCCGTTGGCCGCGATTCGCAGCGTCGGCGAAGTGGGGCTGCAAAAAAGCAAAAGCCCAATGGATTATCAGGACACGATCGGCAGCATGCTGGAAGAGGTGAATCGCCTGACACGACTTGTAGAAAATCTCCTTGCGATTTCGCGAGCGGATTCAGGGCAACTTCAGCTCGGGTTCGCGGCGCTCTCACCGCTTCAGGTGGTGAAGGAGGTCGCGACTGTGCTGGATGTGCTGGTAGAGGAGAAAGGGCTGGAGCTGGCTCTTTCGGGTGACGAGCGAGTTGCGGTGAGAGGAGATCGCCTTCTGTTCCGCCAGGCCGTGACCAATGTCCTTCATAATGCCGTGAAGTACACGCCGGCCGGCGGACGAATTTCGGTGCAGGTTCTGGAGCGTTCCGGCTTTGGAGTGATTCGGATTTCGGATACTGGACCGGGCATTCCTCGCGAGCACCGGACGAAAGTATTTGACCGATTTTACCGGCTGGACGCGGCTCGCGCGCGGGATACAGGAGGCGCGGGGCTGGGACTCTCGATTGCGAAATGGGCTGTCGAGGTGCAAGGAGGGGAAATCGGAGTGGAAGACGAGGGAGTGGGCGCCACGTTCTGCATTCGACTGCCAGTAGCGGATGAGCGACGGCCCACGGCCGCTTGAGGTCCCGGTTACTTCGCTACTTCGGGTGGCAGCGCAAAGATGTGATGTATACTACCTCCAAATCGGGTAAGTTTCAGCTGCGGCAAGTCTCCAAATAACTCTCCGTTCGAGAACAAGACATTTCTATCCATCGTGCCGGGAAGCACCGGGCTGATTCTTAACGATCCTGTATTCTCGCAGCGATATGAGGGGGTCTGATGAATAGAGTGGTCCGGTTGCTTAGGGCTTCGGTTTGCAAGATTCTCGCGCGGAGCGTTGCGACGCTGTCGCTGAGCGTGTGGTTTTTCATTGGCGCTGCCGTTCCGGCACATGCGCAGACGGCAGCCGCCGGCACCATTGCCGGCACGCTGACCGATCCTTCGGGAGCCGCAGTGCCGGGCGCGAGCGTCGTGGTGCATAACTCGGACACGGGCGTCGACTGGTCCACCACAACGAACGGATCAGGAATTTATAGCGCCACGTTCCTCCAGCCGGGCAACTACGAAGTGACGGTAACGAAGCCGGGCTTTGCAAAGGTAGTGCGGCAAGGCCTCACCCTAGAGGTGGGCCAGACATTACAAGTTGCCTTGCAGTTACCTGTTCAAAGTGCGCAACAGACGGTGACCGTCGTTGGCGGCGCTCCCGTGGTGGATACCGAGAAGACCGAACAATCACAAGTTGTCGACGAGAACCTGGTTAATAATTTGCCAATTGTGGGGCGGCGCTGGGACAACTTTGTTCTGCTGACGCCGGGAGTGACAACAGACGGAGCGTTGGTTTCGTATCGCGGCGTTTCCGGGCTGTACAACAACAATATGGTGGATGGGGCGAACAACAACCAGGCGTTCTTTTCTGAAGCGCGTGGCCGAAGTGCGGCGACGACCGGCGTGCCCTACATTTACAGCCTTGATGCAATCCAGGAATTCCAAGTGAGCGCCAGCGATTATAGTGCGGAGTTTGGGCAGGCGGCGGGCGGTGTAGTGAATGCAGTGACGAGATCCGGGACGAATGATTTGCATGGCGACCTTTTCTATTACCTCCGCTATCCCACGCTCAACGCTCTCGATCCCGTCAACAAAGCCAACGGGATTCTGACGCAGCCTGTGCACCAGCAGCAGCAGTTCGGCGGCAGCATCGGCGGAGCGATCGTCAAGGATAAACTGTTTTACTTCTTCAACTACGACGGATCAAGGAAGGTTTTCCCAATCAGCTATATCAGCACTTCGAAGTTTCCGCTGGCCTGTCCGGCGGCTGTGACGCCAACGCAGTGCGCGGCCGCCAACGGATACCTCACCTCCCTGATCGGTTCGTATCCGCGCACGGGAGTCAACGATATCGGATTTGGAAAATTGGACTATCAGCTCAATTCGACGAACCATTTGAGCGCAAGTTTCGATCTGGACGATTACCACGCGCCGAATTCGTACAATTCGGGCACGACGGTCAGCAATAACTCGGTGACAGCCAATGGTCCGATCGTTCTTCACGAGCGATTCTTTGTGGCCAGTTGGGATTCAATGATTAAGCCGACGATGGTCAACAACTTTCGTTTTCAGTGGGGCGTAGATGACGAAGTGACGGGAGCGAATGACGGTGGACCGAGCGTGACGATTGCGAGCGTCATGGCTTACGGCATGCCGAACGCGCTGCCGCGGCCCGCGTTTCCCGATGAGCACCGGCTTCAATTCGCCGACACGCTTTCCATCTCTAAGGGGAAGCACCAAATGAAAGTAGGCTTCGATGTGAACTTGATTCACGAGGTGGCGATCAATCTGTTTCAGGGCGGCGGCATCTACAGTTACAGCGGCTCTCCGCAAACGGCGTTTTCCAACTGGGTTTTGGACGTTTACGGCATCAATACGGGCAGTTCGACCGGGAAACATTACAGCTCGTTTACGCAGGTGACGGATCCGATTACCGGCGTGGGCAGGGATGATTTCTACAACGACGACTATGCAGGGTTCTTCGAAGACAGTTGGAAATGGAGGCCGAATTTAACGCTGAATCTTGGCGTTCGCTACGAGCTGCAAGACGTGCCGCAGCCGCCCAGGCCAAATACTGCGACGCCCCTGACAACGCTTTACACGTCGACGCTCAATATCGACAAAAATAACTTCGGCCCGCGCATAGGCATCGCCTGGCAACCCGCGAAAGATACGGTGGTGCGTGTGGGTTATGGGATGTTTTACGGAAAAACGTCGAATAGCACGTTCTATGCGCTGCGCGTAGAAAACGGCGTGTATCAGCAAACGTTCAATTGCCTGCCAACCACCTGTCCGTCGCTGACTTTTCCGAATCTGATCTTTACTCCACCTGGGCCCCAGCCGCAAGCGCCCTTCGCCGGCGCCCTGACCCCGCAAGTGACTCCGTTTACGCCTCCTGCCCTGACGCAGCTCGCGCACGGATTAGTACCCGACTTTGTGAATCCGTTAGTGCATGAAGGCGAGCTGACCATTGAACGCCAGCTCCCGGGCAACCTGGCATTTTCAGTTGGCGGGTTGTTCAGCCGGGGCTTACATTTGCCGGTGTTCGTGGATTCTAATATTGCACCTTCCACGACCACACACACGTACGATGTTTTGTCTTCGACTGGATCGGTGGCCGAACGCATCACCGTGCCGTTTTATACGACCCGCTTGAACCCGCAGACAGGCGTAGTTCTGACCGGCTACAGCATTGTGAATTCCTGGTACAACGGGCTGGTGCTTACGTTGCGGAAACCTATGCGGAACGGACTCGAGGCGCTGTTCAACTATACATTCAGCAAATCGCTTGACGATGGGGCTGTGGCGGGATCGAACGGCACATTTTTTGGAACGGACTGGCCCCTTGATCCGAAGAATCAGAAGCAGGAATATTCGCTTTCGGATTTGAACCAGACTCACCGCTTTGTAGGCAGCGTGGTGTGGATGCCACAGTACTTCAAAAACCTGTCGAATAAACCCGCGCGATGGATCTTGAATGGCTTCTCCTTCTCGGGCGTGGGAACGGTGGCAACCGGCCAGCCGCTCTTCGCACAAATCAGCGGCTTCCCGAGTGGTGGAGTGGATTACGGAGTTACGGGCGGCGAAATCACGAATACGGGAGGCAGCACCGGTGGACGGCCGCCGCAGGTGGGCCGCAACGTATATATCGGGCCTTCTCTGCACAATGTGGACGTACGCGTGATGCGGGAGTTCATCCTACGCGAGAACTTGCGATTGCAGTTCCTGGGAGAAGCCTTTAACATTTTCAATCACACCAATATCAGCTCGGTGAATACGACGGCGTTCAACTATGCGGCGGTCGGAGGGGCAGGATGCCCGGCAACGCTGGCAAGGGGCACCAACGGCTGCATCATTCCCAATCCGACGTTCGAGCTGCCTACGGCTTCCTCATCGCCAAACGGACTGTACACTGCGCGGCAATTGCAGGTTTCGGCGAAGCTGGTTTTTTGACCCGAACACCCCCAAAAATTTGTAGGTTCGCCCGATGTTGTTTTCCCAATTGAGCTGTGGCATACTTCCTTTGGGAAACCCAATAAGCCACATGAAAGACAAAACAGATGTTCGGCAAGGCACGCTGGCGTTGATGGTGCTGAAAACTCTGGACGTGCTCGGACCGCTTCACGGCTACGGTATTGCACGGCGTATCGAACAGATCAGCGGAGATATTCTGACTGTAAATCAGGGCACGCTCTATCCCGTCTTACTGAAACTCGAGCAGGAGGGATCGATCGCCTCCGAATGGGGCGCCTCTGAGAACAACCGTAAGGCGCGCTTCTACCGGCTGACACGCGACGGGCGCAAACAATTGCAGGCCGAGACGCGAGGTTGGGAACAGACAACAGCCATCATCGAGCGCTTCTTTGCTGCGAAGGCGGAGGATTTCCAATGAGAGCGCTACGGCGATTCCTCAAGCGCATGACGTTCTGGAGCGGCCGGCAGCGAGACGACGAGCGATTGCGCGCGGAGATTGAAGAACATCTCGCTTTGCAAACCGCCGAAAATGTCCGCGCCGGTTTATCGCCTGTCGAAGCACGGCGTCAAGCGGTGTTGAAGTTCGGAGCAGTGGAAGCAACGAAGGAGGCATATCGGGAGCAAAGAGGACTGCCATTTGTAGAAACGCTGTTACAAGATACGCGCTACACATTGCGGCGCTTACGAAATGCCCCGGCGTTCACCTTTACCACAGTCCTGACGCTCGCGCTGGGTATTGGCGCGACCACTTCGATTTTCACGTTGGTGTACGCGGTTCTGCTGAAGTCGCTGGCGGTGGCGAATCCCGACGAATTGTATCGCCTGGGGAAAGAAGCAAATTGCTGCTATCTCGACGGCTACAGCCAGGATCCAGAGTTTTCGCTTGTTTCGTACGAGCTGTACAAACACTTCCGCGACAGCACCCCAGGCTTTACGGAATTAGCGGCATTCTCCGCGATCGAGCCGGTTTTCGGCGTCCGGCGCGCGGGCCACGGAGAGGCGGCCAAGAGCTTTCCAGGCGAGTTCGTCTCGGGCAATTACTTTTCCATGTTCGGCATACGGGCATATGCCGGACGCCTGTTTAGCGCCACAGACGATCGACCCAACGCTACGCCCGTCGCGGTGATGAGCTATCGCTTGTGGCAGCAAGAGTATGGATCGGACCCGTCGGTTGTCGGCAGTGTCTTCAATGTCGACGAGAGGCCATTTACAGTTGTGGGTATTGCTCCGCCTGGGTTCTTTGGCGACCAGCTACGCAAGAGTCCGCCCGACTTTTTTCTGCCGCTGAACACGGAACCCTATATTGAGGCCGACTCCGATCTGAACAAGTACAGCCTCCACTGGCTGGACCTGATCGGCCGCATCCGACCTAGCGCGAAGCCCGCGTCTATAGAAGCTGAAATGCGGGTCGAGCTCAAGCAGTGGCTGCGCTCGCATTGGGGTGAGATGGACGCCAACGAGCGAACGAAATTTCCCCAGCAGACCCTATTCCTGAGGCCTGGAGGCGCCGGCATCAGCAGTATGCGCGAGCAATATGAGCACTGGCTTCAGATCCTCATGATGGCCTCCGGATTTGTGCTGCTCATTGTCTGCGCTAATGTGGCTAATTTAATGCTCGTGCGCGGCATGGAGCGCCGGCGGCAGATCTCGCTGAGCATGGCGCTGGGTGCGCAAGGGCCGCGACTTGTAAGGCAGGCCCTCACCGAAAGCACTTTGCTCTCGCTCTTTGGTGGTGCGGCGGGTCTGGGGATCGCATTCGCCGGCACGCGGTTGATTCTGTATTTGGTCTTCCCCCATGTTGGCGGCATGGCAGGCGTACCCATCGACGCGTCGCCTTCCAAGCCGGTGCTACTCTTCGCCTTGGCCGTTTCGCTGGTCACGGGACTTGTGTTCGGCATCGCTCCCGCATGGATGGCCACCCGGGTAGATCCGATGGAAGCCCTTCACGGCGCCAGCCGCTCCACCGTACGCACTGACTCTCTCCCGCGGAAGACGCTTGTGGTCTTACAGGCTGCGCTTTCATTGGTTTTATTATCGGCGGCGGGACTGCTCACTAACGCGCTGCATAAACTCGAGAATCAAGATTTCGGATTCGATCCGAACCGGCGCATCGTGGCGAATGTGAATCCACGGCTTGCCGGTTACCGCTTCGATCAACTCGAGCCGCTGTACCGGCGCATCCATGATTCGTTATCCAGCATTCCTGGCGTATCGGCCGTGGCTCTTTGCGGGTATTCACCGCTAAGCGGCAACGCTTGGGGTTCCGGCGTCTTCGTGGATGGGCATCCCGCTCCCGGAGCGAAAGACGGCAATGTTGCGTTCTGGGCTCGAGTGACGGCCGGATACTCTGACGTTATCGGAAATCCAATCATCAGGGGACGGGGCATCTCTGAACAGGATACGGCAACTTCGCAGCACGTGGCGGTCATCAACGAAGCATTTGCCCGGAAGTATTTCAAGAATGAAGATCCTATTGGAAAGCACTTCGGCCGGCAGGGTGTCGGATCTGAGCGCGAATATGAAATCGTGGGCGTCGCCAAAGACGCCCGCTATGTGCCTTTCGATCTCGACAAGCCGGTTGGCCCGTTCTTTTTTCTGCCCGCAGTGCAGCATGACCTTCCGTCGGGGACCGGGCTCACGGAAAGTGCGCCGAGCTCGCATTTCCTTAGCGACATTGTCATTGTGACCAAACCGGGCGTAAGGTTATCTGAAGGGCAACTACGCCAAGCCCTGGCTTCGGTCGATCCCAATCTTCCGGTCACTTCGATTCGCAGTCTGGAAGAACAGGTATCCCTTCAATTCACCCAGCCGCGCCTGATTGCACAGCTTACCTCCTTCTTCGGAATTCTTTCGCTCGTGTTAGCTTCGATCGGGCTGTACGGCGTGACTGCCTATAACGCCGGACGCCGCACGAGCGAAATCGGCGTGCGGATGGCGCTGGGCGCTAATCGGAGCGATGTTGTCGCGCTGGTATTGCGAGGCGCATTCGGGCTGATTCTTTTTGGATTATTGCTTGGATTGCCGTTTACGTTTGCCGCGGGACGATTCCTGGGCAATCAACTCTACGGTATGAATCCATACAATCTCGTGGTGACGTTAGTGGCCGTCGTGGCGCTCGGATTATCCGCGTTGATCGCATCCTTAATTCCAGCGTTTCGAGCAAGTTTGATTTCACCACTCGACGCATTGCGCACCGAATAACGGCACTCGTCGCCAGGCGCCGCAAAATTCCTATTGACGTCCCTGGGGCTCCGTGTTAATTTCTTAGCATAAATGCTAATTTATTAGCACGAGGCCGGAGAGAAGAAAAATGGCACGATTGCCGTCGGAGGTTTCGCTAAGCCGCCGCGAACGCCAGATCATGGACATCGTGTACGCGGCCGGCCGGGCTACCGGTTCCGAGATTCAGAAGCAGCTTCCAGATGAATTGAGTTATTCAACCGTTCGAACGCTCCTCCGAATCCTCGAGAGCAAGGGGTACTTGCGGCATGCGGAGGAGGGTTTGCGGTATGTGTACGAGCCAGCGGTTCCTCGGGAAACGGCTCGGAAATCCGCATTGAAGAGAATACTGCGGACGTTTTTCGACGATTCCGCGCAGCAGGCAGTTGCGGCGCTTCTTGATCCGAAATCGTTTCATTTGAGTCCGAAGGAGCTAGATGAGCTATCGGCTTTGATCGAGAAAGCGCGAAACGATTCCTTGAAGAAGGAGCAATCATGATTTCCCTTTTGCTTCTGGTGAAAGTTACGGTGATTTTGACGCTCGGGAGCGCTGCGTACTTGTCGTGTTCGCGATTTCCGGCTGCGTTGCGCCATGGGATCTGCGTTCTCACGCTGGCGCTGATCTGCCTGGCTCCGTTCTCGACCGCGCTTACGCCTCTCCGCGTTCCTATCGTGTTCCGGACGGCGGCAGTAGCGAGCTCCGCGGCGGCGCTGAGGAAAACGGCGTCAATGCCATCTGTGTACATGATTTGGCTCGCTGGGTCGATTTTGGTTGTGGTTCGGTTTCTTTTCGGCGCGGGCTATCTGCTTTTAAAATCGCGATCGAAAGGGCAGATGGCCAATGTGGCGTGCGGAGTGCGCGTCCGGCTGGCAGGCGTTTCCACACCGGTGGTGTGGGGTTGGATGAGGCCATTGATTCTGCTTCCGGAAGCAGCTGCGGAATGGCCGGCCGAGCGCCGGGAGCTTGCGATTCGCCATGAGCTGACTCATTTGGAGCGGTTGGATAACTGGACATCGCTCCTGGTGCTCGCGGCGCGCGCTCTTTACTGGTTTCACCCGTTGGTCTGGTGGATTAGTTCGAAGCTGACGATCGAGCAGGAACTGGCATGCGATGAACGCGTGCTCGCTTCGGGCGCCTCCGCCACGGGATATGCCGACTTTCTCGTCGATGTTTCCCGCAATCTTTCTTCTCCGGCACTGTTCGGTTGTGCCATGGTCAGTCATCCCCATCAACTTCGAGGCCGCATTATGAAAATACTTGAAAATCGTCCACGGGCCGCTTCCTCGGCGAGGAGCCGGTTCGCATTTGTGCTGTTTGCTGTTGTGCTTGTTTCGACCGCCCTGCTTGCTCCGGTGAGAGCCGATAATAAGAGTAACTCGACCAAGCAGGAATCCAATGTTTATAAGATTGGCGGCGATGTGAAGGCGCCGGTGGTGCTTTATAAGGCTGAGCCCGAGTACACGAAAGACGCGGCCAAGCGAAAGATTCAGGGGATGGCCGTTCTGCACGTCGTCATAGACGCCGACGGAGTCCCAGAGAACATAAAGGTCGTGCGGAGTCTTGATCCCGGACTGGATGAAAAAGCGATAGCGGCGGTCACGCAGTGGCGTTTCGAGCCCGCCACAAAGAATGGAGAACCGGTCGCGGTCGAAGCAACAATCGAAGTGGATTTCAAGCTCAAGTGAAGCGCCGGATCCACACTGCTTGACAGGCTCTTGCTTAATCCTTACGCTGAAAAGCGATGGAAGTACAACTGACTCCAGACCAAAAAGCCTTTGTCCGACAGGCCATTGAAAACGGGCGGCTTCGTCGAGAAGAGGACGCGGTGAAGGAAGCCCTATCGCTCTGGGAAGAGCGCGAGCGCATCCGGGCCGAAATTCTAGCCGCAGTCGATGAGGCGGAAGCGTCTCTGGTGCGTGGAGAGGGACGCACCATCACCCAGGAATCGATGCGCGAGCTTGCCGACGAAGTGAAGCGGCGCGGTCGCTCCCGCTTTGCCACCGATGAGCGAACACCTCTCTGATGGGGCATTGCCGCACACCTCAGGCCGATTCCGACCTAGACGACATTTGGCATTACATAGCATCCAAGAGCGGCAGCTTTGAAGCGGCGGACCGTGTTATTGATTCCATCGCGGAGCGCTTTATTCTTCTCGCCAGCCATCCCAATATAGGTCGCGCGCGCGACGAGGAGTTGCGTCCTGGCCTGCGAAGCTTTCCCGTAGGCGAATATGTCGTTTTCTACCGCATTCACGACGGAGACGTGCTGATCCTTCGTGTTTTGCGCGGGAGCCGAAACATTAGAGCTTTGTTCGGCACGTGATCGAATGATCGCTCGACCGATACGGGCGGCGCGGCTTTGCTACCATCGGAGTTCGATGCGGCTCACAATGGTTCTATTGTGTGTCGTCTTCCGCGCACGGCTCGCGCTGACGCGGCCCAAAGAAGCACGGTCTATGCGATCCTTGCTAGTCTCGACCCAGCGATGGTGACAGTGGCGCATGACGGAGCGTCCGCCTTTCGCAATCGTTACGAACTGATACACCGGCACCGGGCGGAGACGGCCAATGCGATCTGGCAAGCCGATCACACCATGCTCGATCTGTTGGTCCTCGACCAAGCCGGTAAGCCTATCCGTCCATGGCTGATAACCGTTACGGACGATTATTCCCGCGCTGTCGCGGGCATCATGGTGTTCGTCGGTGCTCCGTCGATCCTCAACACCAGCCTTGCGCTACGACAGGCAATCTGGCGCAAAGGCGACCCGGCTTGGCCTGTCTGCGGTATCCCTGACGTGCTTTATGTGGATCACGGCTCCGATTTCACGAGTAACCGCTTGGATCAAGTAGCTGTGGGCCTGAAGTTCCGCATCGTTTACTCTGCTGTCGCCCGACCGCAAGGCCGGGCAAGATTGAGCGCCTGTTCGGAACGCTGAACTCGGAACTCCTGCCGGAGTTGCCCGGACATCTGCTGAAAGGCAAGCCGACCTTGGCACCGAAGTTGTCTTTGGCCGAACTGGATCGGGCAATCACCGTCTTCATCGCCAGCACCTATCACGTTCGGGTTCACAGCGAGACAGATGAAACGCCCCTCGACGCATGGAGCGGAAACGGCTTCCTGCCGAGAGTGCCCGAAACCCTCGAAAAACTCGACCTCTTGTTAGTGATGCATGTCAAGCCGCGGACCGTGCGCCGCGACGGCATCCATTTTCAGGGCTTGCGCTACCAGCATCCGACCATGGCGGGTTATGTCGGCGATGCCGTGACGATCCGCTACTACCCCCCGCGACCTGTCAGAGATCAGGGTCTTCTACCGGAATAACTTCCTCTGCCGTGCAGTCAGCGAGGAGCACGCGGGAGAAGTCGTGACCCTGAAGGATATTCAGGCGGCACGGCGCATGCATCGCCGCTCCTTGCGCACGACCATCAACGAGCGCGTGGCGCGGGTCGTCGATTTCTTGCCGGTTCAACAGCCGAAGCCGCCCCAGGAACAAAAGGCTTCCCCTCGCGGACAGCGACGAACGAAGCTGCGCGTCTATCAGGAGGATTGATTGGATGAGCGGCGAGCGGGCTGGAACATTCATCGCCACAAAGGAGCATCGCCGGTCTATCGAGTTTGCCGACGCCGTACGCAAACACCGCTACATCGGCCTCTGTTACGGCGCTGCCGGTGTCGGGAAGACCCTGTCCACGCGGCGGTATGCTCACTGGGATTCTGCAGGTCCTTCAATCGAGGCGTGGAACGGCCGCTGTGAGGGCAGGCAAAAGAAGATCAACGCGGCGCTGGAGCGGTCACGCACCGTCTTTCACAGGCCGACCGTACTTGGCACGTTGCGCGATCTGAAGGAAACTCTCGGCGAACACATCGACCGCGTGGACACCTGCATTGACGATCATCATTACGGGCATATGAAACACCGGGTCATAACGTGCCACGAGCTTCACGTCGAAATGCTGATCGTCGATGAAGCAGAACGCCTGTCGGTGACCGCGCTCGAATTCATCCGAGACATATTTGACCGCAGAAGCGTCGGCGTCATTTTGATCGGAATGCCGGGCATGGAAAAACGGCTGTCCCGCTACCCGCAGCTTTACAGCCGCGTCGGCTTTGCCCATCACTACCGGCCCCTGCAGGGCGATGAACTCTCCTTCGTTCTGACCCGGCTTTGGCGCAAGCTCGGTCTCACGCTCGACGAAGCCGACGTCGCCGATACACAGGCAATCGCTTCGATTGCCCGCATCACGGGCGGCAACTTCCGCCTTCTTCACCGCCTGTTCGTGCAAATCGAACGCATCCTCAAAATCAACGGCCTTTCGGTCATCACCGATGATGTTTGTCGAAGCGGCCCGCAGCACTCTCGTCATCGGCACGACATAGCGTCAAATACCGCTGAAGAAAACCCGCCAGTTATCTCTGAAGGTCACATTTTGGGGCGTTCCAGATTTTCTCAGAACTTACCCATTAAGAGACCGAAAGTTGCCTCGCGGCAGGCTGCATTCAGCAGGAACGCAGATGCGGTATGCTTGATGCCCAAACGCAAAGGAGTCCCACGCATGGCAGAGCAAAAAGAGTGTATGGATAGCATCGTCACGGAAGCATCCGGTCTCGCCCAATTGTCGGGCGAACCCATAAAGCTTAACGAACACTGCCTCGACATTAACGACGTGCCCGACGGTAAGGTTGCGGTCGCCCTTGAGGCGGCAAACGCCTCCCTCATATCGATCGGTCGGGCATATTGCGCTTTCGGAAGCAGCGCTTGGCTGACCGCCAGTGTTTGCCTTCAATTAGTCGGCAGGAAGAAACCAAGCGGGAGATCGTTTCGGCGGAAATAGCCAACCCACAACAGCCGAATCAAAAGCTGAAACTATGCTTCTTGAAGATCACGATCAAGGGGAAGATATCGTGCTTTTGCAACCAACAGGGGTAGGTTAGGACCCTGATCGCGGGTGAGCGGCGCGACGCCGATTTCACAAAGGACCGATGCTATTGAAAAACCGTCCGTGGCGAAGTGACTGGACCGGTCAACTCTCAACGTGATCGCGCTGCCGAGTCGAAAAACTGCCTCTTTCAGGCCGTCCCTACTGTCGATTGTTTCGGCTCATTTAGAAACTTTATTAGTCTTTTTATGTTCTGCGCCGTTGCCGCTAAGAAGAACTGCTCTTTTTACGTGCCGCAGACCACGCAAGCGTGCTTTGCGGAGTGTGATCTGATTGCGAAGTTCCGAGAACAACGCCTCGATCTTGTTGCGAGCTCTGCGGGCTGTGGCAAAATCTGGCGTTTGGCTGACTTTTCTGACGTGTTCACGGACGTCCTCGTACCAGCTGATCTTCAGCGTGCGGTGGGTCGACGGCGTGCCCGGCGGTTTATGTGAACAGTTTCGGCACTGCGATGGTTTCGCACCGAATACAAATCCCTGTGTACCTCGACTCATGCCGATATAGCGAAGCAACTCGCCTCCGGGGCAGCGGCAAGCGTTTTCTTCCGGTACCTGAGTGAACTCATGCTGCGTGTAGAAACCGTTCGTTTGTTGCTTGCGATCCAGCACAGGAATGTATGGCGCCATCTGACGCTCAGCGAGCCAGGACAGAAACTCACCCGTGCCATAGCTCTTGTCGGCAGTCACACTGGTCGGCTGCAATCCGAACCTTTCGCTTGCTCTTTCCAACATCTGGCGAGCGGGAACGATTTCTTGACTGAGCCGTGCTGGTGTCGCGACGACGCCCGTGATGATGCAGCTTCGGCTGTCGATCAGATAGTTGTCAAGCAAACTCTGAAGCTCCGCGCTTGCTAGACAAGACTGCTTCCGGGTCGGTAGTCGAGATCTTCATGGGTGGTGAGTTTCGATACGTGCGGCGCAGTTTGGGTTCATCATCCGCTTCGGCCGGAGAGGATCAGAAACCTGGGCCGGCTCCGCGACGACGTTCTGGCGCTCGACCTGCGCTACATATTGGCGCACCGTACGATTGACCTTGGCAACCTCCATGACTTGTTCGCGCGTGATCGTGCGGTCAGGGCTGGCGTCTGCGCGGATCTGTGTGCTGTCCACAGACAGCTCAGCACCTTTCACAAGCCCCACTTCCATACACTGCTGAACGACTCGCTCGAAGAGATCGAGGAAGAGCTGCGACTCTTGAAAGCACCCGTGTCGATTCTTAGAGAATGTCGAGTGATGAGGAATCTCTTGATCGAAGCCCAGCCCAGTGAACCGGCGATAAGCCAAGTGCATCCCAACGTCCTCGACCAGACGGCGCTCACTGGTGATTCCGTACAGATAGCCAATCAAGAGAATGCGTAACAGCACTTCGGGATCGACCGATGGGCGACCCGTGTGGCTGTAGCTCGCCTTCAACGCCTCTCGCACGAAAGCGAAATCGATATGTCGATCCACGAGCCGTAACAGATGATCGTCGGGAATATGGTCTTCGATCCGGAAGTAGTAAAACAGCGATTCAGAACGAGTATGTTGACCCATCATAACGAGCGGCGCGCCTCCAGAAAATTTGATCGCCAACGTCATCAAGGAATCAATGATTAGACGGCTGTTAAGTGTCCAGAGTCACCAAACATTAAATGAATGAAATGTTTTGTTTGAAAAATTCGTTTGGGTGATGTTGCACAGTCCAGCCCTCTGCTCGCCCACTGAGTATTGAGATAAACTATTTCAGCGTTGCCGTCCGGAAACTGACATGCTGGCGCACGGGAGGCGGAACCATGAATCACAGAAATTTCCGGAAATTTACGACGGCCACTACACGCGGAGGCCTGATGGCCGGCTATAAATCGGTCGCCCAAGATATCAGCTCAAAGGAGGTTTGCGTGAAACATTTCTTCGCGTGTCTTCTTTTGGTGCTCTCATTGGCCGTGTTGCCGGCAGGCATCAAAGCACAGGACGCATTTACCACGACGCGGGATTACGTTTCGCAATTCTATCCGCTATGGTTCACCTACTATCAGACTTCGCTTGGCACTCCCAATCGCATGGTCGGCCCCAACAAGATCTCTCCCATATACCACTATGTAGTTGCGATCAATAACGATACGGTTTACGCGAGTTCGTTTCTTGACCTGTCGATGGAGCCGGTGATCCTGACGATCCCGTCGACGCCAGTCAACTACTCGGTGCTCACGCTTGATCGCTACTGCGACATATTCCATTCCGCGCTCCCTGCTAACACGGCAGGAACGTACGCGCTCTACGGGCCCGGATTCGACCCGAACAATCTTCCTACGACAGTTACCCAGGTTCCATTGCCTTTCAACGACATGACGATTATTTTCCGAGCGGATAGGTTTAAGCTTGTCGACGGTGTTGAACAGGACATGACTACGGAAGCCGATACCTTCAGGCGGGGAATGTCCACGATGCCGCTCTGCGCCTATCTGGGCCAGAGCTGCCCGGCCGGAGTGCCTCCCGGAGGCCCTACTAGGATCGTGCCAGAAATCGAGTTCGCCTTGCCATTCAAGACGATCGCTGACAACTTGATCGCGCTAGACCCAATCGCCTTCTTGCGGCAGCTCCAGACGGCGGTGGACTCTCCTAAGACCCCGCCGATGTCGGAAGCGGTGCAAACTCTATCGACCACTTTCAACGCGCTGTTTGCAAGCAGGACAGCAAATAACAGGTCCGAATTTGCGAGGGGCGCGCAGGCAGCTCACGATCTGATTATCGACCAGTACCTCACCAATACAGACAATACAAACTGGATCACGTACGAGAACATTGGTCATTGGTGCCCCAACCCCGGTAATTTTTGCCCCAACCCCGACCCAGGGTCCTCCTTAGCCGTCCAACGGTCCTCAATAACAGAATTTATCCAGTATGCAAACGACCATGAAGCAGCGGCTTATTTCCACGCCTTCAAGGATCGTGACGGTTCGCCGTTGGATGGAACCGATCCCAATGGCTACGTCCTGACTTTTTCCTCTCTGGAAATTCCCGCGACCACCCGCTTCTGGTCTCTGACAGCCTACACGCCAAACTCAATCGAGCTGGTACCCAATCCGGCTAACAAATACCTCGTCGCGAGTTACACCCCAGACCTGCAGCCGAACGTAGACGGGTCGATCTCAATTTATATGGCGAGTCGCCTCCCTCCAGGCGTCCCTGCTGCTAATTGGCTTCCGATTCCGCCTGGGCCCTTCAATGTGATGCTCCGTGATTACGGCCCAACAGGAAGCGTTGCTGATAACACATATGTACCGCCCGGTATTGAGAAGGTTCATTAATCTGTAACAGGTGGTGGTATTTATTGGCTTGGGGCCGCCGCCTGTCAAAACTCCTTTGATCGGCCCGCCCGAACAGCCATAAGAAGCTGTCCCTGGGATTTGGCAGGAACGGATGCGGAGGGTCTGTCCGGGTTCAGCAGAATGGCCGAGCTCAATTCAGGTAGGATAAGTCCCGCCTTATACAAGTGGGCCACCAAATCGGGTGCAGCATTACCGGGATTGACATTCAGGGAGCAACTCATGTCTTCCAGGATGGCGGGCCAGACGGCATGCTTGAGCAGTTCGATCTCGGAGTCAACGGCTCAGACGGAAGCCCGAAATTCTTGCTCATCGTTCTGCCGGAGTTCGGGAATGACGTGCGCTTGGCAGTGCAAATCTCTTTTCAGGTAAGTCCTTCGAGATGACTAGGCTGTGCGGCGGTATCATATAAACTCTTTCCCGCACTGTGAGGCCTTTCCTCCCGGCGTTGCGATCGGGGGACAAACATCGGCAACTGGAACGCTTGCTTAGAAGTAAATGACCCGTAAGTCTCTGAATAGAATTGCTTTGCGCAGTGCGCATGAGATTAGTACTGGGAAACGCGCATCTCAACTCTCAACGAGCCGCACCTGTACGGGTGGCCGATCGTTATTTGAATCGACATGGAACGTTGCGTCGCCGAGTCGATGAAAAAGCAAGCCGCTTTGCAACATGCCTGTCCGTCGCACAACATTTCAGCAGACAGGAAACGGGGCTTCCCGCTACCATCGCGCCATGCAGCACTCCCCGTTGAACACCTTCGAGCGCCACATTTACTTGCGCCGACATCTCGCGCACAGGACGCAAGCGCTCTGTGCCGCCGCTTTGTGTCTTGCGATTGCCTCGCACGCTGTCCGGGCCGCGGAGCCCGTGCAGATCTCCATGACCGCGGACCGCTGGACCACCGTTCTGGGCAATGTAGATTTTGTCGAGCACATGGGAAAGCCTTCCATCGAGTTGAAAGCAGGCGACTATAAGAAGGGTATCCGTTCGGGTCTGGCATCGCTCAAGGATTTGCAGTTCGCTAATGGAACCATCGAGTATGACGTGTCCGCTGAGAGCGGAATGGGCGCCGCATTTATATTTCGCGCCGCCAGCAAAGACACTTTCGAAATGTTCTATCTGCGTCCGCAACCGAACTGCCCGGAAGCTCCGGATTGCGTGCAATACGCCCCGCAGACGCATGGTGTCCTGCTCTGGGATCTGTTCCCGCAGTATCAGGGGCCCGCTCCGCTTCGCACCGGCCAGTGGAACCACGTCAAACTCGTCATCTCGGGCAAGCGTATGGATATCTACATCAACAGCGCGACTCAGCCCACGCTCAAGATCGGACGCCTCGAAGGGGACACAGCCCAAGGCGGTGTGATGCTGGCCGGACCGGGCTTCTTTGCCGGTCTCACAGTCGAGCCGGACGTAGTCGACGGCCTGTCGCCTGATCCCGAACCGGATGAGACGGCATCCGACAATTGCTACTTACGCCGTTGGCAGATCTCTCCGTTTTCGAAGCTGGCCGAGGGTCAGGCGCCCACCTATACGGATCTCCCTGGAGCTTCCGCCAAATGGGCTCCAATTGATGCCGAGCGCGGCGGCCTGATCAATGCGAGCCGTATTTATGGTCTGCCCGTGCAGCGGCCGGAGCGCGCATTGGTATGGCTCAAAACCACTATTCACTCCGGCAGCGCGCAACAGAAACACGCCTCGCTCGGCTGGGCTCGCGAGGTCTTCGTTTTCGTGAATGGCCAAACCGTTTACGCAGACAAAAATCTGTATCAGCCGCCCGCTGCACGCAAGCCGCCGGACGGCCGCCTGTCGCTCGAAAACGGTTCCTTGATACTGCCGCTCAGAGCCGGTGATAATGAAGTCGCGGTTGCAGTCGCGAGTAACTTCTATGGCTGGGGCATCAAGATGCGTCTCGATGATATCAACGACGTTCTCCTGACCCGCCCATAGAGACTGAGGCTGCATGCAAAACGGAGCAAGAGCCGGAACCATTTGATAACGGATTTCAGAGAACGAACGGCGCTGAGCGGATGGGCCATGAAAAATAGGTGGGGTCGCTGGGTAGCGGCGGCTCTGCTGTGGACCGCCATCGGTGTCGTGTTTGCGCTTCCGGGCCTCTCATCCGGTAACCTCAGCCATCCTCTTCTGAATTCGCTGACTCAATGGTGGTCCTGGGGGCTGGTCGCTCCGCTCATCTTCTGGATGGACGCCCAGCTTCCCTTCAAAGAGAAGCAGCTCGGGATGCGCATTCTGGCGCATCTGCTCGTGAGCGTGGCTCTCACCATCTTCTACTTCTATGTATTCATGGCCTTGCGCGCCCTTATGGGTCTTAGCCCATGGAGCGTAATGGCTGATATCCGCTTCCTTCCGAACGCGTTCCGCGGAGGCCTTCTGTGGAGCTGGCTCGTCTACTGGGCCATCTTCGGTGTACGCCAGACTTTTCGCTATTACGAACACTACGTAGCTAGTGAGCTTCGACTGGAGCGAATGGAACGCAGCCTCTCGCAGGCCCGGCTGAATGCTCTGCGCATGCAGTTGGACCCACATTTCCTCTTCAATGCGCTCAACGCCATCTCGTCCCAGGTGGAGCGCGATCCCCGCCTCGCGCGCAGCATGCTTGAGCATCTCGGCGATCTCCTTCGCCTCTCGCTCGATGCGCGCGACCGGCAGGAGATCCCGTTGGCGGAGGAGCTAGCCTTTCTTGACCACTACCTCGCCATCCAAAAGATCCGTTTCGGAGCCAGTCTGCGCATCGAAACACGGGTCGATCCCGACGTGAAGTATGCGCTAGTCCCTTGCCTCATCGTGCAGCCTCTGGTGGAGAATGCGATTCGCCACGGCTTCTCGCATCGCGCCTCAGTCGGCGCCGTCATGGTCACCGCCGAACGCGTCGCTGACCACATGGCGATCCGTGTCATCGATGACGGCGTTGGATTACCACCCGGCTGGTCCCTGGAATCATCTGCTGGTCTGGGACTGTCTGTCACTCGTGAACGCATCGCCGGCCTGCACCCCAACGGCAACAGTCGTTTCGTTGTCAAGCGGCGCAGCGGCGGTGGCACGGAGGTGGAGATCTCCCTCCCGCTGCGCTTGACAGGAGAGCCGGCCAATGCCCTCGCGCGTTGAAGGAATCCGCGTTCTTGTGGTCGATGATGAAGCGCCTGCTCGCCAGCGCCTCATCGATCTGCTCGAAAAGGATGCCCAGATCACGGCCATCCTCGAAGCCGCAAACGGAAAAGCGGCCGTCGAGATCATCGCACGCGAGCCCCTGGATGTCGTCTTCCTCGATGTCCAGATGCCTGAGCTCGACGGTCTGCAAGTGATTGAGACTGTCGGCGCAGCCGCCATGCCACTCACTGTATTTGTGACTGCTTACGACCAGCACGCCATTCGCGCCTTCGAAGCGAACGCACTGGACTACCTGCTGAAGCCGTTCAGCGACGAACGGCTGGAAGCCGCGCTCGCCCGGGCCAAGCTCCGCCACAAGGAACGCAGCCTGCGCGAATTTGGCCAGAGTGTTCTACGCGTGTTATCCACGCGCCCCCTGGCCGGGCGTTATTTGGATCGCCTAGTGGTGAAGTCCGGCGGAAGCACGCGCTTCATTCGCGTGGCTGATATTGACTGGATCGAAGCCGCCGGCATTTATGTCAATCTTCACGTTGCCGGCAAGGAACTTCTCTATCGCTCCGCTCTCAACGACCTGTCCGCGAGCCTCGATCCCTGGCGCTTCGTCCGCGTTCATCGGTCGGCCATGGTCAATGTCGACAGCATCGTTGAACTTCAGCCCATCTCTCATGGTGAATTCGAGCTCGTTCTGAAGGATGGACATCGCCCCCGCGTAAGCCGAACCTATCGTACAGAACTCGAAAAGCGCCTCGGCCAGCCCCTGTAATTACACGTAACGAGGCGAAGGCTAGAATTCAGTCTTTGTGTCGAACAGGAGGGCTCATTAACGCAAGAGAATGTGGGAATCGTTCGGCCGCTTGGTGGATGGAGTGATCACGCACGGAAAGCGTCTTTCCTCCGCCCATAATGTGCACGTCATCTTCATCGGGCACATCGAATTTGAGACACGTCCTCCCGTATTGCGATTGCCCGATACCTCATCCAAGCCGACTTTTCATTCCGTATCTGGCGGACACTTTCCGGATGGCCGACGACTTGGGAATACTTTGGCACGCTGATAGACTCATTTCGCCACGGGCGCGAGTGGCTGCAGATACCTCTTCTTTAATTTCAAGACAACACCGGCGTTGCGATCTGCGGCTTCGCTCACCGTGTATTCGGCGGCGGCTCTAATCACCTGGGCGATCTCGGAAGGTGTGCAAGCCCGCCAGTCGCTTCCTTGACGGCGTCATCGAGCGAACCGTCGAGCCCCAAGGAGCTGGAGCACTTGGTTGATCGCGAAGAGTACCTGTGCCGCGACCGCGAGATTCAGAGCGCTCTCGAGCGCACGGCTGCCATGGACGAGCTGCGGGACGTGAACGACACGCTGCGCTCCATTCAGGAGTCGATCTCGCCGCGGCGCCGCTAGCTGGATTTGGACCGCCGCTGTTATAAGCCGTCTCACGATTAACGCCAACTGTCCTGATGCACAAGTCCGGGGCGACGACTCGAAGCCCGTTTCTGGCCAGCGTAGGCTGGCAACAAGGTCCACGGCGCAAGATTGGGTGAAGCTAGTCCACGCATTTCGGTCAGCAGCAGCTTGATGGTTCGCCACCGACGATCACTTCGGTGGGACACAACTCGTTACCAGAATGCGTCAGCACGGTGACGATGGCGCGATCTTTCCAGGCCTCGCGGAGTACACGGGCCAGACGCCATTCTCGAGTTCGGAAGCGCCGCACGCGATCACACCCTTCTTGGAGGAGGAAGCCATCGAAATCGCCGAAGTGGTCGTAGATCAGGCCAGCAACTTTGCCCACGAATTTATTGAAGTGGCCGCCGCCGAACGGTTCGGGTTTCTTTCCGTCTCCGGGCAAGGCGCCGGATCCCGATGGCAGAATAACGCACGGATCGCCGCCAAATCCCTTCACGCGTCCTGCTACTTGTCTTAAATACCGTTCAAAGACGGGGAACCAGCGGCTGGCAGACGGAATTGACTTCGCGATGAACTGGAGAATGGCGTAGTAGCGCTCTTCCCTCTCGAGAAGTTCGGTCTTAGTGTCCACCGGAATGGTCAGCTTGAAGATACCGAGTGTGTGACGCCATGCGTACTGGGTTGGCGGTGGCGGCGCAACTGCTGCCGGTGCCTTCCCGATTTGCTTTCGAATCTGGATCACTGGACTCGTGTAATCGTCGCTAGTGATCTGACGCACGACGATCTCGTATTGATCGCCCTTCTTGACACCAGCGGGAAGTTGAACAGAAAGCAGTCCGGCCAGATTGAGCAGGCTGCCCTTTGGAATCGGAATGTACGTGGTCCCACCCGCGTTCACTTCGATGGTCTGAGGATCGGCCGCCTTGAGGTTGTGGGTTGTGTAGAGCTTCCCCGCCCAAGCCAAAATGGCGGCAGAAGTGGTTCCGGGCAGATAAATTTGGCCCACGGTTCCGTCCGGTACGTTGCCCCAGTCGATGACAAGCTCGTCGGGCTTCTGATCCAGTTTTAGAATCTTTGGCGAAGGCTTTAACTCGAATGTCTGCGGTATAAGGCGAGACGGGTTGACCCCCGGGTTAGCCGAGGAAACGAACGCTAGGTTGCGCTGAGCGAGTTTGTCGGTGTCTGAGGGGTCATCGCCTACAGTGATCGGATCGGGAGCAAAGGCCACTTCGCAAACGAGGCACTGGTGTTGGCTTCGTACGAGTTGAAGAATCGAGACCAGGTTATTGAAGCTCCCATAGGGTCCATAGGGGTAGTCGGCGGGCGTGTTCCCCACCATCCTATCCGGGAACCGCGGGTCGCCCACCTGGTTGATGTCCAACCAGCAGCCGTAGAACGTATCGACCTCGGCACCAAGTGGATCGGGATTGATGGTGTGGGTGTTCTTGGGGTCGGTTTGTGCGCTGAGCGGTTGCGAGACATCCACTCGCGGAGCAGCGAAGAAAGGAATCGTTACTATCTCATCCCCTTGCAGTCCGAGCACAGGGACAACCGTGGAACCGGACGAAAAGGAGCGATATGTTGTCGTGGGGTCGTAAGATGTGGCAACTTGCTGCGCGGCAAAAATGCGGAAGAACACGCTTACGTTGGACGCCACCTGCGTGTCCTGATATCGGACCCGCGCCAATGCAAAATTGTAGATGTTGTTCCCGGAGCTATCCGTCTCAAGCAAGTTCAGCGCGGCGGTGTCCTCGTCCGATGGTAAGGCGTCGAACACGGGCCCGAGACCCGCTGGATCGGCATTGAGGTTGTCGATCGTCTTTTGAATCCATGTCGTGGCTCCGTCTTGTGGACTCGTTCCTTGCTCTGCGGTCAGGCCAAACAGTTTATCGCCGGCCTTGAGCTGAAACAGCTTGATGTCAACGCTGAGGTACCACTCGGCACCCGGCCCGCTGCCTCCGTGAAACATGTACGGGTTTGGCGTCTGCTGCAACACGATCTGGGCGTTATTAGAAACCGTCTTGGCTGCCGCCGTGAATTGGGCGGAAACAACAAGAGTCTGGTCGGTGCTGGTGAACATGCCGGTGCCGCTGAACTGAGCCTGGAACGGGAAGGTGAACCGCTGTGGTTGATTTGCCGGCAAGGTCAGGTCCGATGGAGAGCCGGGGCCGGACGAGACGTACTGAAGTCCGTTAATGGGCGGCGCCACGCTTGGTACGGCGCTGCCGATGTCGTTCTGGCTGAATCCCTCAACCTCGATGTAAAGAGCGTCGTTGAAATTGCCCGCGCCTGTCAGACCCTGCTGAGCGGTCACCTCGCCGACCGTAAAATTGGAGATCTCTAAGCGGATCACGAGGTCCTGCGTACCGACGCTGACAGGGAAGGGGGCCGAAGGGATGCCATTGGCGATAACGAACAAGTTGTAGGGACCCGGAGGAATGTCCGTCGGCACCGAAATGAACGTGCTCACCTGTGTCGAGCCGGTGGCCACCGCCATCGTGGAGTGGTTCGCGGTACGCACGTAATAAATGTTGCCGCTTGAATCCTCGAGACGCACAATCGGGTAGTTCGTGGCCATCTGGGCGTCATCGCCGTAGCTGCACGCCTGCGAGAGGCCGTTAAACTGCGTTCCGAAGATCTGGTAGGTGTGGCCCAAAATGAGCGCGTTGGGGCAGTTGGTGATGGTGGGGGCCCAGGCGGCATCCGCGCCGCCCACCACGGCGAGAATGGAGACCGTCCCCGACTGATTAGAGAACAGAACTTCACCGGACGGAAGCAACAGGAAGCGGCCGGTGAAGCAAGGGCCGCCGCTGTTCGAGGGGCCGGCCGTAATTGTGGCCTTGTTGGTCGACGGATCGTATAAGTAAAAAGTTGTCGGACTCGGGTACTTGCACGGAGGGGCCGGACTCGCCGTGAGCAGGACTTGGCCATTCGTCAACAAAACCGCCGGCGCGTCCATGGGAAACATGGTGTTGTTGCTCTTGTCGACCAAGGTCGGTCCGTTGGACCAAGTCCCAGACGCCCCCGCGGCGCCGGGTGTGTAAATGGCCGTATTCCCGCTGGCGCCGATAACAAACACATTGCCGTTCGGCAGCAGAATGGCCGGCCCTATCTCGCTCACTTCCCCCGAGCATGGCTGCGGCAGGCTCACGCCGGTGCTGCCCATCTGCAACCAAGTGTCTGTAGATGGCGTGTAGAGTTCGGCATTGGTGCCGTTCGAACATTGGGCTGTCAATACGTCACCGGTGGGAAGCAGCGTGAATGTTTCTTCGGACGAAGCGTCGTTCTTGGCTGAAGTGAAGAAGTAAGCCTGCGTTTGCGGGTCGAAGATGACCATTTGGGCGTTGTTGGGGTTGCCGAAGAGCACCCGGCCATCGGCAAGAACCGCCGATGCCGGGTCGCCTATGTTCGTCCAACCGGTCGGTGTCGCCAGAGTTGTCCACTGATCGGTTACGGGGTCGTAGAGTTGGACCTCCAGGGCGTCAACCGATGGCGAAGTGGCCGTGTAATTGACGTTGTACTCACCGCCATAAACGAGAAGGGTTCCGTCTTGTAGCACTGCGGAACCGAAGAAAACCGGTCCGTAGGTCGGACCGTTCATGGTCGCCGTGAGATTGGAATCGTTGAGCATGGACGCTGTTTCCACCCAGTTCCCGTTGGCGTAGGATCCGTTCTTATCGGGAATCAGCCGGTACCACTTTGGAGAAGCCAGGACGTGCGCCATCACGCTGCCGTCAGTGAGCAGGAGCATGGTGTCGATGCTTGCCGGAACGTTATTTAGGGTCGACCAACCCATGTGAAGCCTCCTGTATTGCCTGAGCCATTTGAATTAACTGTTACAAGACGGTTGCACGCCTGCATGGGCTAGTGATGCGAGAATGCCGAGCGTTACACTTGCTTGCTGTAATGCGCTGGATCTTATACTCCGGCACGTCGATCATCGCGCCAGTGGCCAGGTACTTCAGTCGAGTCTTGCCTTCGCTGAAATCAATGGCGTGTCCCGCTTCCACCCGGAGCACTAACGGAGGGTGACGGAATCCGCCAGGAGTCAGTACAAGATTGCTTGCCAAGTGTATGATCCTCTCGCTAATGACGTTTGCGCCGCCGATCGCATCGCCGCGAACAACCTCTCGACCCGCCGCACCAGTTTGCGTGAACGCTTGCCTCCGGGGTAAGAACCAGATCGTCAGGTTGATCGCTCATATATGACTAGCGCAAAGTCTCGTTGGACTCCGCCAAATTTCCCGGCGAGTCAACGCTTCGCCAACGCGCCCGCTCCATCCGGAACGGCGGTGGCATAGGCGATCTTCGGCAGCTTACCGATCGCATCCTCGGCGCCGTAGACAGCCGCACCAGCATCCAGTCGTACTTCAACCGGGATTTCCGTTTTGGCACTCAGGGTCCGATGAGTTTCTGACGACTCCAGTGCCTGAAGCTTGTGAGTCGTTACAATTATTCCTTGATCGGGGACGACGCGATCGGAAACTTGTCCAAATGCAGTAGGCATGGAACGACATTAGCGATAGGAACCGACTTTCGAAATGCTCGGCGTCTTCAACGCGCACTATGTGACGCTCACGCAGATCATCAAGACGTTTATTCCGATGCCGGTTCGCATCATGATCTGCTTTTTCGCTGCTGTGGCATTTTGTCGGTTTCGATATCCTTTCCGCCATCATCCACAGAACGCCGGTGCGGTAGGAGTTTTGCTTATATGCTTCTCACAGATTGCTTAAGTAGTGGCGGCCGCGCCGCAGCGTGCTCAGCAATCGTTCTCGATTCGAGCGAAGCCATGCTATTCCGATTACCGGCAATGAGAGGCAAATCGTTGGCAAGATTGCGACGTTACATTGACGGCGACGAACTAAGAAGTGTAGGCAATCTTTCCAGAAGACACGCAGTGCACCGCGCTGACCTCAATTATCATCGAAACCGATGTTTAAAAACGCGTCTATATAAATGGACGCACAGTCGCACTCGGCAGTACGTCTCGTGCGGGCCTTGCTGAAAGGTCGGTCGACGGAACTATCACATTGAACTGCGTAGAACGCGCCAAGCGGTCTACGCCCGTTCCAGTTCCTGCTCAACCCTACTGGAAACCAATGGCCCGCGCGCAACCGGGTCTTATGAGCAGCTCACACAACGATGTTAGAAGTCTCGCAGGTTGCCGGCACCTGGCGGCGAGCGCTACCGCTGGCCCGATCTCGGCCGTCTCCACGCTGATTGGAGGCGTCAACGACATTATCGGCAAGTTTGTGACTGACCCGAACGCGAAGCTCGAAGCGCAGCAGCATGTCCTCGACCTCTAGGCGCAGTTGTAGGAAGCCGCGCTCGACGCGATGACCAAACAGACGCAGGCTGCACGCGATAGCGCGAAGAACGATCACTATCTCTGGGGTGCGCGGGCCTTCTTCTGCTACGGCTTCAGCGCCCTTTACTTGTTCGCCTGTTCAGGACTCTGCTCCAAGCTGCTGAAAGTGCCGCCGCCGCAGATCCCGATGAATCTAAACCTGATTTTCGCCGGCGCCATGCTCGGATGCATAGGAATTCCCGCGGCGATCGAGGCGCTCAAGCAGATCATGGCCATGCCCGGCGACAGCCAGGTCAACGTCTTGGGCGTGAAAATCGGCAACACTTCCTAGGGAACTGGGCGCTCATGAGCTGTTGCGCTTCCGCCAGACCACCGGCACCAGCGGTGCAGGTACAAGAGCGACCCGCTCGATCGACTCAAGGCACACTTTCGGAACAGCACGAAGAATTCGGCCAGCGTCCCGATACTCTCTGGAACCTGGCTATCCCCTTTTCAACCTACTTCCATTACAGCTATGACATGCCCTTTTTTGTCCAGGCGGGAAGGTTCGATTCGGGGAACGATTGCCGGCTTCCGATTTCCCAGTCTGGCAAGCACGTGAATTCGCATCCATCTCCGATCAACCATAGCGACGAGCCGGGATGCAGCCGAATCTGTTAGTGTTCTGTGGTGTCGATTGATAAGGCCGAAGGCCCAAATTGCTCTCAGCCGATTCAAAGTTAATAATCCGAAAAGATAATCGCAGCATTCGTTAAGTGCAGGCTGCTACGCTCTTGAGACAAAAAATGCTACGGAGTAACCCCGCTTTCAAATCACGGCCAATGACTCGCATTGTGAGCCATGAAGAGCGAACGCCATTCAGAGACGTCGTTTACCCTGAATCGGAGGACTGAATTATGCCGATCCCTGAAGGATATCGGCCGCTCCTTGGCAGTGAGCGCCCTCACATTGTTGGCAGCAAAAAGATCGGCCCGCTTGATCCCCGCCGAGCGAGTCTTTGTCACCCTACGTATTCGTCCTAAGCCAGGAAGTCCCGCACTGCCTGATCTGGACTATTGGCAACGAACGCCGCCCGGCGAGGGGCAGCTCTGATTGGGAACGAGGAAATCAAGCTGAGCGAAACTTCTTCCATCAATCCTAATCTGGGACCAAGCAGGTCAATCACATCTCCGGCAAGCCCGTTTTATCCGGCCAATCTCCTTGATTCTAGGTCGCTTGCGCTGAAAACTGCAGCGCAAACAGATTGGCCGGTATAAAACGGTTTTCCGTCCAAGTGACAGCGAGTGACTTCCAGGATCACTAAACGCTGGGCTAACCTGGATCTATTTGGCGCGATCTTACTTTCCTGAAACGCTGTGTCTCGTTAGCTACCCTCCTTTGAAATCCCTGCACAACATGAGCGGATCTCGGCTGCGGTGTTGTAATCTGAGCCGCTGGTAATTCAGTCGGGCAAGATTTATTGTTGAAGGATGGATCGCCGTCTCACAACAAGGTCGTGCGCTATTGCATGGCTCTTGTGTGCGCTGTTAGGCTGTTTGGCAATTCACCCGCCGCACTGCGACTTTTGCGACGGTCTGTATTTTGTCGGCTCTGCTTCACAGCACACTCTTGTCAATCACCCGGTTCACGACATGCCGGATGCGTGCAACGGCATCTGCTCGTGCTGTGAGGTTCATGGGCTCCCAAATGTACGTCCTGCTCTGGATCCGGTGAATACGCGGACCACAGGTATTTGGCCTGAGCGGTCTTCACCCGTTCTGCCGTCGCGTTCGCCAATATTTCGACCGCCTCGCATATTCATCTCCGCTTAGTTTGTTTGCTCGGCGCTCTCGGGCGCGGAAAACACAGAGTTGATTCTTGGAGATATGTATGCCTCGAAGCGTGTTCGCGCTCGCTGTAGGGAGCTTGTTTATGTCTTTGTGTTTGCCTGCCCATGGGCAGACCTCGTTTCAAAAGTCCTCCGCCCCTATTCAAGCGGCCGATAAGGATAAAGATCCTGAGGCGATCTTCGAGTTCGGCGCCGCGACGAGCTGGAACATCAGCGGAGGCGCAGCCATCTTCGCGCCGAATCTTGCAGCGGAGATTACGCCTATCGATAACTGGTTGGAACTAGAAGCAGGCGTATCGCCCTTCTATGCCCGTAATACTAAGGAATGGGATACCGACCTGCTCTTCAAGAAACCATGGACCATATCGCGGAAGGCGGAATTTATGCTCGGAGTGGGCCCGGAATGGGTTCACCTCAAACAAAATGGAAGATGGAGTGACTCGATAGCCGCAGAAGTAGCGGCAGACTTTATGTTCTGGCCAACCGGCAAACACCGCTTCGGCTGGTACCTTGAACCCGCATACGATTACAGCTTCGCAAGAGGCCATCAAAAGTCAATCGGTATGAGCGGCGGTCTCCTTATTGGCGTTCCTTGACCTTGAGGGCGGCCTTTGTAATAGAGCAATCGCTTTACCGATAATCGGCCAGCTGCGCTCATTTGGCGGCATTTAGCTTGGGCGGCCCGTCGGCGGTCTGAGCCAGTGAAGCGCCGTTGTTGTAAGTGCATACGACCAGCAGACCATTCGGGCATTCGAGGCTAACGCACTCGATGCTTTAAAAGTGAAATCCGATCGTTCCGGTAAACGTGCGTGGCGATAGATAGTGTGTTCCGCTGAACGTCGAAAGGAAGTTATAGGGACAGGAAGCGTCGACTTTCCCCGGTTCATTGCGGTGCTGAAGGAGATCGGCTGTAAGGGCATCTTGAGTGTTGAGCGGGAAGAACTGGACCAGGCACAGCGCGCCGCCGATATCTGGACCGGGCTCGAGTTGTTAAGAAGGATCACGGGCCGTCAATGAGCTATCTCTTAAGGTGCGCTATCTGGGCCGTGCTCGCCGGCATTCCAGCATTTGCCGCCATGCAACGCGCGCAATACGCCGGCACATTGGGGCAAAGCCGCATCGGAATGACGATCGAGGTCGGAATGGGCGAGGCGGCGCGCGGCCACTACTTCTATCAGAAATACTTAACAGACATTCCGCTATCAGTAAGCCAGAACGCAGGCTCGTTGACTTTGAAAGAACAGGGCGGCGGAACATTTCACCTACACTTCAAAGGGAATGGAAGCGAAGGGAGCGAACCACTGTACTTTAAAAACAGCGTGGGGCTGGAAGGAACATGGACCAGCGCGAACGGCACGCAAACGTTCCCGGTCTCGCTGGCCCTTCAGACGGTGATTCCCGGCATGGAGGGCGAGCGTCGCTATGCATACGTTACGAAAGAGAGCGATGCCGCATTCGAAACGCGCGTTCAGGCTTTCTATCGCGCGGTAATGGCTGGCGATCGTGCTGCGGCCGCGAAATATGTTAGCTATCCGTTGCGTGTGAACGGGAAAACGCAGAAGACGCTCAAGACGCCCGCCGAGTTTGTAGCCGCCTGGGACACAATATTCATACCCGCTTATCTGGCGCGGCTCAGCAAAGATCTTCCGCACGACATGTTCGTACACGAGGGCATGGCTATGCTGGGCGACGGCGATGTCTGGTTCGATGATAAAGGCGCGGCCGCGCTCAATGTGCCGTAGTCTGAACATCTGAAACACGTAGCCCGCTCACCTGCCGCAATTGTTCCTCGACCGCGGCACGAAGCGTCATCGCCTCGACCCGCGTGCGGAAGACCCAGGCCAGCGGTGTGAGTTTCACGTTTAAACCTCAATTCCGAATTTAACTGAGCGAGGGGTAAAGATCTCTTTGCGAAAACAAGGAGATGGAACCACACGGAACGGACAATTAGTCCCGCGCGAGATGCTTGCTCTATTGTCGAAGGAGCGGCTAATTGTGCGGGAGACGCAGCGAGCTGTCACGCCCTTCGGCGGGATGGTGGTGTTTCTGGAATTTCTTCAGCGGATCGACCTGGTGGGACAGATTCGCCAGCACATGCCGGTCCGCTGGCGGTCGCATAATCAGATCGATCCGGCAGCGACACTACTTTCTTTTCTAATAGCGGTAGTGGTGGGCGGTTCGTGCACGCGAATTGGCTGCGCGGCGATCGAGCCTTGCATGCGCTGCTGGGCGTGAAGCGCTTCCCCAGTGACGATACCATCCGCAATCTATTTCGGCGCTTTGGAATGGGAGAAGTTCATCAGCTCTACGGACCCCTAACGGAGATCCCCATGGGCCTGCGGGCCACCAAAGCTGATGAAAGACCGCAAGCCCGGAACCGAGCCGCGACCGCGAGGGAGCGGTCTTCCGCGTGTTTTTCAGAGGAGTGGCAGATCGAGCGCTTGCCACGACGAGTCGAGGGTTACAGCCTGGATCTGGATTCGACCGTGTTTGAGCGCTATGGACAACAGGAAGGTTCACTCAAGGGACACAACCCGCGTAAGCATGACCGTCCCAGTCATCATCCTTTGCTGGCCGTATTAGCAGAGGCTCACTTCCTACTCCACGGCTGGTTGCG
>JBAUZG010000342.1:0-10207 GCA_049585195.1 Bryobacteraceae bacterium | reverse complement strand
ATGAAAGGAGCTTGAGCTTGAAAGTATGGACACGAGAGGTACTCAACGAGTTCATACAGTCGCGAATGGATGGCTACCGCTTCATTGTAGTTTCCAATCGTGAGCCGTATTCACATCGTTACACGCCTAACGGAAAGATCGAATGCATTCAGCCTGCCAGTGGGATGGCTACGGCTCTCGAGCCGGTTATGCGGGCGACGGGCGGCCTGTGGATCGCTCATGGAAGCGGCGATGCCGACCGCGCGGTGGTAGACGAACGGGATCACGTGAGGGTTCCGCCGAAGAATGCCAAATTCGATCTTCGGCGCGTGTGGTTGTCGCCTGAACAAGTTGAAGGTCACTACGACGGGTTATCGAACCAGGGTCTTTGGCCGTTATGCCACGTGGCATTTACACGGCCCTACTTCGAACCTCGGCATTGGAAGCTTTACCAGCAGGTGAATCAGATTTTTGCCGATGCGGTGCTCGAGGAAGCGGGGAACGAGCCCACATTTGTATTTATACAGGACTATCACTTTGGTTTGTTGCCGCGCATGCTTCGCAAGGCAAACGCAAACCTGGTGGTAGCACAGTTCTGGCATATTCCGTGGCCGAACCGTGAAGTATTCTGTTCGTTCCCGTGGCAAGAAGAACTTTTGGACGGCTTGCTCGGCAACGACTTGTTGGGTTTTCACCTTCACCAGCACTGCCAGAATTTTCTAGACACGGTGGACCGGAGTCTCGAAACACTCGTGGACCCGTGCTCGATGAACATCAAGCGGGAAGGCCGCTCGACATTGGTGCGGGCGTTCCCAATCAGCATCGACTACGACGAACATGTTGGACAAGCGAAATCCGCCGGAGTTCGCCGGGATACAGAGAACTGGCGTAAGGAGCTCAATTTGAATGGGCGAAGCCTGGTTGGGATTGGAATCGACCGGCTGGATTACACGAAGGGCATTCCAGACCGGCTTCGGGCGGTTGACCGCTTGCTGGAGTTAAGACCGGAGTATCGGGGGCGCCTTGTTTTCACGCAAATCGGCGTGCCGAGCCGGTCGACTTTGAAAGCGTATCGCGAGATCGAAGAGGAAATAGATGAGCTGGTGGAGCGTATCAATCTCCGTTGGTCGACTCCGGATTGGAAGCCTGTAACGCTGTTAAAGAAGCACTTTGGGCCGCAGCGGTTAATTGCATTGCACCGGTTGGCGAAGTTCTGCGTCGTGTCGTCGCTTCATGACGGCATGAACCTGGTTGCAAAAGAATTTGTTGCGAGCAGGAATGATGAGGACGGGGTGCTGGTGCTCAGCAAGTTCGCTGGAGCCGCTCGCGAGCTTCAAGATAGCCTCTTGATTAATCCATTTTCGATCGAAGAGACTGCCGCGGCATACGAGCGTGCACTCGAGATGCCACTCGACGAAAGGAGACGCCGTATGCAAAAGCTGCGCTCTGAAGTAGAAACCAATAATGTATACCGCTGGGCAGGAAAGTTCTTGTCGGCGCTTACGAAATTCGAATTTCGCGAACCTGCACTGGCTGCAGCGGGAGCGGCCGCATGACCGCTGCCGTACCTGCGATTCAGTGTATTGCTCTTAGCGAAGCGACGTGTTATTGGCGCGAGCGTATCCGATTGGCGGAATCGCTCGCCCTGTTTCTCGACTTCGATGGTACGATCTCGCCTATCGTTGCCAAGCCTGAACTGGCGGCAATCGATCCCCAGATCAAGAACACACTCGAGCGATTGAGGGACTTGAGCGGCGTGCACATTGCGATTATCAGTGGACGCGAGCTTTCGGACGTACGCGCGCGAGCCGGTATTGACGGCGTGATCTATGCGGGCAACCATGGTCTCGAAATCGAGACCGACTCGCTTTGCTTCCGCGAGCCGCGAGCGGAGAGCATGAGGTTGGAGCTGCGGCGGCTGGTGCTCCGCCTGCAGGTTCTGCTTGCCGAGACAACCGGTATTGAGATCGAGGACAAGGGTCTGAGCGTCGCGGTCCATTATCGCCACGTTCATGAGGCACTTCACGATTGGGTACGGCGGTCGGTGGCTGAAACCGTGTGCAAGTCTCAGGCGTTCAGCCACATGTTCGGCAAGATGGTTGTCGATATCAGGCCGAAAGTCGACTGGAACAAGGGATACGCGGTGAAATGGCTGCTGGAGCGATTCTCGTCTCAGGCGCCGTATCCGATTCTGATCGGAGATGATGTAACCGACGAAGATGCTTTCGTGGCGCTAGCCGGACAGGCTCTGACGATTCATGTTGGAGAATCACAGAGAACTTCCGCGCGCTTCTGGGTTCCCGATGTATGCGCCGTTCGCGCGTTTCTGTCGGCTGTATACGAGCTGCGGTCGAGCGAGAAACGGCATTAGGCGGGTTCCGTTTCGTCGAGCGCCGAGACGCGTCTCGGCGCGGCAGGCATGAGCGCCCGCGCCACGTGTTCACTTATCTGCGAACTTCGTCGATGAAGGCGTTCAGGCGGTCGAGGCCGCGTTCGAGCTCTCGCATGGATGTTGCGTAGGAGATTCGAATGTGATCGGACGTTCCAAACGCTTCGCCAGGCACCACGGCAACATGCGCTTTCGCTAAAAGCTGCTCGGCGAAATCGAGCGAGTTTTTGACCTTGCCCGAACTGTACGCGACGCTGATATTTGGATAAGCGTAAAAGGCGCCCTTGGGCATTGCGATGGAAACGCCTTCCATTTTGCGGAGCCTGCCGATTACAAAGTCGCGCCTCCGCCGGTATTCGGCCAACATGACGGGGACCGAATCTTGAGGTCCACGCATCGCCTCCACCGCGGCCTTCTGCGCGATGGAAGTTGGATTCGATGTGCTGTGGCTTTGCAGTTTCGTCATCGCGGCGATAATGGGCGCCGGAGCGAGAGCAAAACCGATACGCCATCCGGTCATGGCGTAAGTCTTTGAGAGGGACCCGGCCACAACCACTGAGTCTTTTGCACCCGGCAAAGCGGCAATCGAAAACGGCGTTTCATCGTAGAGGAAATGACAGTAGCACTCGTCTGTCATTAGCAGCACTTCGCGCTTCTTGGTCAATTCGAAAATTTTCAGAAACTCGGCTTTGGGAATAACGCCGCCGCTGGGATTACACGGCGAGTTGATGATGAGAAGCTTCGTTCGTGAAGTGATGTGGGGCTCGAGCGCGGCAGCCGTCACTTCAAATCCTGTGTCTTCGCGCGTGTCAACGAAGATGCATCGGCCCCCGGCGTAATTAACGACGTCTTTGTAAGTTACCCAATACGGTACCGGGATTATGACTTCGTCGCCCGGATTAATGAGCGCCTGTATGAGATTAAAAATGGCGTGTTTTCCGCCTACGGTGACGAGGCATTCGGCCGGGCTGTAGTTCGTTCCGAAGTCCTGTTTGTGGCGCCAGCAGATTGCTTCCTTCAGTTCCTGCGTGCCGCCGGCGGGAGTATATTTTGTGAAGTTCGCGGCGAGGGCATCGACGGCGGCCTTTTTGATGTTTTCTGGGGTGGGGAAGTCTGGTTCGCCGGCTCCGAAATCGACGACATCAACTCCTTCACGCCGGAGGCGGTCGGCGTCAGCAGCCACCTTCATGGTGGAAGAAACGCTGATGCTCGAGATTCGCTCCGCGATTTCGAGTGTAGCTTGCATGTTCGATTGCCCTCACCTTTCCTTTAATAAGTGTAGTTTCTCGCGCAGGCGCTTCTCGACTGCCTTGGGAACAAGGCCAGAGACGTTGCCGTTCAACGAGATGACCTCTTTCACGACGCGCGAGCTGATGAAAGAATTATCTTCGCTGGCCATGAGAAATACCGTTTCCGTTTCCGGGCGCAGGCGGCGGTTCATCAGCGTCATCTGCAACTCGTTTTCGTAATCGGAGATGGCTCGAATACCGCGTAGAATGACTCGCGCCTCGCGGCGGGCTGCGTAATCGACCAGCAGGCCGTCAAACGAGTCGATCTCGACGTTTGAAAAATGTGCGGTTGCCTCGCGCATCATCTCTTTACGCTCATGGACGTCGAACAAGGGATGCTTTGCGCGATTTTCGAGTATGGCCACGATCAATTTGTCAAACAGCTTGCTGCCGCGCGCAATCATGTCTAAATGCCCGTTAGTAATGGGATCGAACGAGCCCGGATAAATGGCTACTACGGGGCTGGTAAGCGCCTTCTCGCTGTTCGACCGGGACATGGGTGGCGAAACTCCCAGTTTAGCGGACGCGACGCTGGTGGCGCAGACGATCGCTTTTCGTCGTCTGCGTGGTTCCCTGAACAGGCAGGCCACAAAAGGCGATGACCTGCCCCACCCTGCTAAGCCGTCAGCGCGATAAGGGCACGTGAGCGATCAGGCCCTTGCCTTCGCGAATGGTGGCGATTTGGTTTGCTTCTACGCTGCCGATAGCCTCGGTTTTCCCGTCGGGCCATCGAACGGAAATCGTCGCCTTGGTCGCCGATCCGAGCCCGAAATGCAGGCGGAAATCGTTTTGCGAAATGAAACTTCCTCCGCTGCGGACTTCGTCGATCTGCTTCACGCCTGCGGTATCGACGGTAACGCGCGCTCCAATGGCATCGCGCTGGCCGGTCAGTAGCCGGAGCAGCAATGCGTTTCCAGGCTCCTTGACCATGTTTTTCAAGAGTGAGGGCGGTTCATCCAGGTTGACAACCACGGCCTCAAAATTTCCGTCGTTATCCAGGTCGCCGACAGCCATGCCGCGCGAAGCATGATGAGCGGCGATAGCGGGGCCGCCGATGTCGGACATGTCGTAGAACTGGCCGTCGCGGCGATTCCAGTACAACAAGCGCTGCTGCCGGAATGTCTCGTGTGTCTGTCCTGAATCGACTTCCGGATACACGTGTCCGTTGACACTCAGAATGTCGGGCCAACCGTCGTTATCGAAATCGAGAAAGGCCGTGCCCCAGCCGAGGAATTTCGTTCGGTTGGCCATCCCGGCCGCGGCAGTTACGTCGGCAAATGTTCCGTCTTTTTGATTTTTGTACAGAGTGGGGGTGTCGTCGGAAAAGTTGGTTTTGAAGATATCGAGCCAGCCGTCATGATCGTAATCGCCGGCCGCAACACCCATGCCGGCTTGCTCGCGCCCGTCTTCATTGAAGGACGCGCCGCTGATGACGCCTATTTCTTCAAACGTTCCGTTGTGCTTGTTGTGGTACAAAAGACTGGCGGTTGAATCGCAGGCGACATAAACATCGGGCCATCCATCGTTATCGAAATCGCCTGTAAGCACGGTAAAACCGTAGTAGCTCTTTGCTCCGGAGACGCCCGCTTTATCGGATACGTCGGTGAAATGGCCGTGACCGTCGTTGTGGTAGAGCGACATCGTCTCGCCAGGCAAACCGCGCGGGCCGCACAACACGGGCATGCCTTTCCAAGTGCATTGAGCGGATTCGCCCGGCCTCGGAGTTTTGGCCGGATCGAAATCGACGTAGTGAGCGACGAACAGGTCTAAATAGCCGTCGCGGTCGTAGTCGATGAAGGCGCAACCTGTACTCCAGCGGCGGCTGGATTGCTCGAGACCGCGCGCTTCGGTTTCGTCGTGAAACTTGCCGTTGCCGAGGTTGTGATAGAGGACATTTTGGCCATAGTTTGTGACAAACAAATCGACATTGCCGTCGTTATCGATGTCGCCGGCGCAGACGCCCTGTCCCCATTGCGACGGAGTGATTCCGGCTTTGTCGGTTACGTCTTCAAATTTTAAATTGCCGAGGTTGTGATAGAGGTGATGGTGGGCGGCTGTGGGATTTAGCGGGAAGGTGCCGCCATTCACGATAAAGATATCTGGAAGACCGTCGTTATCGTAATCGAAGACGGCTACTCCCGAGCCGATCGCCTCGACAATGTATTGTTTATTTTTCGCCGCGCCCGAGATATTTGGCGCTGTGAGCCCCGCGCTTGCCGCCAAATCGTCAAACTGGACGCGCGGCGCTTTCAAACCGCGAGGCAAGGGGCGCGAGGGAATCGCGACTGATGTTCCGGTGGCCATTCCCTGCGAGCGCGCGTAACGCACAGACAGCCAAATCAAGCACAGGGCTGCGGCAGCCAAAATAATTTTCTTGCGCTCCATCGTTCAAACTTCTCACGAGAGTGTCTCAATACTGTTGGATGCTCTCCAGTATAGTTGGAGCAAATCCTGAAGCAGGGACAAGATGAATCGGCGTAACTTTTTGCAGGTCTCGACGATGGGCGGTTTGTTGTCTTCGGCAGCGGTTTCGGCACGCGCAATGGAGACGGCGGAGCCGTGGTATGGCCGCCCTATGCGCTGGGCGCAGCTTGCTTTCGTGGAAGACGACCCCGGGAATTTCGATATGGCCTTCTGGCTCGAGTATTTCCGGCGGATTCACGCGGACGCGGCGTGTCTGAGCGCAGGCGGCTGCGTAGCGTTCTATCCGACGAAGATTCCCCTGCATTATCGAAGTAAATGGCTGGGCGATCGCGATCCATTCGGCGATATGGTTAGAGGCTGCCGGGGCCTCGGCATGAATGTGGTCGCGCGGATCGATCCGCATGCCGCTCATGACGATGTATATGAAGCGCATCCGGATTGGATTGCCGTCGATGCCAGTGGGCAGAAAAGGCGGCATTGGGCGGACAAGGATTTTTGGGTGACCTGCGCGCTGGGTCCTTACAATTTCGAGTTCATGACCGGTGTGATTGCGGAAATCATGACTCTGTATGAGCCGGATGGAATTTTTGCAAACCGGTGGGCTGGTTCCGGTATGTGCTATTGCGTTCACTGTCAGGAAAATTTCCGGCGATTTGCGGGTCTGGAACTGCCGCGGACAACCGATCCACAGAACGCGGCGCGGCGGGAATACATAATCTGGCGCGAGCAGCGATTGTTCGAGCTGTGGCGTTTGTGGGATTCGAAAATCAAAGAAATTAATCCAAACGCAAGTTACCTGGCCAATGCGGGCGGGGGCGCCTTGAGCGAGCTGGATATGAAGACCATCGGAGAGCTCGCGCCGACGCTGTTTGCCGACCGGCAGGGCCGGCATGGACTGATGCCGCCGTGGACAAACGGGAAGAATGCTAAGGAGTATCGCGCCACGTTGGGGGCTAAGCCCGTGGCGGGAATTTTCAGCGTTGGTTTGGAAGATGAAAATCGGTGGAAGGATTCGGTCCAGAATGGCGACGAGATCCGGTTGTGGGTGGTGGACGGGATCGCGAACGGATTGCGGCCCTGGTTCACAAAATTCAATGCGAAACCAATCGATCGCCGGTGGCTTCCGGTGGTGGAGGAGATTTATCAGTGGCATTACGAGAACGAACGATATCTTAGAAACCAGAAGCCGCTCGCGCGCGTGGCGATTGTGTATTCACAGCAGACTGCGGCGTTCTATGGCGGGGACACGGCGCGCGTCAGGGTGGAGGATCCGGCGCTCGGTTTTTATCAGGCGCTGATTGAGGCGCGAATCCCGTTCGAGATGGTTCACGATCGGATGCTCGATGGGCGGCATGTCGATCAATTCCGTACGCTGATTCTGCCGAATATCGCCGCTCTTTCGGACGGACAATGCAGCCAGATCCGGGATTTTGTTCAACGAGGTGGAAGCGTTATCGCTACTTTCGAGACATCGCTTTACAACGAGACGGGCAGGAGGCGGGCAGATTTCGGGCTCGCCTCGCTATTCGGCGTATCTTTTGCCGGCGAGGTGGCAGGGCCGATGCGAAATTCCTACCTGGCTCTCGAAAAAGATCCTGAAACAGGCGGCTTTCAGCCGTTGCTCGCAGGTTTCGAGAATGCCGGCCGCATCATTAACGGTGTGCACGCGGTGCGGGTGAAAGCAACCGATGCGAAGATACAAACGCCGCTAACGGTAGTGCCGTCGTATCCAGATCTTCCGATGGAAGAGGTGTTTCCGAGGCCGTCGAAGGAGAAGCAGGCTGGGGTTGTGGTGCGGGAGCTGGGACGTGGGCGAACGATTTATTTTCCATGCGACATTGACCGGACGTTTTGGGACGTTTTGAATGTCGATCACGCGAGGCTGCTCAAGAACAGCGTTCAGTGGGCTACGAATGAGCCTCCGCCGGTTATGGTCGAAGGGCCGGGCGTTCTCGACGTCACTGCCTGGAGCCAACCAGACTCGATGACCGTTCATCTTGTAAACTTGACCAACCCGATGATGATGAAGGGGCCGGTCCGGGAAATTATCCCATTGCCCAGACAGCGCGTGCAGGCGCGTATTCCTGGTAACCGGCGAGCTGCGAAAGTGCGGCTATTGGTTTCGAACCGGCCGGTTCCGTTTCGAGAGAATAACGGTTCGATAGATCTAGAAGTTCCTGCGATCGGCTTGCACGAAGTGGTAGCGATCGACTTTGCAAGTTGAAGCGTAGAGATTATTCTGGATCGCGAAATGGCTGGCCCGGTGTCGCGCCGTTCGCTGAACCGAGATCAGTGACGGTATAACGCCGCCGCTGTGTCTTCTGCTCCTGCGCCACCACGCTTTGCGCTGAGGAACGCGCAGGGTTTCGCGAGCATGCTCTCGAAACCCTGCGCTTAGGTAAATCGGCAAGATCCTCTTCTATTCGTTGCCTCGCCGAAACTGCTTAGTGTAAACACGGCTCTCAACCACTCCTGAGTTTGTGAAGATGAGTCGAAGTTCTGCCCCATCGTCGTCGATTACAAAGTCCGCGTACGAAACACCCAGGGAAGAGCTGAGTGTCATGGTGCCTGTACAGTCCGGATTTACCGCATACGTGCCTTCAAAGGTCACCTTGGAGAAGATGTTGCCGTTTGCGCTTAAGGTCCCGGTTGCGTCGGTTTTACCTTTCCCGTCGAAGGTCTGCCTACCGACCTCAGCGAACGGGCCCGCATAAGGGGGCGGGACAAAGGAAGGGAGAAGAGTTCCCGTGCTGGTGTATCCGAAGCTGCCCTGTAGGGTAGCGTTTGAGCATTCTTTAACCGTGCCTGACTCGTCCTGCGCAACCGCGCTTTGTGCATAGAGCATAGGAACTGCCAGAAGCCAGGCAACTTGACAACGAAGCAAAACTCTTTTCATCACGAATCTCCTTGGGTCTTGATTGATATGGTTTGCCGGTTCCAATCCGGCTCACCTGTCCCGAGTAAGGAATCGCGGCGCTGAAGGTTACAAGAGTTGGGGCGAAAGTCGTAAAATCATTCTGCCACTCTGGCCCAAATGCCAAATTGTCCTCAGTGCGGAGCGGAATCGGGTCCCGATGATCCCGCGGGATTGTGTCCTGGGTGCCTGATGCAGGGCTTTTTCGAGAGTACGGCTGGCGCAGACGAATCCAGAACTCAGACCATCGATACAGCTACAGCGCCAACCGGTGATGACGACTTCGGCCGTTATCACATTCTTCGACCTCTAGGCGAAGGGGGTATGGGCACCGTGTACCTGGCTGAGCAGCGCGAACCCATTCGCCGCCGTGTAGCCCTCAAAGTAATAAAACTCGGGATGGACACGAACGAGGTCCTCGCCCGCTTCGCCAACGAGCGCCAGGCGCTGGCGATGATGGACCACCCGAATATCGCGCGGATCTTCGATGCGGGCGCTACGCCCAAGGGCCGGCCTTACTTCGTTATGGAGTACATCGACGGCGTACCCATCACGCTGTACTGCGACGGCAATCGGATGACAATCGGCCAACGTTTGGAACTTTTTCTTGCCGTGTGCCGCGCGGTTCAGCACGCTCATCACAAGGGGGTGATCCACCGCGACCTGAAGCCGTCGAATGTGCTGGTCACGGAACAGGAGGGCAGGCCTCTTCCTAAAGTGATCGACTTCGGCATCGCAAAAGCTACCGAGCAATGGGCCGTGGAAAATACTCTGCTAACGCAATTCGGCCAGATGGTGGGCACACCGGAATACGGCAGTCCTGAGCAGGCCGAGGTGATGACCGGAGATATCGATGAGCGCTCCGATGTGTATTCGCTCGGGGTGCTCTTGTACGAGTTACTGATCGGCACTGTCCCTTTCGACGCGGCCCGAATGCGGCAGGCTGGTTTAGCTGAGATGCTCCGCATCATCCGCGAAGAGGAGGCTCCGTCGCTGTCTCGTAGGCTGAACACAATGGGCGCGGCAGCGGTCAACATCGCCACGCACCGCCAGACCGATCCGGCGTCGCTGCACCACGTCGTAGATGGCGACCTGAACTGGATCACGCTGAAGGCTTTGGAAAAAGTTCGGGAACGGCGATACCCTTCGGTAGCCGAGTTGGCGGCCGATGTCCAGAGATATCTTGAGCACCGGCCGGTGCTGGCGTCGCCG
>JBAUZG010000341.1:0-2432 GCA_049585195.1 Bryobacteraceae bacterium | reverse complement strand
ACGAAATTCCGCTCAATGGACGCACCCCGATGGCCCTGGCCGCCCTGGTTCCATCGGTCGTTACGCAGGGCCAGGCAGGTGGGACTCCGACCGGAACCAATCCGTTTGCCTGGGGCAATTTTCAGATGGGCGGCGGCATGGCGAATCAAAGCATGGTGTGGCTCGACGGCTCTCCGGTGAACGGTGGTTATATCAACATCATGGCGCTGACTCCGACGCAGGATTCGCTTGCGGAATTCAAAGTCGCCACTAGTGACCTATCGCCTGAATATGGACGTTTCGCCGGCGGTGTCATCAACTTCACGACGAAGTCGGGCACCAACGAGATCCATGGCGCGGCATGGGAGTACCTCCGCAACAAGGATCTCAACGCGAACACCTTCTTCAACAATGAAGCCGATATCGGCCGTGGAGCCTTCACTCAAAACCAGTTTGGCGCCAATTTTGGCGGTCCCGTTTACATTCCAAAGCTGTATAACGGCAAAGACAAAACCTTCTTCTTCGTGAACTACGAAGGATTCCGCCTCCGGCAGGGCGAAACGTTTGTGGAAACCGTCCCGACCGCCCAGGAACGGACGGGCGATCTGAGCGGCTACGCGGCTGGCCACGGCGTAAGTATCTACGATCCGTTGACCACCTGCGGCACCGGAGCGCCCGGTTACCCGGCTTGCGGCGCTGGTGTGGCGCAGTACAGCCGGCAGCCCTTCGCAGGCAACATCATTCCCAGCAGCCGCATCAATCCAACCTCTCTGATCATGTTGAACCTCTATCCAGCGCCCAACACCGCAGGATTACCCGGAACGAACGCCAACAACTACGTGACAAATGCGAGCGTCGGCGGCAACAATAATGAGACCGTCGCCCATCTCGACCAGAACGTATCCGAAAAGCAGCACATCAGCGCCCGTTACAGCTATTGGGGCAACTTGAACCTGCCTATCGATCCGTTGAAAGACGGCGTCTGCCAGGATCGCTGTACGGAAGTGATGAATACTAACAATTTCGTTCTGAGCGATACTTATTCGTTTTCGCCGACAACTGTTGGGGAGTTTCGCGCGAGTTACCAGCGCTTCATCTACGACCGCACTCCCGAGACGCTCGGCTACGATCTGACTCAGCTCGGCTGGCCGGCTTCGTTAAATTCCGAGGCTGTATTCCGCGACTTGCCCGTGCCCGTCATCAACAACTTCGATACAGCGGGCACCTTCGGAAGCCAGGGAGCAGGAAGCGTGATTCTTTCCCGGAACGACAATTACCGGATCGCATCCACGCTGACTAAAATTGCCGGAAATCACACCATCAAGATAGGTGGCGAGTTCCTCCGCATCACTCACAACTATACGCAGACGAATATTCCGACGGGAATATTCAACTTCAACCCCGATTTGACTGCGTCGAACGCAGTTAACCAGGTCGGCGGAGCCGGCTTGGCCACATTTCTTCTCGGCTATCCCTCGAGCGGCAACGCTTCGTCTCCCGCGCTCGTTGCGGGACAGCAATACTATCCGGCGCTGTTTGTCAACGACGATTGGCGTGTCACTTCGCGATGGACCCTAAACCTCGGTCTTCGCTGGGAGCACGACGGACCGTGGACCGAGCGGTTCAACCGGATGACGTTATTCAATCCCACGCAGCCCAACAGTGTGCTCGCTGCCGCGGGCTTGAACTACCCTGGCAATATCGATCTGGTCGACTCGCCCTATGACAACTATCGGAGTAATATAGCCCCGAATTGGGTGCAGTATTCGCCGCGCATCGGTACAGCGTTTCAGATCGCTTCGAAGACGGTCTTCCATGCCGGTTACGGCATCTTCTGGCTGCCGAACGACGTGGCCTGGGATTACAGCCCCAATAACGATTCGGTCAATTCAATCAGCACCAACATCCCCTCCTCCGGCTACACTGGCGTGCCGGGAGCGACGATCAACAATCCGTTCCCGAACGGCATAATAGCGCCTCCTGGCCGCAACCCAAACTACGCGCAGCTCCTGCTCGGCAATGGGCAAACGGAATCGATCCTCAGTAATCCCTACGGCTACGCCCAGCAGTGGAATGCCGACATTCAGCAGGAATTCGGTAACGGATTTCTTGTCGACGTGGCATACGGCGGAGCGAAAGGCACGCATCTGCCGATTGACGGCTTTCAGATCGATCAATTGCCCGACCAATATCTGTCTCTCGGAAACGCGCTCACGCAGACCGTCCCAAACCCCTTTTACAACGAACTCGCCCCGTCGGCCTCGCTGCACACCTCCACGATTGAAGAGGGCCAACTGCTGCGGCCCTATCCCGAATATAACGGCATGAGTTTCGCTGGCGCGGGTATCGGCAATTCCACCTATGAGTCGCTGCAGGTGAAGGCCGAAAAGCGCTTCTCGAATGGGGCTTCCGTTCTGGCCGCCTACACCTGGTCGAAGCTGATCAGCGACGCC
>JBAUZG010000340.1:0-5650 GCA_049585195.1 Bryobacteraceae bacterium | reverse complement strand
GACTACGCCATGAGCAATGATAGCATGAAGCCGCCGGTCCCGCAGTCGGAAGCCGAGACGGTACCCCGTCTCCTTGACGACTGGTTTGATCCGATTGAAGCTGTTTTGCGCGACCAAGTTCGAGCTTCATCCAAGCCGTAATCGAAACCGAACTCGAGGCGTGCGCTTGCGCCCGCGGTATGGCCGCCAGCCGAAGACGGCGCCCGATAATGCCGATGGCCCCAAGAGGATCACCGGCCATCATGGCCATCGGATCGCGATCGCCGATGGGGACATTTGGTCGAGTGGAGATCGCGATGCCGCGGGCCCGGCTCAATACGCCGAGGGCAGGACAACCGAATGGAAGAGCACGGCACTGCGGCTTACCAGCGGCGAACCCGGCAGGCCGACTCGCTGATCGTTGGCCTATCTTGCTGGCACCAATAGCCGTCGGGCACGTCGGGCGCTGGCGGCTGTCTTTGACGGCGCTGTTGGCAAGGATACGGCGAGCCGAGTGGCGAAAGCTAAAAGCCGATTGGGATCCGTCGAATGAGCGCACGCTCAACGACCAGCCGATCCCCGGGTCAAGCCCGGGGACCGATCAGTGGCGCTGCTCTTTTCGAATATTTCGGCGAAGCCCTCGTTGCGGCAGCTCACCGACCACTCGTAGACCTCCTTAGGTCTGCTGCAACTGCGCTTCGCGCGAGCATTTATCTTTTAGAAAGTGAACGCACTTCCGGAGATGGTTTCGATTGCGCCGTTTCAACCGCTTTCAACAGTGTCTCGACGATCCAGTCGCGCGCTGATTGGCCCCGCGACGTGAGATCCCGGGCTTTCTGTACGAGCGCACCGGGCAAGCTGACAAAGACGTTCCCGACCTCAGGGTAACCGTCCTCACCGCTACGACAGAGTTCCAGCATGTCGTGATTGACCAAGCTTGGCAACCACTCCAACAGCTCCCCTTCCTTCACGCGACAGCTGAAGTTCTCGCCGTTCCTATGCTCTCGATAACAGTACCATTCGCCTGTGTCCTCATTCCAGTACAGGGTTTCGGTGTCGCTGAAACCGAGATAAGTCTTCCATAATGGGCGGCCGAAATCGGCCCGAAACGTCTCAGCGCTTTCCCAGAGGCAAGAGCCGGCAGTTTCGATAGAGCCATCGCCATACTCGACGCCGGTATAGACGGTGCCGGTCCCGTCAGCGATCTCGTAATGCGAATATGGGCAATGCTCGTTTGGGTCAACCCAATTGCCCCACTCCAACTCTTCGGCCTTTATCCGCTCATGAGGTATGAACTTCGCGGTCTCGCGGTAATCGCGAGCCGCTTCTTTACTAACAGTCTGCAATGTGATTCTCCATTCTATGACCGCCACTGCGACGGCCGTAAAAGGGATCTATCCCAAACTGCCGCTGCATCAAGAGTGGGTCATGGTCAGATTGCCGCACCAGAGCCGAAACCCCAAGCGGCCCCATGTCTGGCCAACTCGTCGCGCTACCATACCTCTGGGTTCTGACAGCGTTTCCTTCCAGTGGCCCGCTAGGGGGTCTTCTCGATTTGGGGCGAAGGTCTTGGCGGGCATATTCGCCGTGCAACCGTCGGAATCCCCGATGTGTTGATCCGCCCGGAAGCCAAAGGGGGGTCCTGGATTCGAGACCCATACAGTTTTCGATGTGGGGGTGCCCACCGCGATATACGGGTGCGTTCCGTGGCACGGAGAACAGACCATAGATTTCCACCTTAGTGAAGCCTCAGCCCGCAGAACAAAGAAGGTACCGGTACGAGCCTGGTCTCCAGAAATTTGCTGCAGTCGAGCGATGCAGCTAAATACCTTCTGAGTGACGTAGTCACTCAATCGTGTCCAATCGTGTCATCGGGGGCGACGGCCTCCGGTGGCGCAAAGCGATCGACACGATTATTATCAAAAAGATTGGACACATGAAATTAGACTCGAATAAGTGCGGACGCGCCGCCGCGTCTGCTGACACCCCTGACCACTCCACCACTGCCAAGTCGGTCGCCTTAAAGCCTGCAGCAAGCTCCAGACCTACATCGGCCGGCCAAATCGTTCCGGCGTACCTGAAGTCTGATCAGACCGCGTTGATTGCGGTCGTGCGCCAATACATGTCGTTTTTGCGGCCGACCTCGTTGAACAGGATGATCAAGGCCATCGAAAAGCCGCAGAACAAACTGTTCAACCGGCTCTATCCGGAAATTCTGAACATAAAAGATGGTTCGTACATTTGTTTATCGAACGACGTTCGCACAAAGGGTAAGAGCCAGCGGCAAATCGAGGATGCTATCTACCGCCAAATTCCGCCATCGCAGCTGCAGGAACGGTTTCCGTATTTTACCAACCCACTTCGACTCTGCGACAAATGCGGTGACCAGTACATCGGGCCGCCGCCGCTGGAGAGGATTGTCAACCGTGGCAATGTGGTGCTGACATTCGAGTATGACCCGGATTACAATGAGCGCGAATTTCTTGAGCACCAGATCCGATGGTCGCTAGCCGGTACCGACAAGCAATGCCGGTTGGATGTTCTCTACAATGCTCTGTGCGGATACCGGGACTTCCGCCACGTGGAATTGGTCTGGTCGGGAAACAAGTCCTGTCATCTTCACATCCTCGTCGATAGCCGGCACCTCGCTCGTAGCCGCTTCATTGGCGATTTCGAAGTTCCACCGGGTGCGTGCCCAGAGGTCCCGGACGGCCTCATTTTGCGTTCAGGGCTGATGGCGTGTTGGTCCCCCGTGGAGCACATTATCCGCCAGACGCTCGAGATCGCGATTCCACCTGATACGAGGCTCAAAGAGCCCGATCGCTACCGGCGCACTCCATGGGGCGTACGGATCGCGACCGACCATCGCGAGGATCCGACAAAGAACATCCTGGAGGCGCCGGCTGGCACTCGGATCCCGCAGATCGTTGTCTATTCACGGGGACGCGCCTACTCGAAATCAGGCGACGAGTGGTTGCTACCGCCGCGGTCATTTTTTGAAGAGGCGCGAAGGTCCCGATCATCCCGATCACCCCGCCCGTTTACCCCGACGACTGAGCTCGACGCGGCCGCCAAACGGGACCTGATCGCAGCCATCAACCGATTATGCGAGTGCCTTTTCGGCAGGCCCGACAAGGCCCCGTCCGCGGTCGATGTCGATCGGTACAAGGATGATTGGCGAATCCGATTTCGAAATAACCTCCGGGACTGCGCCCCCGGCTCATTCATGATCGGCCGCTACAACACGATCGTCGTCGGCTCGAAGGACCCGGAGATCCAGCAGTGTCGTTTTGAATTTCCCCTCAGCGCCAACGAACTCGTCCAAACTTTTCTCAGGCAGGGAACCCTTTCGGCAGGGCTGCCGGACCGCTCTCAATCGTGGCTGGAACGGTTTTTCGCCGAAACAATGGCCTGGCTCCATCCCGCGGATATCGACGAGGGCGGTGATATACAACAGGTGGCCTCGCCTTATGGCTTTCAAATCGAGCGCCCATCGATTGGTGACCAGGTGATCCCGAGAAAGACGTTCAGCTCGGCATTAGCGTACGCCACCGATCATCAGCTGAGCGCCATCGTGTCCGCCGAAGGTGCAAGCAAGACATCAACAGCTCTCGATGTGATGCTGGGTGATCAGAATGATTACCGGGTCTTCCACCCGGGATTTTTCGTTGTGGCGTGCCGGTCCTATGATCAGGCCGTACGGAAATGCGCCGAATTCAATGAGCGCAAGGGACCCGAAAAAGGGTTTCGAGGCATCGTTCTGCGATCATTCGACGAGGTTTTCCGGGATGTGGTGCCCGGCTTTCGATCAAGCGCCGAACGCGCCGCCCGTAACGGCTACAGCAGTGAAATTGAGGCGGTTTACGCAGATCCAAGCTGTGTTCAGCTCGAAGTGATCAACCGTCACCGGCATCAGCTCCAATATGAGCTCGGTTGGCGCGGGAGGAATTTCGATCCAGCAGTTCGCGACGCTACTGTTATATTCACGACGCACGGCATCGTGCAAAACTGGTTTCATCAAGGCGGGACCCGCTACTGGCTTCATCCGAGATTCGAAGAATGGCTGCAGACGCGAAACGATCTCGATTACAGGTCGGAACAACTCATTCGTGGGCAGATCCGGTTCGAAACGCAATTCTCTTGGGTCCTCCACGATGAGTGCAGCATCGCCGACCTGCTCACGATCCACCCCCGAGAAACAGCGGATTGGGTCCACAAATTTGTCGCTTCGATCCCGAATTTCAAAACCCTCGGCATGGCCACCCGACTAGAAGCTTTCGAAGTCTATCGTAAAGGCGGCGCCGCAGTGTCATTTGAGGAAATGCTCAGCATTGTGGAAGCCCATTACGCCGATCAGGATCTAATTACGATCAATCCGGATGTCGAACCATTCGGGGTAAACAACTCTCCAAACAGTCCTTATGTACGGATCGGGGGACAGCAATATTACGCTAGGAGCCGTGATTGGTGGAGCCGAAACAACTTTAGGCTGACGGTGACGACAACCGAACGCAAGATCCGAATGGCGCTCGAATTCATTCGTCGCCGGCAACTCGCACGGATCGATGCTCATCCCAAGTACGGTCCAGCTCTGCGAGAATGGCGAGCTCAGCTCGACACGATCGGCGTTATGGCGAGACCCCCGGTTCCCTCGACTTGGCGCATCACAGATTTGCCGGTTGCCTGCTATCTGCCCCGTGAGCGGATGCGAGTTCAAATTTACCTCGATGACAGAGCGCGCGCTTACCGAAAGACAAACCAGATCGGCAGTGGGTCCGCCATATTCATGAGGAAATCGTAGCTTCCGATCCAAATGCAATCATCATCAGCAACAAGGCTGATGACCACGGGATCACGCCCAATCGGGCAAAGGGCCTCAACGACTACATCGGCAAGAAGATCTACTATGTCATGATGTTTCCGTCTCCAGACCAGTATCGCGATCTCCTCGTCGAGAATGCAGTTTTTGAATCCGCAAACTGCGTGAAGCTGCATCTGCTCGACGAGTTTGATCAAATCGTCGGCCGAACCCTCGGTTTTCGCTATCGGCCCGGTTCCGAGGTGATCGTAATCATGCCCACCCGTCTGTGGCGTCAAATCGGTCTGACGCTCCTCGCCGAGAGCACCTACGATCCACAGGTTACCGACTGTCCCTGGTGATTCGGGGGGACCTGCGATGCCCGATTTGCTCAAGCTGGCCCTCCACAAAAGTATGTCGCTGATGCACGCACAACATGCGGACTGGCTTTCAGCTAGCTGGTCTACAAAACTCCCCCTAGCGGGGGTAGACTAAGAGAATCTTTATTAGCAGGGTGGCGGTAGGGGGAGTTTTCTCGCCCGCAGGGCGGCAAGGTCTCCCCCAATTGAAACATAGGCTGCGGTCAATTTGGGCCAGTTTCCATATCCCACACAAATGGAATGGGATCTATTCCCACACCGAAACTTGGGAGCTCGTCCTCGGACGCGACCTGACGGATGCAGGCAAGAAAAATGCCTGGCGGAGACGCAGCATCATCACCGTACCAAACGCGGTCGATAGACGGTATGAGCTGGACCCCGAAAATCAGACAGTTGGCTAAGGTGGAGCCCTGCCCCTAGAAAGCGCGGATAGCGCGGGAGCAGGAGATGAAGCGGACACGGAAGAAGCACAACGCGGCGTTCAAGGCGAAGG
>JBAUZG010000339.1:0-2100 GCA_049585195.1 Bryobacteraceae bacterium | reverse complement strand
CCAAAAAGCGGCCGCGCTCGTCCCGCGCCTCCTGTTTCTGCAATGAATCTACAAGCACGCTCTTTCTCCTTCGCCGTCATCGCGCCCGCTCCCGAGCGCTATCTCCAGGAAGATAATACCATGCTATTACCGCAATTGCAAGATCTGCGCGCTATTATCCGCGATTTCAGGCAGGCACACTGTTGCGAAAATTAGAGTTTCGCGCATTTTGCTTGAGTCAACCGCATCAACGGGTTACGGTTTACATAAGTGGACGCGAAGGCGCAATTTCGATCCTTGGCGGAACGGTGGGGCCGACAGCGCCAGCGGCATCGGGCGCTCGCGGTACTCGGACGCCTTGTCGACGTGGAGCGGGATTTTCATCCGCACCCGCACCGCCGAAGGCCAGAGCCGCGTCAAGGCCCAAGGGAAGGGCATAGGCCGCCCCCTGACCCGGCCCAACAGAAAGAGGCCATCAGACGGTGCGCGCACGCCGCTACGCTCGACGAACTCGCGCGCCGCTACAATGTAAGCCGAGCCACGATTTCGAGATTGACCGCTTAGCCGTCGGGTTCATATGCACTTCGATATCGACGCTCGCCCCGCAGAAATTCCGGCTCTTCTGCGTCGCTTCACCGAAATTACCGGGGCAGGTCGGTGGCAAAAGCGCAAGGCTGATTTTGAACGGCAAATACACGATAATCCTCTGCTCGACCGATATTTAGGCAGTCATTTTCCTCTCGAACGCGCGATGATTTATGTGCGCAACTACAACCGAAACACAGGAGGGCGAATACCTGAAATTAATTCCACACCGACCGTTGATTTAGGTGCGTTATACTCGTTTACCGCATTAACAGCGCGGGTGTTTTCGAGACTGCCGGCACACGGTCAACACATACTCAAGAGTAGACTTGCGGGCGCGCTCAAAGACAACGTGGGATTATCGCCACTTGGATTCGAAATGAGGACTGTCGCGCATCTCATGGCTAGGGGTTTTGATGTTGAGTTTCATGATCTGTGTGAAGGTGGCGGTTATGACTTTCTGGCAAAAGACAACGAGATTGAGTTTGAAGTGGAATGCAAATCGGTTAGCGGCGATCTTGGACATCGGGTGCATACACAGCGGCAATACCAACTTATCCCTTATGTCTCGGACAAGATGCAGAGACCACAAAAGCGCGGCATTGTGCGATTACTGGTTGCCACGATTCCCGACCGGCTTCACGGAGCCCGCGAATTCTTGAGCGCCGTTGCGGCAACCATCGGACAAGCGCTTGAAAAAGCCGCGGATGCTGACGGTGAAACTTGTACAGTATCTTATCACGAGTTGCCCATTGTCGGCTCGCCATTCGACTGTGAGTCACCGCCGCGTATCGCGGAAGACGATGTAAGGAATTACTGCAACCGCGTGGTCGGTGATGAAATAGGCCACACGATCATGACATTTAGCCCGCGGCAAAGTGCGACGATAATTGCAGTACGGAGTCTGCAGCCGAACGCCCCGTTGATGGGCGTATACCACAATCTCAGAGAGGCCGCCCGCCAACTATCGGGCTCCAAACCGGGCGCGATTTGTGTGCAGTTTAGAGACATGACCAGTGCAGAGCTTCGAGAGCTGGCGGCTAACCCCGGGCAGTCTGGTAAGCCGTCCGGCCTTCAATTGATGACCGCGAAATTCTATGACAGCACCGCGCGCGATCATGTTCACACGATCGCTTATGTGGCACCCGGTCCATTCGTGCGGCACCAATCAGTCACTTTTGATACTCAAGGGGCAATTCAGACAACCCGCTTCAGCGAGGACGCCGCATCGTACGTTTTCATAAACAAAAAACATCCCGATGTTACCGACCCACGGTATCGCGTTTTCAAATAACGGTTGATTTCCGAGCCCCTCGCGGCGACAAAGCAAAATGACCTAGAAACTACTACTCAGAGATTTTTGCGCGGTTCGCGGCGCCGGGGCGGTCGATTACTCATCGAACCAATGTTGCGTCAGACCCGGCATTTCAGCGATCCGAGCCGTCAATGTTGCGTTGTCGAGCTCATAGACCACGCGCCGAGTCGCTTTTCACCGGGCATCTCCGGTTGCGGCGGGCGCCGCGGAGACGGTGGAGG
>JBAUZG010000338.1:0-11218 GCA_049585195.1 Bryobacteraceae bacterium | reverse complement strand
CGGCTTGCGCCTGAGCTTTGGGGGCCTATCGCCCCTGCAAATCGAGAATGGCATTCGGGTCATCGGAACAACCGCTGCCAACCAGTTGATAGCAATGACACAAAAAGAATTTGAGCCAGCGCCCGTGCTGGTCTGAATACGACGTCAGGAAGGAGTACTGCAGTGAATTTCTTCAGCGAGCCGTTCCGGCTCAAGGTCGGACTGGCAGAAATGCTAAAAGGCGGCGTCATTATGGACGTCGTCAATGCTGAGCAGGCATTAATTGCCGAGAAGGCGGGCGCAAGCGCTGTGATGGCACTCGAGCGCGTGCCGGCCGATATTCGCAAAGAGGGTGGAGTGGCCCGTATGTCGAATATCAAAGTCATCCGTGAGATCATGCGGGCAGTCACCATACCTGTCATGGCTAAGGTGCGGATCGGCCATTTCATGGAAGCGCGGATTCTCGAAGCGCTTGGAGTCGACTATATCGATGAAAGCGAGGTCCTCACTCCCGCGGACGAAGAACATCACGTTTCGAAGCACGACTTCAAAGTGCCTTTCGTATGCGGCGCGCGTAATCTCGGCGAAGCTTTGCGGCGGATTGCGGAGGGTGCGGCCATGATTCGAACTAAAGGCGAGGCCGGTTCCGGCAACATCGTCGAGGCCGTTCGCCACATCCGCACCATTGTCAAGGAGATGAAGCAGCTCACAGTGCTAGGTAAGGAAGAGTTGGTCCGAGAAGCTAAAAACCTGCAAGCGCCGCTCGAGCTCGTCGAATATGTCGCGGCTAATGGCAAGCTGCCCGTGCCGAATTTCTCGGCCGGCGGCATCGCGACTCCCGCTGACGCCGCTTTGGTGATGCAGCTGGGCGCGGAAGCCGTTTTCGTCGGTTCGGGAATTTTCAAATCTTCCGATCCAGAAAAGCGCGCGAAAGCAATCGTGAAGGCGGCCACCTATTATCGCGATCCCGAAAAGCTGCTCGAAGCGAGCGAAGAACTCGGCGACGCCATGCCCGGGCTCGACATCTCGAAACTGGGCGAGGCGGAACTTATGCAGACGCGTGGCTGGTAGCTCAGCAGCTGAAAGCTAACAGCTGACAGCCGAAATGCAAACGGAGAAATCGACCATCGGCGTACTCGCCTTGCAGGGCGACTTTGAGGCACACCGGCGCGCTCTCGAGCGCGTCGGCGCAAACGCGGTCGAAGTACGCACTGAGGCCGATCTTGACCGGATCGACGGGCTCATTATCCCGGGCGGTGAGAGCACGACCATGCTGAAGCTTCTTCAGGAGGAGAAACTGTTTGAGCCGCTGCGGCGATTCGGCGCCAGGAAACCGATTTTCGGGACTTGTGCCGGAGCGATCCTGCTCGCAAAACATGTCGTGAACCCGGAGCAGGAAGCGCTCGGATTGATGGACCTCACCGTAGAACGCAACGCCTATGGCCGCCAGATCGACAGCCGCATTATTCAATTGACCCTCGATGGACGTCCGGTGGAAGCCGTCTTTATCCGCGCTCCGATTATCCGCCGCGCCGGAGACGAAACGCGCGTTCTGATCACTTACATGCATGATCCCGTACTCGTGGAGGAGGGGAAACATATGGCCGCTACATTTCACCCCGAACTGACCGTCGATGACCGCATCCACCGGCACTTTCTAAAGAAGGTGGCCGAACAAAACGGCTGGCACGCGGCCGGATACCAGCATGAAACCCAGTACTGCGGGAGTAAACCAGACTTGTCCGATTCGTGTGAAAACTGATTGTAACGATCGCTAAATCGGCTAGAATCAGGAGCATACAGTGAAACATGTTCTCTTCCTGTGCGTCGGCAATTCGTGCCGCAGCCAGATGGCGGAGGGATTCGCGAAGTTTTACGGCGCAGATGTTCTACGGGCCTCGAGCGCCGGCCTGTCGCCTGCCCCTATCGTTCAGCCGCTGACCTTCGACGTGATGCAAGAAAAGAACGTTCCCCTGGAGGGCCAGCATACGAAGGACTTGGGGTCGGTCGCCATGGCGGACCTCGATCTTCTCGTGAACATGAGCGGCATCAAACTTCCTAATCGCATTCCCATTGAAGTCAAGGAGTGGAAAATAGAGGATCCGATCGGGCAGCCAGTCGAAATGTATCGGGAGGTTCGAGACCAGATCGAGACGCTGGTTATGCGGCTGATCCTGGAGCTCCGGCGCGAATCAAGACCTCGGGCAAAGGCAGCTGGCTCTAGGGTGCTTAGCCGTTTGGCCCGCCGGCCCAGATAGAGTCCACAATAAGTTCTGGTACTCAACGGTTTTTCCATCAGGACCTTTCATTGCGCCTGCGAGTGCTCGGATATATCCCGAGCAATGACCAGCGATATAAAATTGAGCTGGAAAGAGTTTCGCGCAGAGGTGTAAAAAGCATGTATCATACCCCTCTGAATGCGAGTCATTCGAGTGTGTCTACTATCCGTTTCAGTACGGAGCACGGCTAGCGTAGTGAAGGAACTAGACAAGGTGATCAGCGCGCTGGAGTCAATCACGGGCGACCCTGAATACCGGATTGGCGATGCGCAGCTTGCTGGCCTTTCTCAGGACTGCATAGAGCTCTCGCGTCTAGAATGCTTTTTCCCGGGCGCCTACGTCGCAGCTACAGCTTTGCTCGAAGGAATTCAAGCGGCACGGCTTCGTTCCCAGTCGCTTGCGCAGCAACGAATGCTGACGGCCGTGAATCTCCTGCGGAGCCTGCCTCTGCGAGAATAGCGGAGAGCGCTGTCAGGGTCGTTCTAGAGAGTCCAGTCGCTGAAATTGGCTGGTCCCCTGGTGGGGCTGGCGGCGGCTTCCGTCCTAAAAGCGCTGGTTGCTGAATTGCAATGAGGACTGATCCGGAAGCAAATCAGGGAGACTGGATAGTAGCTGATGTCATGCCGAGCTCGAAGGTAGTCGGAGGCCGTTACGAGCTGAAGGACCCGCCCATTGGTCAAGGCGGTATGGGCGTCGTCTATAAGGCATACGACAGCGTCACGAAGCGCTTTGTCGCCATAAAGACAATGTGGGGGTCAATCGATCCCGCAGCTGTCGAATTGTTCGAAAAAGAATGGACGGTGCTTGCCCGCCTCTGCCATCCGAATATTGTCGACATTCTCGACACCGGAGAGTTCATCGATAACGGCCAGCATAAGCCGTATTTCGTAATGCCCTTATTGCCCGGTGCAACGCTCGACAAGCTCATCCAAATGAGCGGCCGGCGGCTCGAACCGGAACGCGTCGTCGAAATCATGGGACAGGCATGCAAAGGGTTGCAGGCAGCTCACGATCGGGGCCTCGTGCATCGCGATCTGAAACCCAGCAACATCTTCGTCATGGATGACGACACGGTGAAAATTATCGATTTCGGCGTCGTTCATCTGGCCGGCGCGCGCACCGTCACCGGCATCAAGGGCACGCTGCATTATATGGCGCCGGAACAGCTCGAAATGAAACCCGCCACGCCCAGTTCCGATGTGTTTTCACTCGGTGTCGTTTGCTATGAGGCTCTGACTGGAAGTAAGCCATTTGCGCGCGAAACGGAAGTAGATATGGCGGAAGCGCTGCGCAACTACAACCCACCGCCGGTCTCCGAACTTAATCCGGCGGTCAGCATTCCAATCAGCCGGACCGTTCACAAAGCGCTGGCGAAGCAACCGATTCACCGTTACCCGACGATTCGGGAGTTTGCCGAAACACTCAGGAAGGCCGTTCGCAATGAGCCGATCGAGCGCTTCAAGCCGAGCAAGATTCAGCCGCGAATTGACCGCATGAGAAAGGCCTTCACTGACGGCGATCATCAGTTTGCCCTCGAAATCCTGTGCGAACTGGAATCGGAAGGCAACGTTGAACCGGAATTGGCGACGATGCGATCGCAGATTGAGCAGGCGATGCGCGCAAAAACGGTTCGCCAGTTTCTGGAAGGCGCCCGCGCCCGGATCGAAGAGGGCGAATACGATTTGGCCTTGCCAAAAGTGCTCAGTGTACTAGAGATCGAGCCCGCCAACGTGCATGCGCTGGCGATGAAGTCGCAGATCGAGCGCCAAAAGCATGCCCATCAGATTGAAGATTGGTTCCGGCTGGCCGATCAGCACTTCGACAACCAGCTTTTTGCGCAGGCCAGGCAAGCGCTGGCCGAAATTCTCAAGATTGACGGCTCAAACACCCGTGCGCGCGAGTTTGTAAGGCGAATTCACCGGCGCGAACTCGAAATTTCGAAGCTGCGCAAGCAACAGGAGCAGTTCTACGAATCCGCGCTGGCCTGTTACAAAAATGGGGAAATCAGTACGGCGCTGAACAAGCTCGAACGCATTATCGAATTGCAGCGCAGCGTTTCACCGAACTCGCAAATCGATCCTCAGCATCAGAGCCTCTATCAGAAGATCCGGTCCGAGCGCGACAAGCTCGAGAGCATGTACACCGAAGGGCGCACAGCTTTGGCTTCCCGCGACTTTACAAGGGCGCTTCAGCTATGCAACGAGGTTTTGGCGAAGCGGTCGGGCGAACCCATGTTTCAGGCGCTGAAGCTGGAAGTAGAGGAGGTGCGGCGGCAAGAGAAGTCGGGCGCGATTGGGCGCATTAATGCGCAGGCGGAAGCCGAGATGGACCTCGATCGCAAGCTGAGCGTATTGAAGGAGGCGGTCGAGCGTTATCCCGATGAGCAACTTTTCAAGCATTCGCTGAAGCTGGTTCAGGAGCGCCGCGATCTGGTGCGTTCTATTATCTCCCGTGCCAGGGCGTACGAAGAGAAAAATCAGTATTCCGAGGCGCTCGGGCAGTGGGACATTCTCCGCAATGTATACGGTCAATTTCCGGGCCTCGATCTCGAGTTGGAGCGGCTTCGCCTCAGGCGCGAAGACCAGACGAGAGAAGAGACGAAGGCACGGCTCGTCGAGGAAATCGAGCGCCTGATGTCTTCTGGCGATTACAGCAAAGCGGATCAGGCCGCCGCCGAGGCTCTGGGGCAGTTTCCTGAAGATGGCGAGCTGGTGCGGCTCCGCAAACTCGCTCAGAGCGCCGAAGCGAAAAGCCGGCAGGCGCTGTTGCTGTACGAGGAGGCACAGAAGCTCTCCTCCGAGGGGAACGATCTTGCTGCCATCGTCAAGCTGCGTGATGCCATGCAGCTGGACGAAAAGAATTCGGCGATCCGGGCCGCTCTGCAGAGCGGATTGGTGGAATATGCGCGGGGAATCGTGGCGCAGGACTGGCGCGAGGCAGCGGGCTTTGTGGAGGAAGCTCTTCAGATTGACGACTCCGATCCTGTTGCCAAGAGCCTTCTGGCGATTGTCGAAGATAACAAGCGAAGGCAAGTTGTCGATCGCTATCTGAGCGAAGCGCGCGATCTGCAAGGCGCCGGCAATCTCGAAGCAGCGCTCGAAAAGGCGCGGCAGGGATGCAAAGAGCATCCTACCGAGATCCGGCTCGCTCAGCTCCATTCTCGATTGAGCCAGGCTGTGGAAAGGAAGCGCGCCGAGACCAGCAGACGAGCGTCCGTAGGTGCGGGTGAGAGTTCGCGTCGTGGTCCGGCCGCGACTGCGACTGAACGGACGCCGCCATCCTGGGGGCGCCAGATGCCAGATGACTGGAATGGTTCTGCCGCGACAGTAGTGGGTGGGTTTGGTCCGCCGAACCACGTTAGACCCTTTACGCCAAACCCGAACCGTTCGCCTGAATTTGATACCCGCGAGCTCGATCCTCGCCGGCGAGCCCGTACCAGTTCGGCCCGCAAACGGCTGCTTTGGCTGTGGTGGATTGGTGCGACAGCCGCGATTCTTGTCGGAGTCGCATTGGCCGTCAGGCATTTTAAAATCAATACGCCGCTCGGTGGCGTCAGTGTCACGCTCTCGGCCGACGATGCCCCTTCCCCAAGGTTTCAGCTTGACGGCCAACCCATATCAGGCAATCACGTCCGCGTCCGCTCCGGAGTGCACCGGGTGAGCGCCAGCGCTGACGGCTTTCGCGCCGAAGAAAAGATTCTGGATGTCTCCGCCTTCGCCACCTCTCCCGTTTCCATCCCCTTTCATCTCGAGCTGTTGCCGCCGCAGATCCAAATTCTCAGTGATATCAGGCGCGGGCAGGCTGTGCTCGACGGCAGCGCAACCGATCTACAGGGAGGAAATTTCACTCGAAGCGACATCTCTGCAGGCAGTCACACGCTCCAGATTCTGCAACAAGGCAGGCAAGTCCTCGGCTTCGACTTCGAAGTGGGCCCTGATGAGTCCGTCCAGATCTTTGGACCGATAAAAGGGTCGACGCTACCGGCTATGGTCGTTAGCTCGCGCGCCAATTCCGCGCATGTTCTTGCAACGCCAGGGCTGCTCGCGAGCCTCGCCGGCCATCGTCCCCAGCCAATTCCGCCGGCGGGAGCCGATTTTGCGCTACAGCGTGGCTCAAACGATTTCGTTGTCAGCGATGGAAAAGCTGAGCGTCATTGGAATCTGGAGTACACGGCGGGCGCCGCGCTTTTCGTTCAACTCGGCTTTGCACGTGAAACGGGCACATTGATGGTAAAAAGTAACGTGCCCGATGCTGAAGTGTCCATTTCTCCCCCTTCTGGTCGGCCCTTTTTGAGCGGCGGCCTTGTCAATGGAGCGCGAATTCTTTCGCTCAGGCCGGGCAAATATGAAGTGAAGGTGTCCAAGGGCGGATATCAGGAACTCGAGCCTCAAATAGCCGAGGTGAGCAAGGACGAACGCAAAGAGGTCTCCTTCGATCTGACGCCGATACCCGTTCCCACGCCTGCCGTTACCGAAGTGCGCCCTGTGGTTCCTGTCCAAGCCGATCTTTCGATAGACGCCCTTCAGCCGGGAACAGAAATTTACGCCGACAACAACCGAATTGGTGTTGCCGCCAGCTCAGGAACGTTTCAAGGAGAGCTGAAGCCTGGGCAGCACACTTTCGTTTTCCGAAAGAGCGGCTACGAAGATTTCAAGATTGCGCGTAATTTGGAGCCGGGGCCAAATGCCCTTTCAGCGGCCGATATGGCCAAAGGCCAACTTGCTTTGCTCGATGTTTTGGTGAAGCCCCAGGACGCAACCATCGAGTGCCGCCGCAATGGCGAGACTGCCGGACAGGAATTGAGCAATGGGGCAAGAGTAGCCTTGAAGCCAGGCGCGTACAATCTGACAGTCACCTCAAAAGGCTACAGCACCCAGTCGGAATCGGTGACTTTGTATCCAGGAAAGAGCAGCCACGTCGAGCTGGCTTTGGTCGCCATTAAACCGCCGCCGGTGGTACCCGATCCGAATTCGTTCGCCGATCCGGCAAGCTGGACGAAAACGGATGAGGGTTGGTACCTTCACCAACCCACCACCTATGCGTGGTTCCGCAAAGGCGACGGCGTCACTCACTTATTCGTCTACAAACCAGCAAAACAGCCGGTATTGGGCGGCTTGGTGAACCGCACGGCGCGCATCGACTGGACGCTCGATTATAAGGACGATCAGCGCATCGAGTATTCGCTCGAGGAAAATCAGTTGCGCCGAACGGTCGTCGCGCCCAGCGTGCCTGCGAAGGAGGTGAGGTTAGACGTTCCACCTGGAAATCAGCCTTACTTTCAGCTCGATCTGTCCGTTACCGCCGACGAGGTCAGCGTAAAGATCGATGGCCAGACGGTGGACACCGTGAGCCGTCCCGATCCAGGAACCCCGGCCGGCAAGTTGGGTTTCCGCGGACCAGTCTCCCTAGTCATCCGCTAGCCGCTTCACTCGTTTCTTCGACATCTTCCGAGCCGCGACCGCGAGGGAGCGGTGCTATAGAGTAGTGGTCAAGCCGAGTGATGCCATGAGTCAAACAACACGTCGAACTTTCCTCCAAGCTTCCAGCTTGTCCGCTTTTGCCGCGACGAGCGCCTGGGGCGCGAACGATCGCATTAACGTAGCCATAGTCGGTGTGGGCGGACGCGGCCGCGACCATATCAAGGTCTATGCTAAGCAGCAGGATGCGCGCATTTATGCGCTCTGCGATGTAGACCAGGCGAATCTCGAAAGGGCAACCGCGCTGGCCCAGACGCTGACCGGCGAGAAACCGAAGACATACGAAGACATGCACGAGGTCTTCGCCGATAAAGAAGTTCACGCCGTTTCTATGCCGCTTCCCAATCACTGGCACGCTCTGGCGGCAGTGTGGGCCTGCCAGGCAGGAAAAGACGTCTACGTCGAAAAGCCGGCCTGCCACGATCCTTACGAAGGCCGTCAGATGGTCGCGGCGGCCCGCAAATACAACCGCATCGTGCAGGTCGGATCACAAGGGCGCAGCATTGCCCATAAGATCCGCGCCGTCGAGTTGCTGCAGAGCGGTGTCATCGGACCGCTGTACCTCTCGCGAGGCTTATGTTTCAAGCGCAGGGCCTCGATCGGCCATACACCCGTCCAGCCAGTGCCGCCCGGAGTGGATTGGGACAAGTTCCTTGGACCTGCTCCCATGATCCCCTTCAGCAAGAATCGATTCCTCTATAACTGGCATTGGTTTTGGGACACGGGCAACGGCGACATCGGTAACCAAGGCGTGCACGAAATGGACATCGCCCGCTGGGGTCTGGGAGTCGACCTGCCGCGATCGGTAGTTGCTAATGGCGGCAAATACATCTACGACGACGATCAGCAAACACCCAACACTCTGCTCGCCCGTTTCGATTATGGCGATAAAGAACTCGTGTTCGAAGTTCGCGGTCTTCCCACCGGCCACGAAGCAGATCTTTCGCAAAGCGAATCCAACTGCGTTGGCAACCTGTTTTATGGCCGCGACGGATGGATGGCGCTCGATGCCGAGGGCTACCGGATCTACAAAGGCGAACCCGAGGGTAAGCTCGTGCAACAAGCCAAATACGAGGAACCAAGCATGACCGATACTGCGCCGCACGTCGCCAATTTCCTCGCCGCCGTGCGCAGCCGGCGCTACCAGGATCTGCACGCCGATATCAACATCGGGCGGATCTCTGCCGACCTCTGCCACCTTGCAAATATCAGCTATCGGCGAGGCGGCCAGCTCCTGAAATTCGATCCGAAAACCGAACGTTTCGAAGATGGCGAAGCTAACGAGCTCGCCCACCCTGGATACCGTGCGCCATATATTATTCCCGAACTGACAGCCTGAAGGCTCTGGGGAAGATCCGCTACCCTGAGCGGTGCATGACCCTTGACGATTACAGACGGTTCTATGCCGACGAAGTTCGACTGGCTGCGAACCTGCGTTCTCAATCGCTGGCCGATGCATTCGCGGCAGTGCCCCGGGAAGCGTTCTTAGGGCCTCCCCCGTGGCAGATCTGCTCCGCCGATCAGGCCTCTCTTGCGCTGATGGGATTGAGCGGCATTTATATAACTACGACTGAGCCGCGGGATCTCTATCACAACGTCTTAGTTGCGATCGACGCGAGTCGTTACCTCAATAATGGCCATCCGAGTACGCTGGCGCGGTGGATTGACGCCCTCGATCTGCAGCGAGGCAATCGCGTGTACCATGTCGGCTGCGGCGTCGGCTATTACACCGCGATCTTGGCAGAAGCGGTGGGTCCGCATGGAGCGGTAGTCGCCATCGACGTGGATGCGGATCTTGCGACGCGCGCCAAGCAAAACCTGGCCGCTTATTCACACGTCACGGTAAGTGCGGGCGATGGAGCGGAGTTTGACCCTGGGGTCTGCGATGCGATGCTGATCAATGCGGGCGTCACGCATCCGCATCTAGCCTGGATCAAACGGCTCGCGACAGGCGGTCGCGTCGTGTTGCCGCTAACCCATTCGATGGCCGCGAACGCGAATTGCGGTAACGGCGTCATGGTCAAGATTGTGCGAACACCCGATGGCTTCGTGGCAGAAGTGATTACACATGCCGCGATCTTTTCCTGTACCTCCGTGCGAGATCCGGAACTCGAATCGCAATTGCAGATGCGTCTTCAAAACAGGCAGCTACGAAAGCTGAAATCCGTCCGGCTGGACAGCCACGAGAAGGTAGACACCTGTCTCGTACATGGGCGTGACATTTGCCTGAGCGCCGCCGAACCGATGCCTGTTGTAGCTCGAGACTTTGAAACGAATCCGCAAGCCTGACGCAGAAACGCTCCCTCACGGTCGCGGTTCATAAACGCACGTTGATTCATAAGGACTCGCAGAACCGCGCGCGCTAGCAAGACCCCCATGTTCCTTCGGGACATTGCAGGCGATGAAAACAAAGGCCTTCGGCCTGTGCTTTCGACGAAGCGGCTTGGTGTGGGCGCGCTGCCTAGTTTTCACGATGTCACCTGCCATAGCCCCATTGCTAAGCTTGATTTCGATGGCAATTCAAACGCTGTTCGGCTCCGTTCCTCAAGAGCCGAATCTGCTGGATCGGTTGAAAGCGGGCATCCAAAAAACGCGCGCCGGGTTGGTGGACCGGCTCGAAGACGTCTTATCCGGCGAAAAGCAAATTGATGCCGAATTGCTCGAAGAACTCGAATATACGCTGATCACAGCCGATCTTGGCGTCAAGACGGTTGAGGATATCTTAGAGCGCATCCGCCAGCGCGTGGACCGCAAGCTGACCGGCGACGCGAACGAAATCAGAAATCTTATTCGCGAGCAATTGCTCGAGATTCTGCGAGCATCCGAATCGCCCCTGCATACCGTAAGCCGCCCGCCGGCCGTCGTGATGGTAGTCGGCGTGAACGGGGCGGGCAAAACTACAACTATCGGAAAGCTGGCTCACCGCTTTCTGGGCGAGGGGCGCACGGTTTTGCTTTGCGCGGCAGACACGTTCCGCGCTGCCGCCATCGAACAACTCGAGATTTGGGCCCAGCGGGCGGGCGTCGAAATGATCCGTCAGAAAACCGGAGCCGATCCGAGCGCCGTCGTTTTCGATTCGCTGCAGGCGGCGAAAGCGCGCCAGGTAGACTACGTCATTATCGACACGGCCGGGCGGCTGCACACGAAAGAGAACCTGATGGCAGAGCTTGAAAAAATGCGGCGCACCACCGCGCGCGTCGTGAATGAGGCTCCTCACGAGGTTTGGCTGGTTATGGACGCCACTACCGGGCAGAACGGCCTCGAGCAGGCGCGCAAGTTTACTGAATCGGCGGGCGTCACTGGCATCGTGCTCACGAAATTGGACGGAACCGCGAAAGGCGGAGTCGTTGTCGCTATTGCGCGCGAACTGAATCTTCCCATCCGCTACATCGGCGTGGGAGAGAAGATCGACGACCTGCTGCCGTTTGAGCCGGAAAATTTCATCGAAAGCCTTTTCGATTAATGCCCGACATCGATTACATG
>JBAUZG010000337.1:0-12900 GCA_049585195.1 Bryobacteraceae bacterium | reverse complement strand
ACGACGAGCAGCGAATCGAGCTGTTCGATCCCACCGAGACCTCGAAGCGCTTCATGCTGCATTACAACTTCCCGCCGTTCAGCGTAGGCGAAGTCGGATTCATGCGAGGACCGGGCCGCCGCGAGATCGGCCACGGAGCCTTGGCGGAGCGCTCGCTCAGTCCTGTAATTCCGGACGAGAAGGAGTTTCCCTACACGCTGCGCGTGGTCAGCGACATTCTCGAGTCGAACGGTTCGAGCTCGATGGCGAGCGTTTGTGGCGGCACCTTATCGTTGATGGACGCCGGTGTGCCGATTGTGGCTCCTGTCGCGGGCATTGCGATGGGCCTCGTGATGGAGGGCTCCGACTACGCCATTCTCACCGATATCGCCGGAGCCGAAGACCACTACGGTGATATGGACTTCAAAGTAGCTGGTACCAAGGATGGCATCACCGGGCTTCAAATGGATATCAAGATTCCAACGGTGACGACCAAGATTATGCGAGAAGCCCTGGCCCAGGCCAAGAAAGCCCGGCTCGAGATTCTTAGCGCCATGATTTCAACGCTTGCATCGCCGCGCGTCGAGCTGTCTCAGTATGCGCCGCGCATCTACACCACCAAGATCCCGACGGATAAGATCCGCGAGCTTATCGGACCGGGCGGCAAAGTCATTAAAGGCATCATCGACCAGACCGGCGTAAAAATCGACGTGGACGACGACGGCACCGTGAATATCTTCGCGTCCGACGGAGAATCGGCCAGCCGCGCAATGCAGATGGTAGCCGACATCGCCGCCGTAGCGGAGGTCGGCAAAACGTACCTCGGCAAAGTAGTACGGATCGCAGATTTTGGAGCCTTCGTCGAAATCTTCCCGGGCACCGACGGGCTGTTGCACATCAGCGAGATTTCCGAGAGCCGCATCAAGGCCGTGCGGGACGAACTGAAAGAGGGAGACCAGATCCTCGTCAAGGTCTTGGCGCTCGAAGGCAACAAAATTAAGCTGAGCCGCAAGGCCATCTTGAAAGAACAGCGAGAAAAATTAAAGACAGTCGCCGAAAAAGCCGAATAGATCAGTAGCCAGTTCTACTCGTTTTGAAAATGCGAGACCTTCCTGAGCGGCCCCAAACGGGCCGCTTATTTTTTGGGGCAGGACGAGTCGTTGAAAAATCGCGATACCCTCAGAATGTCACCTCTCGCGAAGCGCTCGACATTCTTGTAGGTCGGAGGATTGGGCCGTGGCGGGCCAGACGCGTTCAAAGAGCATTCAAAGCGGCAGCAAGCTGGCCGGATAAGGATTTCTGAGCCCACGCCGATAATTAGGCACCCGCTCACTTCTTCAGCGGCTCTTTGCGAGGATCCGGTACCTATGGGTTTGACGAGAATGGTCGCAGGGGCCCCTCCTCCAAGGCCCAGAGATTGTAAAACCAGCGCTCCGTCATAGGCTGGTCCCGGCCAGACTGCACTCAGTAACAAGAGCAAGACAGCGGTGCCTACAATCGGTCGCCAGCCTGTGCCGAAGGTGAGGAAAAAGTGGACTAGCACAAAGAGTAAAACGGCCCAGAGATAGGCCGTGCTATTGGGAAGCGATACCCCGAGCATCAGAAGTACAAGCTTGCACAGAACTAAGAGGCAAAATAGCGAGATAATCGACATGCTCGCGGAAGACAAACCAACCTCCTCCCGGTTTCGATCGAAATAGAGCGGAATGAGCGGGCTGGCCACAATTAAGAGGAGAACGATCAGTGCGAGTAGTGGGAGCTGAACCACGAAAGGGAAGACCGCCGAAAGGGCCGCTGATAGCAGAAAAGGCCAGAAGAAGCGCAGGTAGTCGCGGACGTGTGGTCCAAAGCCGGACCCTTCAGTGAAGAGGCCCGGAAGTGCCGCCCGCGCCTCCTTAGGCGGGTTCTGCTTCAGAACAGCGGGCAATAGGAGAAAAAACCCGACTACCGCGAATAGGAATGCGAATACAACTGTGATCAGTATCAGAAGGACAATAAGGGACGGGTCGATAAAGGGAAACGGAGCGCCCTCCGAATGCAGATAGGAAACCAGAAACAGGAGTCCGACTCCGGCGGATAAGGTGGAAAGGACCGCTAGCAACTTCCCAAAGTCGCCCGCGAGTTCAGCAGCCCTCTCTACGACGCCACGAAGGGATTTCGCCTTCGTCCCTTTTGGCCTAGCCCACGCCTCTTCTCTTAGCCTGTGGCGGCGCTTTTCATATAGGACTCCGTACCTGGGGCTGCTCCATAGGGTCAAGCGAACCTACTGTACCAGGCAATCATGGCCACATGCGAAGCCCGATCACGCCTTCCCCGAGCCATATGGCTTGACAAGCCATACTTTTATGGCATAATCGTACATATGAAGAAGACCCTCAATGTCGACGAGCAACTCTTCAGAGAAGCGAAGGCGGCCTGCGGCGCGGCCACCGACACCGAGACCGTCCGATTAGGTCTTCAGGCGTTGGTGCGCCACGCGGCATACCAGCGTCTGCGAACCCTTCGCGGATCGGAGCCTCATGCGCAAGAGGTGCCTCGACGTCGCGAGAAGCCTTCCGCGGAACACACGACTCGCTGATGGTCCTGGTCGACACATCCGTTTGGATCAGATTCCTTGCCAACCGCGACCCTTACGCAACGGAATTGGCGCGCCTCCTCGATCTCGAGGAAGTAACCGCTCACGAGTTGGTCTACGGCGAGCTGCTCATAGGCGATCGTGGAGGCCGCAAGAAGCTGCTAGCCGCCTACGAGCAAATGCATCACGCGAGCGTCGTTCCGCATCGCGATGTCGTCATGTTCGTTCACGATCGAAACCTATACGGGCGCGGCGCAGGATGGATTGACATTCACTTGCTCGCGTCCGCAATTGTTGAGCGGGTGCATTTGTGGACAGCCGACCCACGGCTCGCTGCGATTGCCAAAGAGCTTCGTGTCGCTCATGAAACAGCCTGCACCGATTGATTTGATAACCCTTAACCGAACTCCGTCACCGGACCGCTTACTTGCGTGCGCGGCTCGGCCAAACAGCTGAATCCACAAGCTTCGTTTCCGAGCCACGACCGGAACCGAGCCGCGACCGCGAGGGAGCGGTTTTGCAGGTTAGCGCTTCACTCGCCTGCGACGGCGTCCTGCGCGCCCTGCGCTCCTCGCCGTTTCTGCCACTCCAGCTTCACGTGCCGCTTTGCCGCCTCGATATCGGTGGCCGACGGCAACAGCGCGTCCAGCCTCGTTAGCTCCAGCATCTGCTTCAATTGGCTGGGCACGCCGCTCAGAACTAAAATGCAGTCTTTCCTGCACAACGTGTAGAGTATCGTTAGCTCGCCTAGCCCGGCGCTATCGGCATAGCGAAGACCGCTGACATCCACGATCAGCCCTTCCGGCGGACCAGCTTCCAGCGCCGCCCGAGCCATCTGCTGCAAGCCTCTTAGGTGCGGCCCAAGCGTCAAGTTACCGGCAACCGTAAGAACGTGGAAATTTCGGTCCGGACGCGAAGTGATGGTCAGAGACATAAACCGCTTTTGTCAAGGATACAGGACCCAATAAAGTTCACAAGCGAATTATCCCCGGTTACCCTTTATTATCCATCTCGTTCCACGCGCCGCCGCCGCTTTCTCGATCTCATCTTTACGCGGTAAGTTTCTCGAATGAAATCATAGGCTTCCGGCTGCTCGCTTAAATGGCAAGCAGCGTGCTCTATGAATGGTGACAAAGAACATCATACAGACTGGGGGCATCCGATTCGCTCCTGGGACCGTATGACTAAGGAATTGAACGGACGGCGCCCTGTAGAGACGCAACTCTACGACTGTGAACGGAATCCGGAGGCCGATTCACAGGAGCGCCGTTTCTTTTTTTGCGCAAAGGTCCTTTTTTCCGAACCCGCAACTTTTCCCGAACCGCGACTCTTCCCGAACCGCGACCGCGAGGGAGCGGAGCGCTCAGGCCAGCAGCCGTTCCAGTTTCGAACCCGACACAATCATCGTCTCGTTGCGCTCCGGACCGATAGACACCGATCCAACCTCTACCCCCGTCCGCTCTTCGAGAAAACGGAGGTAATCCTTCGCCCCCGACGGAAGCGAATCAATCGAAGTCGCGCTGCGAGTCGACGTGCGCCAGCCGGGCAGGCATTCAAACAGCGGCTTGATCGCTTCCATTTTACGCGTGCTCGCCGGCATCTGCGACATCACCTGCCCGTCCACTTCATAAGCAACGCAAACGGGAATCTGCTCGAGTTCATCCAGAACGTCGAGCTTCGTGATAATCAAGCTGTCAAACCCGTTCACCTCAGCCGTGTAGCGTAAGAGCGGCACATCGAACCAGCCACAACGGCGCGGCCGTCCAGTGACCGAGCCGAATTCGTTTCCTGCGCGGCGGATTTTTTCTCCCCACTCTCCCCGATCCTCCGATGGAAACGGCCCTGAGCCGACGCGCGTGATATAAGCCTTCGAAACCCCGATAATACCGTCGATCTTAGTCGGAGCGACTCCGGTGCCCGTGCACGCCCCGCCGGCTGCCGCGCTCGAGCTCGTCACAAACGGATACGTGCCGTGGTCGATATCGAGCATCGTGCCCTGCGCTCCTTCAAACAGGACGCTTTTCCCTTCACCGATCAGGCGGTTCAATAGATGCGCCGTGTCGCACACCAGCGGCCGAATCCGCGCCGCAAATCCCTTGTATTGTTCCCGAATCTGGCCGAAATCTGCCGGATCGCTGATTCGGAACGCTTCCGCCATCAACGCTTTGTCTTCAGCAAGAGCATCGTACAGGCTCGCGAAATCGACATCAATCAGATCGGCGACACGAATCCCGCGGCGCGCAATTTTATCCTCATAACAGGGACCGATTCCGCGTGAAGTGGTCCCGATGGCAACCCTATTTTCGCGTCCTTCCGAGATTTTTTCGATGGTCCGGTGAAAGGGAAAAATCACGTGCGCCCGGTTGCTGATACGCAATTGACCCTTTACGTCGATGCCCGCCGCCTCGAGCCCCGCAATTTCCTCTAGCAGCGCGGCCGGATCGACAACCACGCCGTTCCCGATTACCGCCAATACACCCGGCCGAAGAATGCCGCTCGGAATCAGTTTCAGTACGAACTTGCGTTCGCCAATATAAACCGTATGCCCGGCGTTATGCCCTCCCTGGTAGCGCGCAACCGCGTGAAACTTCTCCGACAACAGATCGACGATTTTGCCTTTACCTTCGTCGCCCCACTGCGCGCCGAGAACAATAAGATTGGACATGCAAAGCTAGGGGAAAACACCCAAATTCCCGATTGTAGCGTATGGTGCCCGAACCCCTTGTAAACAGGCCATTTGAAGCGCTTCGGGAGATGTTTGTATGTTAACCTTGGCACGATGCGGATGTGTGATGTTTTCGTGGCCCTGGGACCCGCAGTCTTCGAGGATCTCCTGCGTCATGTGTCTATAGGCAAGCTGAAAGTTTTCCAGATTTACGATCGCTTCAAGGCCCGGGCGCACCTGCCGAAACTGAATAGCGAAACATTACGGAAAGCCCACAGCAAGCTGTGGGCTCGCATTGAAGCGGGCGAGGAAGACTTCGCCGCCGACCTTTCACAAGTGCTGCTGATTTCACATCTTGGCATGATAATCGACGTCCTCAACTTCCTGAACATCCCTCATCAAGATGGCTTTTTCGAGAAAGATCTCAAGCCGGAACAGTACCTTACCGATGGCTGGCAGAAAAGAGTCTATGACAACTTTCAAGATAAGTACCCGAAATCGACACTTCTTTTCTACATAAATCACCTGGACTGGGAACTTACAAAGCCTGAAAAAGTATTTGTGCCGGCGGCGTAAGAGCAATGTCACTCAGTTTTCGAAAATTCGGAAGCTTGCATGAATGTGTGGCGCACGCACTCGTGCGTGCCGCGTCGAGACTCATCTCGACGCTCATTTCGGTATTCAAACCGGCTTTTCAAGCATAGTTAAGAAGGCGGACACAATGACAGATGTAAAAGCTTTTCATGAGAGCATAAAAAGCGGCGATCTGGACGGCGTGCGCGCCTCGCTTGCTGAAGATCCAGCGTTGTTGAATGCGAAGAACGACACCGGCCAGAACGCGGTGTTGTTATCCAAGTACTACGGCCAGCACGACGTCACAAGCCATCTTTTGAGTCTCAGCCCCCAGCTCGACATCTTTACCGCCGCTGCGGTCGGCGACACCGCTTTCGTTCTGAGCGAACTCGATCGCGATCCCGCGCTACTGGCGGCATACTCATCCGATGGATGGACTCCATTACATCTGGCGTCGTTCTTCGGCTATAAGGATCTCGCGCTCAAGCTAATCGAACGCGGCGCCCAAGTAGACGCGCACTCCACCAATGCCATGAAAAATACACCGCTTCATGCGGCGGCGGCCGGGCGAAAGGCCGAGCTTGTTCAATTGCTTCTCGAACACCGCGCGGACGTGAATGCTCGCCAGCAGGGCGGCTGGACTTCCCTGCATGGAGCTGCTCAAAATGGCGATCGCGCGATTGTCGAACTTTTGCTCGCACACGGAGCGGAGGTGAACGCTCGCGCCGAAAACGACCAGACACCGCTCGATTTAGCCCTCCTGAAAGGCCGAAAGGATATCGCTGCGCTGCTTGATCAACTCGCCGGCGCGCCACAATCACAATAAAGATGTTCGAAGCGCAAACCGTCGAAGCTCAACTCGAAGACCTGCGTCGCGCCACCCTCGCCCGCTTCACCGCTGCCGTCTCGTCCGACGATCTCGAAGAGGTCCGGGTTGAAGCTTTGGGCCGTAAAGGCACACTCGCCCAGATCACCAAGGAATTCGGCAAATTGCCTCCCGATCAGCGCGCCTCGGCTGGAAAACTACTAAACGCCGTCAAGCAGGATCTTGAAACCGCGTTTGAAGAAAAGAAGCGCCGATTCGATCGCGATCAACTTTCTTCGCGCCTCCAGAAGGAATGGATTGATGTTACTCTGCCCGCTCCAGGCATTCGGCCAGGCAGCTTGCATCCCGTCACGCAGATCCAGGCCGAAATCGAAGACCTTTTCACGTCTCTAGGTTTCGCTGTACTCGATGGTCCCGAAGTCGAAACCGAAGAGCACAACTTCGATGCTTTAAACATTCCGCCCAATCACCCGGCGCGCGACATGCAGGACACCTTCTGGCTCGCAGACGATCATCTGCTCAGAACCCATACCTCGCCCGTGCAGGTACGTGGAATGCGAAAGTTCGGACCGCCGCTGCGAATGATTGCGCCGGGACGGGTTTTTCGCAACGAAGAAGTAGACGCATCGCACGAGCACACTTTTTATCAGGTCGAAGGAATGATGATCGACCGTGACGTCTCCGTTGCTCATCTCATCTACTTCATGAAAACCTTGCTGAGCGGCATTTTTCACCGCGAAGTCGCAGTCCGCTTGCGTCCCGGCTACTTTCCCTTCGTTGAGCCGGGATTCGAATTAGACATTCAATGCCTGATTTGTGGCGGGTCAGGCTGCGCAGTTTGCAAGAACAGCGGCTGGGTCGAACTGCTGCCGTGCGGGCTGGTGCATCCCAATGTTTTGCGCGCGAGCGGAATCGATCCGGACGAGTGGAACGGCTTTGCCTTTGGCCTCGGACTAACGCGCCTGGTCATGATGCGCTACGAGATTGACGATATCAGGCAGCTGCAAGGCGGCGATCTTCGTTTCCTAAACCAGTTCTAGCCAAGTCTAAAGTGCAAAATGCCTATCGCAAGGGAGATCTGTGGCGCACGCACTCCTGCGTGCCGCGTCGAGATTCGTCTCGACGCCTGGCGGCGCTTTCAACGGAATGCCAGTCTATAAATTCGAGGTATAACAGTTGAAATTTTCCTACCGATGGTTAAGCGAAATGGTTCCTGGTCTCGAAACGAAGCCCAGCGAACTCGAACGCTTAATCACCACAAAGACCGCCGAGTGCGACGGTATCGAGCCTTACGATCAACCCGGCCCACCCGACTGGATCATTGAAATCGACAACAAAAGCCTGACGCATCGCCCCGATCTCTGGGGCCACTATGGAATGGCCAGGGAAGTAGCCGCCATCACCAGGAACCCCTTAACCGATCCAGTACATCTCGACCACCTTCCTACTCCGAGTTCTTCGCCCATCGCAGTCGAGATCGAAGACTATCTGCTCTGCCCGCGCTACAGCGCTCTCGTTTTAGAAAATGTAACGGTTGCGCCCTCCCCTCTCTGGCTTCAGACGCGGCTCGCGTCGATAGGCCTGAACCCAATCAACAACATCGTCGACGTGACGAACTACATCATGGCTGAATTGCCGCAGCCGATGCACGCCTTCGATGCAGGCAAGCTAAAGGGAAATACAATTTACATTCGGCGCGCCCGGCCGGGCGAAAGTGTGAATGCGCTCAACGGCGAGTGCTATCCGCTCGACACGGCCGACCTGGTCATCGCCGACGCAAGCGGCCCCGTCGCCATCGCGGGCGTTATCGGCGGCGTTTCTACCGCGATCTCCACCGTAACAAGCCGCGTCGTTCTTGAGAGCGCCAACTTTCAGGCCTCAAGCGTCCGGCTCACTTCCGCAAGGCACAAGCTGCGAACCGATGCCTCCATGCGTTTTGAAAAGTCGCTCGATCCCGAAAATACCGTGCGAGGTCTCGCTCGAGCGGTGGAATTATTCTCGCTGGTCAGTCCCGGCATTCGGGTTGTGGGAGGCCTCGCCGACAATCGCACCACCCCTCACCCTCCGCCGCCCGTTGAGCTGCCGGTCGCGCTCGTATCGCGCAGGCTCGGCAAGAATCTGGACGAGGCCGAAGTTCGTGAGATCCTCGAATCGCTCGGCTTCGCCGTAAAGCCCGCAGCTCCGGGAAATCTCATTGTGACCGTTCCCTCTTGGCGAGCCACGAAAGACATCGCGATTAAAGACGATCTTGTGGAAGAAGTGGGCCGCATGGTCGGCTACGGCGAGATTGTGCCGGCTGCCCCGCTCCTGCCCGTCGTCGCGCCGCCGCCAAGTCCGTCACGAACCTATTTGAGAGCAATCCGCACCCAACTGGCAAATCAGGGATTCACTGAAACCTACAGCTACTCCTTCGTGAACGAGTCGCAATGGAAACGCTTCGGATTCAAAGAGGCTGATCATCTGCGAGTCGTCAATCCGATTGCGTCCGAGCTGACCCACATGCGCCGCAGCCTTCTTCCCAGCGCTTTCGACATCATCCTAAAAAATGCCCGAAACTTTCGCGAGTTTCGATTCTTCGAAATCGGCCGCGAGATTCATCCACGCCCCAACTCTCTTCCCAACGAGGTCCAGCATCTGGTTGCCGTGCTCTATGGAGCAAAGGCGGATGAGCGCGATTTCTTCGAAATGAAACGAGTAGCGGAATGCCTGTTCCCCTCTTCGCAACTCAGCGCCGCGCAGCCCAACGCGTGGGAACACCCGGTCCGCGCCGCCGCGATCGACTGGCGCGGTGTTTCTCTAGGCCGCCTCTTCGAGCTGCATCCCGGGCTGCTCGAATCGGAAAAGATAGAGGGCCGCGCCGTTCTGTTTGATGTTGACCTCGAATTGGCGCAAACCGTGGCTGGGCAACCTCTCAAATACCAAACGCCCAGGCGCTATCCCACGAGCGCGTTCGACCTCTCGGTCGTCACCACCTTCCGCGAACCGGTCGCGACGATCCAAAATTACCTTCTCAACCTAGGTGGCAGCGCCGTTGTCGCCATCGAATTTGTCCGCCAGTACGCCGGGCCGCCTCTCGAACAGGGACGGAAAAGCGTCTCCTACCGAATCGAGGTCGGCGCCCCCGATCGCACCCTGACGAACGAAGAAGTAGCGGAGGTCCGATCGCGCATTATCGACGGCATGCGCGCCGCCGGTTACGAACTCCGGGTTTGACGCTGATGGCTGATTGCTAAACGCTATCTACAAACCATTTGAATGCAACGAATGGATCGGAGACAATTAGAGGCTAGCCAGTGACGCAATGCCGATTTCATCCAGGACGCGGCTCGGACCTTACGAGATCCAAACACTCCTTGGATCCGGGGGAATGGGCGAAGTTTATCTCGCCCGCGACATGCGCCTCGGCAGAATTGTCGCCGTCAAGGTCATTTCAGACCGCTTATCGCGGGACGAAAGCGCGCGCGATCGCTTTCGGCGGGAAGCAAGCGCCGCCTCTGCCCTCAATCATCCCAATATCTGCACCATCTTCGATGTTGGCGAATGGGAAGGACGTCCCTTTCTCGCCATGGAATACGTGGATGGACAATCGCTGGCCAGCCTTCTTCGCGGAACGCCGCTCGCCCTAGGCGAAATACTCGATCTCTTCAGCAAACTCGCGAGCGCACTCGAAGCGGCGCACGCGCACGGCGTCATCCATCGCGACATCAAACCGGCCAACATTGTGTTGACCACCCACAATCAGCCGAAGATCATGGATTTCGGGCTCGCAAAGCTTATGGTCCCGCCGAAAGCAATTGCCCTCATCGAACCCTTGTCGGCAACCTGGAGCGAGCCCGAAGAAATGCTCACCGCCCCGACCGCCGCCATAGGAACTGTCGCCTACATGTCACCCGAGCAGGCGCGCGGCGAGGAGCTCGATACCCGCACCGATCTTTTCTCGCTCGGGCTGATTCTATACGAAGCGGCCACCGGCCAACGGGCCTTCCAGGGCAATACTGCCGCTGTCATCTTTACCGAGCTGCTAAGAGGACAGCCAGCGCCTGCCCTGAAGTTAAACCCGGCCCTGCCGCCGCAACTGAACAGCATCATCGACAAAGCCATCGAAAAGGACCGCGATCTCCGTTATCAGCACGCCTCCGACCTGCTCGCAGACCTGAAGCGGCTCCAGCGCGAAGTGGATTCCGGCGCTGTTCTTGCGATGACTTTCGCTCCCGTCAAACGCCACCGCTGGCTGGCGCCGGCGGTGGCCGCTCTCATCGCTGCCCTAGTTGCGGTTTTGTGGTTTATCTCTCGACCCCCCGCACCTTTAAGGCCCCAGGCCGTAACCGCTAACTCTGTCGAAAACACAATTGTCCAATCGACTATTTCTCCAGACGATAGGACGATCGCCTATGGCGACCGCCTCGGTATTCATCTCGAGACCATCTCGACGCCGCACGATACGCGGTCTATTCCGCGCCCGGGCTCTTTCTCGCGAGATGCCACATGGTGGCCCGTCGACTGGTTCCCCGACGGGATTCGCTTGCTCGCCGCCTCTACTACCGAAACACACCAGGGCCTCAAGTACGCCACCTGGGTTGACTCCACCTTCTCAGGCACCGCGATCAAGATTCGCGACGATAGTATCGCCCAAGCTGTCTCTCCGGACGGCGCGCTAATCGCCTTCACCGCCGGCGGCGTGAGCCTTACCGATGAAATCTGGGTTATGGGCCCTCAAGGCGAAGATGCGCGAAAGATTGAAAGTGCCGGCAACGCTCACGCCATTCTCTCGTCTCTTCATTGGTCGCCGGATGGCCGCCGCATTATCTACCGAAAGGAACTGATTGAAGACGGCCGCGTCTCCGTCGAGAACAAAGCGCTTGATAACACTCCGCCGGTTACGGTTGCCGCCGACGCCCATCTGTGGGGAGATTTCTGCTACCTCTCAAACGGGGCTATCATCTACTCCGCGTCGGCGAAAAACGCCCCCAAGGAAGATATGCACCTCTGGGAGCTCGCAATCAACTCAAAAACCGGCGCGCCAAGCGGACATCCCAAACAACTCACCGACTGGACGAACTTTGAAATCGAAAATATCTCGCTCTCGCGCGATGGCGCCCGGCTGGCATTTAATAAGGTCGAAAAGCAGACGGACGTCTACGTCACTCAGGTGCGTGGCAGGGAGATCCTCGAAAAACCCCGCCGCCTCACCCTCGACGACTACAACGATAATCCTTCCTTCTGGTCGCAAGATAGCAAGTTCATCTACTTCAGCTCCGACGAGCCAGGCTCCTATCAAATCTTGAGGCAAGATATCAACGAAGATCAGCCCGAGGTCGTTGTCACCAGCACCGATTCCATGGACCCCATCCGGATGACGCCCGATGGTTCCTCGTTCCTCTACGTCGATCACGCAAACGGGAAATGGGAATTGAGAATTGCGCCAATCTCCGGCGGTGCGTCGGAACCCTTCGAATTTGATGGCCGAGTCTTGAGTGTCACCTGCGCCTGGAAGCCCGCTACGAATTGCATGATAGATACTCTTAGCGCCGACCAGAAGCACTTTGTTTTCTCGGGCTTCGATCTGCCCGATCGCACGGTTCACCGGCTGTTCGAGTTGCAGCCTAATCCCGGCCAGGGCATGAGTTGGACGCTTTCACCAAACGGGACTGAAATTGCAATGCTCAGAAACTATCCGGAAAGCGCCGAAATTGACGTGTACAACCTGAAGGGAGAACTCGTACGCGAGGTAAAAGTGAAGGGGTTCAATCGCCTTCTCTCTGTCGATTGGGCGGCCGATAATCGCTCCTGGTTTGTCGGCGCCCCCAACTCCACAGGCTGCTCGCTCTTACATGTCTTTTCCGACGGAAGTGTTCAGATGCTCGCCAATATGCGCGGCCGTGGCATGCGTACGTTTGGAATTGCCGCTCCCAACGGGCAGTCTGTAGCCTTTCTCGGCTGGACCATCGTGCGAAACGCCTACGTGGTCGACAACATCTCCTCCCTCCGCTAACCCACCTGCACGCTAAGCTAACCGAGCCGCGACCGCGAGGGAGCGGTTGTGTCGCATCCCTCTCTACTGCGCCGTGTTCGGCTCGCCAATATACTTGATCTCGCTATCCGTCAACGCAATTTCAACCCGCCTGTTTTTCGCCCGCGCCTCTTCTGTCTCGCCAGCCACCAGCGGATTCGTCTTCCCATAGCCCTTGGTATTGATGATGGAAGCGTCGATGCCCGCTTGTATAAGGTAATTGCGCACCGCTTCAGCCCGCCGCTCCGAAAGCTTCTGATTGTACTCTTTCG
>JBAUZG010000336.1:0-12440 GCA_049585195.1 Bryobacteraceae bacterium | reverse complement strand
GGCGGAACCATCGCCGTTGACGCGAGCGGGTCGATGCTTATGTGGAGCCCGAATGGAGGCTCCTCGAGCGGGCCGCAGTACTCAACCACTCAGGGAGTAAGTTGGGCAACGGCCAATGGGGTTGCGGGCCCGGTTGTTGCTTATTCCGATAAAGTGACTCCGGCTCTGTTCTACGCGTATTCGAGCAGCAGCTCGAGCGGCGCTTATTACAGCACCACCAATAGCAAGGGCCAAACATTCACGCAGGTAAACACGAGCCCGCTGCCCGCTAATGGCAGCTGCAACGGCTCGGGCTGCGGAGTATCCGCCTTGAATTGGGCGAAGGCGGGCGACATCTGGCTGCCGCTCGGAAGCAATGGGCTCTATCATTCGACGAATGGCGGCGTGACATGGGCGAAGATGGCCAACGTTAGCTGGGCCAATTCCGTGGCGGTGGGAGCGGCCGCGCCGCGAAGCGCCATGCAATCGGTCTTTCTCTACGGCACCCCGACGCCCGTGGGCGTCATGGCCATCTATCGCTCGGATAACAACGGCGCGTCCTGGATACGCATTAATGACAATCAACATCAGTATGGCGGCCCCACACTGATTCAGGCCGATCCGCGCATATATGGTCGTGTTTACCTGGGTATGAATGGACGGGGTATTATTTACGGCGACATCGCGCAGTGAGGCGTGGAGGAAACTGCATAGTCACATGGAGATCACTCAGCGAATCTCCACTAAACGGTCTCCGCTCGCGAAGCGCTCGAGGATTTTTGGCCACAAACGCTGGAAGCCATCGAACAACTGCAGCCGCCGGCAGTTTCCCAAGCGAACCCAAAGTAGTTTGGCAGTCGGAGATTTCGAAAGCAAATTCAGGAAGTCTTCATCTTTCGAGATGAGAATCAGACCTTGGGCTGAAGCATAGTTCCAGACCTCAAGATCAGATGCCTCTTGGAGGCGCACGTCAGCGACGTGCAGGGCCTCCGCTCCAAGGTACTTGGAAATGAAACTGGCTAAGGCGGGTGGAAGCTGGTTGTCGACAAGGAACTTCACACTGAGCATGTCGAAGATTTAGCAGCCTTCGTACCGATCATCGACAGGAAATATCACGCGGAAAGAAGCACCGCGTGATCAGTTTGACGCGCCGCGTACTCGATGGAGGCGAGGATGTCCTCCCGTTCGAGGTACGGGTAATCTTCGAGGATCTCTTCGATGCTTGCGCCCGCGCTAAGCAGGTCAAGGACATCGGTCACGCGAATGCGCATCCCGCGAATACAGGGCCGCCCGCCACACTGGGCATCATCGATCGTGATTCGGTTGAGGCGGTCTGAACTCATCTATCCCTATTCCCATGATCGTTACCCGGCCCAGCGTTTTGTGGTGGACTCAACTAATTCATCGTACAACGCGCGAGCCACGTAGCTTACGGCAAATCGGCGCCAAAGCTCAGGCTTCTACGCTCCGGCATGACATCAGCTTGCCGGTATTTCTTCCCGATTGGCGGAGGGCCGCGGCCCGGATTCGCTTAGCCACCCTTCCGCAGCCTTGCATGCCGACTTGAATGAGGCTTCCAGCGACGCGAATTCAGGGGCCGAGATGGCGGGCGGGACGCCTGCGCATGCCTGCTCAGTCTGTTGAAGTTGCTGCTGCAGATTGGGATCGATGAGCTTCGTGGCGCCGCCCTGTAACCAGTGCGCGGACTTCTTTGCCTCGTCCCAGCTTCCGTGTTCTACGGCACGTCGCAAATTTTCAAACACGGGGGGAGCTGTCTCGAGAAAAATCTCGATCAGGTTGGTGAAGAACTCCGGCGATTGCATGCTAGTGAAACCCTCCGGTGTCGGCTGACGGTTGAATATTGCATCGTGTAAAGATGATACGTCCCGGACATCGCTATTGGCGGTCGTTAATGCGAGGCACTTGAAAATCAGTTCTTTCCCGTGAAACGGCTTGATAACAAAATCATCCATACCCGCCTGTTCGGCGCGTTCGCGATCTTCTTTGAACGCGCTTGCCGTTAAAGCGATGATTGGAACGCGGCGGCCGGGACCGGGCGACTGGCGGATCTGCGCGGCTGCCTCATAGCCGTCCATGACTGGCATCCGGCAGTCCATCAGGATGACATCAAAACGAATGCGTAGGGCTGCATCGAGCGCATCCCGGCCATTCTCGACTTCGTGAACATGAAATCCCGCCTGCTCGAGGGTGAGACGGGCGACCATACGATTGGCCGGATTGTCTTCGGCGAGAAGAACGCGCAATGCAGGTACTTTTGTGTCCTCATGTGTCGCGGAGATCGGTTCCATGATTGTTGCCGCGGGGCGGACCGGCTCCGCGGGAACTGGCGCACTGGCGGCTCCAACATTGACAGTGAAATGAAATGCGCTGCCCCGCCCCAACTCGCTCTCCGCCCAGATCTTGCCGCCCATGAGTTGAACTAAACGATTGCAGATGGCTAAACCTAAACCGGTGCCGCCAAACTTTCTGGTTGTGGAGCTGTCGGCTTGGGAGAACGCGTCAAAGATCGACGTCAGCTTCTCCAACGGAATTCCAATACCTGTATCCCTGACAATAAAATGCAGAGCCGCTCCGGACGCGTTTTCCGCTTCGCAAGCGACCTCCAAAGCTACTTCGCCTTTCTCAGTGAACTTAATCGCGTTGCCGAGCAGATTCAAAATAATTTGACGGAGGCGGACCGGATCGGCCTTGACCAGTTCGGGCACATCCGGGTCCACATCGTAAACCAGTCGAAGAGCTTTCTGATCGGCTCGGAAAGCCATTGATTTCATCGCCGATGCCAGACACTCGCGCAGATCGAAATCAATGGGATCGAGATCGAGCTTGCCGGCTTCAACCTTGGAAAAATCGAGAATATCGTCAATGACTGTCAGGAGAGAGCCCGCGGAGTCCTGGATAATTTCCAGATATTGTTTCTGTTCGGCGGTCAGATCGGTGGCTAAAGCGAGATTCGTCATGCCCAGAATGCCGTTCATCGGCGTTCGGATCTCGTGGCTCATGTTAGCGAGAAACTCGCTCTTGACGCGGCTTGCCTTTTCGGCTGCTAACTTAGCTTTAACCGATTCCAGTTCAACACGCTCGCGTTCGGCAATTTCGTCGCGCAGCTCGGCAGTTCGCTCGTCCACCCTTTGTTCGAGAACTCTTTCTCTCTCTCGCAACTGGCGCACGTGAGCCAGATGGGCGGCAGTGATAAGCCCGGCCAGGGCAAAGACGCAAAGACCGTAGAACGCAAAGGTCTGGTAGAAGTGGGGCTCGAATCTAAAGGCGAACGAGGAAGGGATAGAACTCCACGTTCCATCCTCATTGCTGGCAATTACCTGAAAGCGGTATTCGCCTGGCGGTATGTTGGTGTAGTACGCAATGCGCCGACCGCCAGCCTCAATCCAATTGGGATTGAACCCCTCGAGTTTGTATTTGAAATTGATTCGCTCAGCGGACCGAAAATTCGGCGCCGAGTAATGGAATTCAAGCTCGCCCGCTCCTTGCGGTACTCGAACCTCAGCCAGCGGATTCACTTCATGACGATTTATGAATACCTGTTCGATAACAACAGGCTGTTGAGAAACGTTAGCCGCCAGCTTCCGCGGATCGACGACGACGAGGCCCTGCATCGTAGGAAACCAGAGTCTGCCATCGTGAGCCTTCCAACCGGCTGGTTGAAATCCCCCGTTACATTCTCTCGTGTCCATCCCGTCGGCCGTTCCGTAAACAATTGCAGGAACCCGATCGATTTTCTTATCCCCAAACGCGTTCAAAGCGTGTATGCTGGCCCGGAAAATCCCTTTGTTGCTGCTCATCCATAGGTTTCCCGAATTATCTTCAAGAATGCGGAAAATGGCGTCATCGAGTAGTCCGTCTTTGGTTGTATAGACGGAAAACCTGCCCGCCTTCAGCCGATTTAAGCCGCCGCCATTTGTGCCAACCCAGAGATCGTTGTGGGCATCCTCGTAGATTGACAGCACGAAATTATTTGAGAGTCCGCTACGCGTGTCAAAAACCTCGAAGCGGCCATCCTTCAGGCGGTCAAGACCTCCGTCCGCTGTTCCTACCCACAAATTGCGCTCGCGATCTTCGTAGATTGCCTGGACAACGTTACTCGATAAACCATCCTTGGTCGTATAGGTTTTGAACTTGTGATCCTTCCACGCTCCTAGACCCGCGCGAGTTCCAATCCAGACAGTGCCTTCATGATCGGTAAGAGTGGCAAAGACGGCATCGCTTGGGAGGCCGTCCTTTTTCGTGTAGGTTGTGAAGCGGCCATCCTTCAGCCTGTTAAGCCCTCTGCGGGTACCAATCCAAAGGGCACCCTCGTGATCTTCGCCGACTGTGAACACGAGGTCGTCAGCGAGGCCGTCTCTAGTGGTGAAGGCTCGAAACTTTCCATTCCGGAAACAATTCAAGCCACCACCGTTGGTCCCGACCCACAGGCTGCCCGCATGATCTTCATACACGGGAAGAGTTACCTCGTTTGAAAGGCCATCCTTTTTGCCATAGGTCGTGAATGGAGTTTTGTTCGAAAGCCGCGTCAGCCCGCCGCCGCCTGTCCCGATCCAAAGATTCCGGTCGCGGTCTTCGTAGATAGCCCAAACGTCGTTGCTCGCGAGGCCGTTCCTGCTCGTATAGGAGCTGAAATCGGTTCCAGACAGTCGAGTCAGGCCCCCGGCGAGGGTTCCGATCCACAGACTGCCGTCGCTATCTTCCCGCAGGGAAACTACCGAGTTGCTCGAAAGACCGTCCTTCGTCGTGAACGTACGAAACACTCCGTCGTCGAACCGGCTCAAACCTCCGCCATATGTTCCGATCCACAAGTCCCCCTGTGCCGTTACGCAGAGGGACCTCACATACGAATTTGGGAGGCCATTCGCGGTCCCATAGTTTCGAATAGAACCATTTGATATCCGGCTCAGCCCGTCGTGAGTGCCCGCCCATATATTTCCGCGTGGATCCTGCGCTAGCGCGAATACCTCGTCATTGGCGAGCCCGTCGCCGGTCGCATACGTAGAGAAGCGTCCGTTGTGCAGCCGGTTCAGACCGCCGCCATTCGTTCCGATCCACAGGTCTCCCGATGTATCTTCGAGCAGCGTGAGCACCGAATCGCTCGAGAGGCCGTCTTTTTTTGTGAACGTGTGAAACTGCCCTTTGCTCAGCCGAGTGAGGCCGCCGCCGATCGTGCCGATCCACAGATTGCCTTTGGAATCGGCGAGGAGCGAGTCCACTACGTTGCTTTTCAGCTCCGGCGTGTTGCTTTTGTCGAAAACCGTGAAGTGGAGGCCGTCGAAACGAACCAGCCCAAGTTCCGTGCCAGTCCACAGGTAGCCATCGGTCGACTGAACGATCGCGGGAACCGTGTTTTGGGGGAGACCCTGTTCGGTCTTCCACACATTCTGGTGGAATGCGCTAATAGGCTGAGAGAGATGAGGGTCCGTACCGGCATTTCTCGCGTAGAGGGCGATAGAAGCCCAACAGAGCAGGGGCAACGCCATCGCCTTACATTTACATAGCAATCGTTTCTAAACCTTGAATAATTTTCCCCATGAGAAAAAAATCCGCGCATTTTTTTGGGAATCTGTCTATAATCTAATGAAAGTCAGGCAGCGGCGTCAATCGTTTTCTCAAGCCCGCCATGAAGCTCGTTAAGCTTTATGGCCCCTTCTCTTCCTGATCTGGCCCACACAGATAAGAAGATTTCAAGCTATTGGCGGGAAATTAAAAATAAGAACCGCGTGAAGTAGTTGTGTACCTGTACGCATTCGGAGGCGTATGAAATATCCACTGTCGATCCTTGCCACGCTGACCGGTTTCGCGGCCGCGGCTCTCGGGCAATCGGCTTATATCTCAAAAGACTTACAGAGCGCGGATCTGAACTCGACGGTGAATGTAATAGTTCAGTTTAAACAGGCACCCACTGCAGCGCATCACCGCATGGTGGCCGATCTGGGCGGGGTGATGAAGGCAGAACTACATTCTGTAAAGGGCGGAGCCTATACAGTGCCGGCGAAGAGTCTGCAGGCCTTGGCGGCCAATCCCGATGTGGCGGCCATCGTACCGGATCGCAAGCTACACATGCTGCTCGATAACAGCGCGGCCGCAGTAAACGCTCCGGCAGCCTGGAATGCCGGCTTGGACGGATCGGGTATTGGAATCGCAGTCATTGACAGCGGGATTTCGGAACACGACGATTTACAAGGAAACGGCGGCAGCCGGATCGTCTATAGAGAGAGCTTTATCAATAGCGACACAAACGATGATTTTGGCCACGGAGAACACGTCTCGGGTATTCTCGCAGGCAACGGAACGGATTCGAATTGCCCGATTTGCACTCGCCATTTTGTGGGGATCGCGCCGAATGCCAACCTCGTCGATCTTCAGGTCCTCGACGGTAACGGCGAAGGAACCGACAGTTCGGTGATTGCAGCAATCGACCGAGCCATTCAGATCAAATCGCAATTTAACATTCGCGTGATCAATATCTCACTGGGGCGCCCGGTCTATGAAAGTTATCTTCTTGATCCGCTCTGCCAAGCCGTCGAGTCCGCGTGGCAATCCGGAATCGTAGTGGTTGTGGCGGCTGGAAACGATGGCCGCGACAACTCGGTTGGGAACAACGGGTATGGGACCATCAACTCGCCCGGCAACGATCCTTACGTCATCACGGTTGGCGCCATGAAGAGCATGGGCACGCCCCAAAGAACAGACGATCTCATCGCGAGCTACAGCTCTAAGGGGCCAACGCAGGTCGATCAGATCGTCAAACCGGATCTCGTCGCGCCGGGAAACCTGGTTACTTCGCTTCTGTCGCCAAACGGAGTCTTGGAATCCCAATATCCCCAAAACGACGTTCCCCTCAACTACTACGAGTCCACAAGCCAGACACAACCCTCGGCTTCGTACTTCACGCTCAGCGGGACCAGCATGGCGACTCCAGTGGTCAGCGGAGCGGCCGCCCTCTTGCTCCAAGCGCATCCTAATCTCTCGCCCGACCAGATAAAGGCGAAATTCATGCGTACCGCGTACAAGAAGTTTCCCGCAACGAGCACGGCGGTCGATCCGACCACGGGGCAAAGTTACACCAGTGAATACGACATCTTCACGGTCGGAGCCGGGTACCTGGATATTCAGGCTGCCCTTGCCGACAACACTCCTTTCTGGGGGACGGCGCTCTCTCCGCGCGCCATGTATACCGGAATTCTCAATATTTTGGGAGCGGCATTTTTGGTTTGCAACGGCTCCTCCGTTTGCGCGAATCAATCGCTATGGGGGACGCAGTCGATCTGGGGAACTCAGATGATCGGCGCCAATCAGTCGATTTGGGGAAACCAGTCGATTTGGGGCACGCAGTCGATCTGGGGAACTCAGTCCATTTGGGGAACTTCGACGACGGACGGAACTGAAACGATTCCCATTGCGATCAATGGAGAGAATTAACCGGGAGGTCTATCCGGCGTACCGCTTCAATAACGCGGGCAGATTGTGGGAGAAGGCAGACCTGGCAATCACCATGTCGCAACCTTTCTGCTGCGCGGCGAGTTTCAAATCCGCCTGGACGTGCGACACATATCCAACCAGGTTGATTTTATTGGTATCGCTATCGGCCTTGAGCTTTTCGATGATATCGAGCGGCTCGATGTTGGCTGCATTCAGGTCGAAAATAATGACGGCCGGCTTCTCCCGCGCCTTGTGAAGTACATCTTCAGCAGTCTTGACGAAGATCGGTTCGAGGCCCACCCGCTTGGCTGCTTCTTGAATCTTAACAGTGAACATCAGGTCACTGAGAACCGCGACAATTTTTCGGCTGGGCATTTTCCTATTTTGCGAAAGGGACAGTTCAGCCCGGCTGATGGGCTTCCCTGATGCTCCGGTTTGGTGGGTCAACCTAATCTTAACCTAATCGGAGCAGTTGGTGCGTGGATAAGCGGCTCATGCCGATGAAGAAGGATTTAGCCAGCTAGTCTTGGAAGTGGATGTTCCTTTCGTAAGTGTTTTAGACTCAATAAAGCAGCAAATGTCGGGGCGTAGCGCAGCCTGGTAGCGCACCTGCCTTGGGCGCATGAAGCTCCTTTCCAAACCCTCCATTCCGTTTCACACGTTCTCATTGTTTCTAACAAAATGGGGAATCTGCTCTTCGCTCGAGAGACAACCCTAATGGCTCCTTCAGATGGACCTTTGATACGGTTTTGATACGGCGGCAAAGCAGGGGAATCCCTCTCTCAGTCCTCCAGCCCAGTAGCAAGTCCGAACGAAGCTGAACGGCTCGGATCAGATGTCCGCATCCCGGCGATCCGGCGTGTTTTGCGCTTTGGGCGAGATCAACGAGACCTTGTGTGTCTGATTTTGGCGTCATCAACACCACCCGGTCAGACTGTGGATCACGGTTAGGGGAGCATGACGTCCAGCTTGGGAAAGGGGACGTCAATTGAAAACACAAGACATCGCGTTTTTGTCATCCTCGTTCTATCAATTGAGGATATCCAGTTTTCATTCTGAACACCGTGCCGCGCTTAATAGTGTGCGTTTAGTGTTCACCGCCAAGCCACCCTGCCCGCCTGTTTATTCCCTATTGTCCTGGTTCCGATGTCCAGCATCCGACGTTATGGCAGCTGCCTGGGTGTTAATAAGGTTAGAGTCTAGTGTTAAGTAGTGTTACGGCTCCTGTAACCGCCTGCTTACATTCAGAGATTGCATCTGACCGGTACCTGAAACTACGAACTGTAGCACCCGAAACTACGAGTCCCGGTACCCAAAAACCCGAAGTTTGGCACCTGAAACTACGAATCTCTTGACGTGGCACCTAAAACTACGAATATGGCCGGATGGTACCTAAAACCACGAATCCGGATGACCATCTTTTACCCGCCAAGCACGATATCGATATCGGCGATCTGTTCATCTGCGACGTGGCGGACGCGGCCCTCAAGGATCTCATTCCACAAATGGAGCATCCCTTCTTCTCGCTGTCCAAGAAACCGGATACGACGATTCGCCGCTATGAGCATAACGGCAATTGGCTGGAGATCGTGCCGAGCGTCAAAGCACTAGCCACCATTTACGACAAGGACGTCCTGATTTACTGCATCTCGCAGATCATGGAAAAATTGAAGCGCAAGGAAGCGTGAGCCAGCGCGTGCGCATCACGAGTTATGATCTCCTGGTCTTCACCAATCGCGGCACCTCGGGCCCCAAATATGTCGGTCTGGTCAAGGCCATCGACCGCCTGGCCGGTACGCGTATCACGACGAATATCCGCACCGAAGAAGAACAGCGCGAAAGCTTCGGTTTGATCGATGCCGCGGCCATTCGCCGTAAACATGGGCTCGACGGCCGCCTGCTCTGGGTCGAGATCAAACTTTCCGATTGGGTATTCAATGCTATTCGCGGGCAGGAAGTTCTGACCTTACATCGCGATTACTTCCGGCTCGCCAAACCTTTGGAGCGCCGCGTCTATGAACTGGCGCGGAAGCATTGCGGCCGGCAACCCTCATGGCCGATTTCGCTCGAAACGCTGTTGAAGAAGTCAGGTTCGCAAAGCTCGATCAAACGCTTTCGGCAGCATGTCAAAGAAATCGTATCGCATGATCACCTGCCGGATTATCGCCTCGTGTTTGATGAAGAAGCCGATATGGTCATCTTCTTCAATCGCGACGGCAAATGGGTGGAACGTCCCCTGCCCTCGGATGATGAAACCCTTCCGCTGCTGCCGACCGAGGCCTATGAAGAGGCCCGCGATGCTGCGCCTGGCTATGACATCCATGCCCTAGAGAGTGACTGGCGGGAATGGTGGGCGAGTTCCGGCAGGCCGAAACTGGACAACCCGGCGGCGGCTTTCGTGGGGTTCTGCCGGAGCCGTCATAAGCGCGCCCCTATCCAGCGCGAGGCACCCGGCAAACAACGAAAGCCCCTGCCCGCGCATGAAATCCAAACCGCATCAAACGGCCCTCGATCGGCGATATCCAATTTCCGCTGTCCCACCAGCGGCGAACGCCGAAACGCCCCTCACCGCCCATCTGCAGCGGCGCGGCGTTGATTTTAACCATAACCAGGAGCCGAACCCTTGAATTCCAACGGCGTTTCGGATAGCTGTCTAGTGACCATTAGCCATCTATGTGGTCATCACTTGGTTGTCTATAAAGATGACGCTTGGAGACCTTCTCGATGTCTGTTGGTCTGTTAGTCACCATTGTGGGTGACAAAGAGAGACCGGTGAAGTGACGTTCGGACAGCCATTCGATGGCGACTTGTCATCTGCCAGCGATCAAGTTACTATCCGGCTATCTGACTGGTGATCGCCGCTTTCCCCGCCAACATTTTGACCAGAGTCTGACTGATGCCGGCCATCGCTTTCGTGTCGCCCAAAGGCGGCGCTGGAAAAACCAACTTCGGCCTTCCTGCTGGCCACCGCTTTGACAAAATTCTATGACGTCACGGTGATCGACGCCGATCCCAATCATCCGATCCAGACCTGGACGAATGGCGGCAACACGCCGCCGCGCTTGACGATCGTCTCCGATATCGACGAGGACACAATTATTGAACGCATAGAGGATGCGGCCGCCACAACGTCGATGGTGGTTGTCGATCTCGAAGGCACGGCGTCGAAAATCGTTCTTCTCGCAATCTCCCAAGCGGACCTGGTCATCATCCCGACGCAGGGCTCGCAGCTCGATGCCAATGAAGCGAGCCGAGCGATACGCGTTGTCATTCAGAGCCAGAAGATGACGAAGGTGACCACGCCTTATGCCGTGCTTCTCACACGCAGCAATCCGTCGATCCGAACCCGCACCTAGGCGCATATTCAAAACGGTCTGGTCGGCGCGGGCATTCCGGTGTTCGAAACCGAGCTCAACGAGCGCGATGCCTTCAGGCCGGTGTTTTCCTTCCAGCAAACGCTCGACGGTCTCAGCGCCGCCGATGTGCCCAATCTCGACCGCGCCAAGCTCAACATATGGGAATTCGTGCATGAGGTTCTCGCGCGCCTCAAGGCGGAGGAGGGCGGTAGGGAAGAAGGTGAAGATCAAACATCCGACGTGGCAGGTGCTGCATGACGACGCGCGTAAATCCTTTCGAGAACCTCACGGAACCACCGCCGGTGTTCGCGCCGAAGGCGAAACCCGAAAAACCGGTGTACAAGGCAGCGATTGAAAAGATCGCGGATGACAACAATTTCCCAAGCCGTCAGGCCACGAAGCCGGTGAAAGCGGCGTCCCGCAAACCGCGCCGCTACAGAACCGGCCGCGACCAGCATCTTGGTATCAAGGCGACCGCCGAGACGCGTGACAGATTGTACAAGGCCGCCGATGAGCGCAATGTGCCGCTCGGCGAATTACTTCGCCTTGCGCTGGACGCTCTGGAGAGGGCAGGGGGCTCGACTGAAGCCTCGTAGCAGAAGCAGTCATCTGGTGTGGCACGAAAAACCATACTGAATTGTGACAGCCAGGAGACCTAGAGATGCGGGAGGAAAACGATACCGTGCGCTATTCGGCCAGGCAGATTAAAGCCAAGATCACACGAGGTGAGGACCGAACGGATGGGCGAAAGGCCAGAGCACTAAGTGGTAAAAAACTCGAAGCGTCGATCAAGGCCGACGAGGATGATATTCACGCTGAACCCGATTGGACACAGGTCACGATCGGCGTAGGCGTGGCGAGAATTAATCAATGTTGGGAACGCCGCGATGATCATTGAAATCACACGTCCTGATATTGAGGCACTCATCAACCGGCGTTTGCAGTCAGGCTCGTTCAAGGATGCCGAAGAGGTTATCCTCGACGCATTGCTGGTTTCAGACGAGTACAGGTTCGCCGACAAGGAAAAGCGCCGTGACGCAATTGAACGCCTCAAGGTTTTCGGAAAAATACATAACTTGTCGCTCAACGGCATGACAATACGACAATTGCGTACGGGAGATGGCTGTGTCGCTGATGGAATACCCCCTGCAATATCAAGGGATTAAGGCATTTCTGATGTGTTGTGAGGCCTGCCACAACTTGAACTCAAGGCGGTAATACGGTATAAAGGAATTTAACCCGTCGGCAGCGTGCTGCCGGCTCAAGGGCCGTAGAGGCGCAAGCTTCTGCGGCCTTTGCTTTTTGAGGCAGCCTTTCGTGCGCACAATTGTCTACGTTGATGGCTTCAATTTGTATTTCAGGCTGGTCGAAAAAAGGCCCGCTCTGAAATGGCTCAATGTTAAGCAACTCGCCGTGACACTACTCAGCCCAGCTAACCAAATTGTCAGCGTCAAATACTATACAGCGCGCGTGTCTGGCCGAGTAGATCCAACAGCACCAGCGCGTCAGCAGGTTTATCTCGATGCTCTGCAGACCGTTCCCGAGATCTCGATCCATATGGGGTCGTTTCTGACATCCGAGAAATTTGCCGCGCTCGTCAAGCCGCCAGATTTTCGTCCACGCATCACATTACCGCAGCCCTGGCCCGATGTTGTGAAA
>JBAUZG010000335.1:0-8861 GCA_049585195.1 Bryobacteraceae bacterium | reverse complement strand
GCAAAAATTCAGCCAGCTACGATTTGAAGTGGCTCATCAGGCGGAAACTCGACCGGCTGCCTCCTGGCAAAGCGGATGAGCGTGACCGGGCGAAGTTTGCAAAAGCCGCAAGCTATATGGTTCTGCTGGACGATAAAGCCTTATGCAAGAATGCACGGTGCCGCAGAAACTTTGAAATTTCAGGCATCAAGACCATGGCGTTCCTGACTGAATGAATTGAGTTGTAGCTATGAGCGCCATCGCAGAAAAGCTGACTGTCGAGCAGTTCCGGATGAAGTACGCTGGCACAAAGCCACATTACGAACTTCTTAACGGCGAAGCGGTGCAAAAACCGATGCCAACGAGACTACATTCGATTCTGCAATTTGTTCTCGCGATGATGTTGAAGGAGTTGGGGTTCAAGGCCCGGCCCGAGTTGACTCTGGCAATCGACGACGCCTGGGAGCCTGTCCCGGATGTGTCGGGAATCGGCGCACCAGAAGAAGATCCCTATCCGACACGAGCGATTGCGGTTGCGATTGAAGTGCTTTCTCCTGACGACCGGTTCGCAAGAGTCATCCAAAAGTGCCGCAAATATGCTCAGTGGGGTATCAAAGACATTCTGGTCTTTGATCCCGTGGGGCGGGAAGCGTGGTGCTGGGACGCTACCACCAGCAATCTGCTGCGCGTCACGACAAGCTACGCGTTCAACAGCCGCCCTGCCGAGATCGTCTTGGATGAGGTCTTCCGCCGGATGGACGATGAGGCAAGAGATGGCGCGTAGAGAAGCCCTTTCAATCTTCTGGAAAGAAGACCGGCTCTTTGCCGGCCAGCATTAAACGTTCGTCAAGCGCGGTCATTGCCAGGCGCTCCTCCAACTCCGTGAGTCCTCCGGCATCTTTCTCAATTCTCTTCAGAAGAGCCTTAACGCGTCCCTTGGAGATTTCGTTTGGGAGCGCGAGGCTATAGGCGAAGATCGCGTCAGTACGCAAATCCTCGTCACTGAGCAACTTTCTGACTGCGTCAAGCGCCGGGCGTATGGCGTAATAGCCAATACCCCAAACAGCGCTCCGCCGCACCTCCAAATTCTCGTCATCGAGATGGGGCGCGAACTTGTCGCGGAATGCCGGATGCAGGCTGCGCCACATTGCTTCGAGAATCTTGGCTCGTATTTCCGGATGGCGATTGTACAGGTCTTCCATCGCGAGGCGCACCTCGTTCCGATCGGCTTCGAACGACAACCCTACGAGGAGGCCGGCCCGCTCGGCAACTGGCATGTCTTTTTCCCGGAGCCGGTGAAGCATGGCGTCCAAAACTTCAGCCTTTCCAGTAGCATCCACCAAGGCTTCCCAGGCGCGCGAACGCACCTGCTCGTCGGAATCCGACCTGGCAAGCTCGAGAAGTCTGGTTACCGCTTTATCATCAGGACGCTGATTGAAAAACGAATGTGCGGCTTCGGCCCGGATCGCGGGCCGGGGATCGTCGAGCAGTTCGAGGCGTTCGTCCTCCGAAAGCAGATCCATGGGGAGATCGGCCTCCTTTGGATAACGCGAGTAGATATCGATACGAGCGGGCTCATGGACCGCTTCGCTCTGGCTCGCGAGCAGCCGCAGAGCTTCGTCCAATTCCTTCTTCAAATCGTTATCTTCGGACGGGAGAGAAGACTTGACCTCCTGAAGATGCTTTTCAGCCGCCGGATCGCCGTAGATTCCCAGAAGAAATGCCCCTTCCGCCGCGCTGTATTCGAGCCTGTCGAGAAGCAACTTCAAAATCCGATCGTCCCGCAAGTGAAGGCTGGCGAGAAGAAAGGCGACCTCTTCAGCACGTTCTTCGTCAAGTTCTTCGTAAAGCGCGAGCAATGGCTCGACCGCCTTCGATCCGAAGAAGTGCAGCGCCTCCATTACTTCATCGGGGATTTCTTCGGGGTGCAGCCGCACCGCTTCTATCAGGAAGGGTACGCCTTCGGACGCCTCGAGGGCGTGGAAAAGCTGCGCGAGATCGATTTCCAGGTCGGCGCTGTGGCGCCACAGGCCGCTTTGCACAACTTCGAGCAGCGCTCGTACCGTGTCAGCCGGTTGTCTCAGCAGTGCGTTTAAAACGCGGCTGTCGATGTCGAGCCTTCCCTGGATAACTTCATTCAGAATTCGGGAAGGCACAACGGAGTCGAGTTGGTTGGGATCGAGGAGCATGCGAGTAGCCGGTGGCGCGGACGATCGTCTTTTGTCGTCTGCGTAGGTTTCGAAATAGGCAGGCCACAAAAAACGATGGCCCGCCCCACCTATTCTTCTTTCTCGACGATTACCGGAATCTCTGTCGAGACTTCCCGGTGCAGCCGCAACGTCACCTTGTGCTCACCCAGCGTTCGAATTGGCTCATCGAGAACAACTTTGCGGCGGTCGAGATGGAAATTCTGCTTTTCGAGCGAATCGGCGATGTCTTTCGCGGTCACTGATCCGAACAGATGATCGTTTTCGCCGACTCGATGTTTGAACGTCAACGTGACGCCATTCAGCAGTTTCGCCAGATCCTCGGCATCGGTCTTGATCTTCGCTTCCTTGCGGAGCCAGGACTCGCGCTCCTGCTCGACGATTTTCCGGTTGGCGTCGGTCGCAACAACCGCGAGTTTTTTTGGCAGCAGATAGTTTCGCGCGTAGCCGTCAGCCACTTTGACAATGGAGCCCCGATGCCCCAGCTTTTCGACTTCTTCCCGAAGAATTACTTCCATTTGCGAATCTCCCAAGCCTTCTAGACGGCTGCAGCGAACGGCAACAGCGCGATATTGCGCGCCTGCTTGATCGCTTCGCTGAGCCGTTTTTGATGAGGCGTACAAACTCCCGAGATGCGCCGTGGAGTAATCTTGCCGCGCTCGGAAATGAAGTTGCCCAGCAGCCTGACGTCCTTGTAATTAATGTCGTCAATCTTCTCGACACAGAACCGGCAAACTTTCTTACGCCGAAAGTACTGCTTTTTTCCCGTAGCGATTGCTTTATCGCCGCCCGTTGGACGTTGCGAAGCCGCGATGGGGCGGCCACCTCTTGTTTCTGCCATAAGATTTCTCCTTGCGTGTCCTCGTTGCCGCTATCTCTGCTCCGATTCGACGGGCGCTCCCGGAACTGGCGCGACAGGCTCGGTGGGGAGCAGGGGCGAAGATATGGCCGGTGTTTCCGGCTTTGGAGGCTTTCGCGCAGCCCGCTTTTCACGCTGCTTTTTCCGCTTCTCGATCCATTTCAGCTTCTCGTCGATACGGACGGTGAGATACTTGACCACCAAATCGCTGACCCGGAGGCGGCGTTCGATTTCCCGTACCGTTTCGGCCTTCGCCGTGAACTGCAAAAGAATGTATTGTCCCTCTGTAAACTTCAGGACGCGGTAGGCAAGCCTTCGGACTCCCCACTTTTCGACCTTGTCGACGGAGCCACCGGCGTGCGTCACCACACTCTTTAGTTGCTCGATAACCGGATCCACTTCTTCTTCCGTGGCATCGGGTCTTATGATGAACAGCTCTTCGTAAATCCTCATTCTTCCTCGTCTTTTGAACCTCGGGCGCGACGGTTAAACTTCGTCATGGCCTGAATGGCGCCTTCGGTAATTATGGACTCGACCGCCTCGGCTGCGTACGTGAGCGTCTCATCCAATTCCTCTTTCAATGTCTTCTCGAAGGGTGCAAGGTCATAGGTCGCCGTATCGTCTACCTCGTGACCCGGATGAATTCCCACCCTCACGCGGGCAAACCAATCTGTTCCCATCTCGGCAATCACCGATTTCATTCCATTGTGACCGCCGGCCGAACCCTTTTTCCTAATTCGCAACCCGGTCCAGGGCAAATCGATGTCATCGTAGACTACGATCAAGTCACGATTTGTCAGCTTGCGGTTCTGTATCAGGGCTTTGACGCTTGCGCCGCTGCGGTTCATAAACGTTTGCGGCTTGGCAAGAATCACGTCCCGGTTGTTCATCAGCCCCTTGCCGGTGAGCGTCACTCCTTCATTACTCCTGATACGGATGCCATGACGCTCAGCTAATTTGTCAACAACAAGGAATCCGATGTTATGGGGAGTGTTCTCGTAGCGAAGGCCTGGATTTCCCAAACCAACTACGCAATACGTGCGCCCTAAGCCCGGCTTATCATCCTCGGGAGTCCCAGAGCCGGCACTCTCCCGAATGGCGTCCAGTTCGGCCATCCGTCTAACGCTAGGAAACCCGCACCGCTACTTTTTCTTTGCGGGTTCGGCTCCCTCCGTTTCCTTCTTTCCCTTCTTAATGACCTCCGGCTCGGCCGGGGCGGCGGCAACCGGTTCAGCCGGAGCCGCTTCCACTGCCTCCGCCTTGAGCGAAACAACGTGAGCGATGACGGCATCGCCAGGGCTCAGCAGCTTCATAGAACCTGCCAGCGGTACTTCGGAAGCCCGCACGTTCTGACCGATGAGCAATTCACTCACGTCGATGTTGAACTGTTCGGGTATGTCGTCGGGCAGGCACTCGATTTCTATTTCACGCGTGACGACCTCTAAAAGGCCGCCCTGCTGCTTGACGCCCCTAGGATCGCCATGCGTGACCACAGGGACTTTCACATGCAGCCGCTTGGTCAAGTCGATCCGCTTCAGGTCCACGTGCAGCAGCGTGTCTTTTACCGGATCGTATTGCCAATCGATAATCATCACTGGAGCGTTCTCTTTGGCGGCGACATCCAGATTGAAAATCGTGTTGTGTCCGGTTGTGCTGTGTAGAATCCGGGTCAGCTCCTTAGGGCTGACGGCAACCGGTTCGGGTTGGCCCTGGCCGCCGTAGAGGACCGCGGGAACTACGCCAGTCGCGCGCAGGCGGCGCGCCGCATTTTTCCCGCGTGAATCGCGAGGCTCGGCGGCAATAGTGATGTCCTTTCTCATTTCCTTCCTCAAACTACTCGAAATCGCGTGGCTAGCCGCTGTTCGCTAAGCTTCTAAATAAACAATGTGCTAACCGATCCGCCTTCGTGAATCGATTGAATGGCCCGAGCCAGCAATGGCGCGACCGAGAGCACCCGGATCTTGCCGCACGCTTGCGCGTGCTCCTTGAGCGGAATCGAGTTGGTTACGACTAACTCCTTGAGGGCCGAACCACAGATTCGCTCCACAGCCGGCCCAGATAACACAGCGTGCGTGGCGCACGCCGTAACTCCTGTCGCGCCCTGGTCCAGCAATGCCTCGACAGCACTGACTAGCGTTCCCGCCGTGTCTACCAGGTCGTCCACTATCAAACAATGCTTTCCTTTAACCTCACCGATGATGTTCATCACCTCGGCAACGTTCACGTCCTTACGCCGCTTGTCAATAATTGCCAGCGGCGCATTCAAGTGTTTCGCGAACGACCGGGCGCGCTCAACACCCCCAGCATCCGGCGATACAATAATCCAGCCACCTTTCCGCTTCGATTCGAAGTATTCAACCATCACCTTCGCCGAGAACAGATGGTCGACCGGAATATCAAAGAAGCCTTGAATCTGCGCGGCATGAAGGTCGAGTGCCAGGACCCGGCTGGCGCCCGCCCGTTCGATCAGACTAGCGACCAGTTTCGCGGAGATCGGCATACGCGGCTTGTCCTTACGGTCCTGCCGCGCATACCCATAATAGGGTAGCACTGCCGTGATGCGCTCTGCACTCGCCCGCTTCAACGCATCTATCATCAGCAGCAGTTCCATCAGATTGTGATCGACCGGCGTACATGTGGGCTGGACCACAAAAACGTCCGCGCCCCGAACGTTTTCCTGGATTTGGAGGTGCGTCTCGCCATCGGCGAAAGTGCGGATCATCACCGATCCGAGCGGACAGCCGAGGCTGTCGCAAATTTCCTGCGTGAGAGCGGCGTTCGCGGTGCCCGTAACGACCTTGAAATGGTTGTACATTGCTCTTGCCAAACGCGGCGCCGACATCGTTGCGCTCCTTTGCCCTTCCGCTGCTTGCGTCCTGCCTAACTTCCGCAGAGTTCGATCAAAGCCGCGGCTGTGGTCCCAGAGCCTCTGCCCAGCGCTTTCGATACTCCCGCCGCGTAACAAACTTAATAGGAATCGCACCCGGAATTGCCTGTGCAATCTTCCGGGCCTTTGCGACAGTGGCCGCCAATCCAAAGAAGGCCGAACCGCTCCCTGTCATTCTCACCGAATTTGCGCCATTTCTACGTAACTTACGTGCTATTTCCGCAAGCTCGGGATGCTTTGCCAATACCACCGATTCAAAGTCGTTTTGAAACGGGATCTCTCCAAGGGGCCTGCGATCAAGAGCCCAGGCGACAGCCTGAAACTCTCCCAGAATAGGAAAGCCTTCACTCGATGTCAATGAATCCGTAATGCTCGATTCATCTCCGCTCTCGAGAACAGGCCTCTGCAAGTCCCCGTACGCTTCCGCGGTGGATATGTGCACGTTACCCGGCGCTACGACGCCCGCCTGCGACTCGATATCGGGCAGCGGATATAGCTCAATTCCCCGCCCCAATCCCAACGCTGTACCGCCATACAAAAAGAAAGGCACGTCGCTACCCAGCCATGATGCGAGCCTTTGCAGCACGTTCGCGCTCAGTCCCTGGCCGGCTAAGGACGGAAGTGCCAGAAGGACTGCGGCCGCATTGCTCGACCCGCCCCCCAAGCCTGCGCCCATGGGAATCTTCTTGTCAAGCGAGAAGCGGACCTGGGCCGTGACATCCATATACTCGAGCACGGCGCGGGCCGCTTTGAGTACGATGTTCTCCTCAATTTCCTCCGAGCTGTCCAGTTCCAGTCGGGTTTGTCTTGACCTTTTAAACTCAATCGTAAGCGTGTCATGCAGACTGATCGTCTGAAAGATGGTCCGAATCTCGTGGAATCCATCCTGCCGGCGGTGCAGAATACGCAAATCGAGATTCAGCTTGGCGAACGCAGGGACCACGACAGTCCGATTGCGATCCGGCTTTACGGCGACGGCCGATGTTTCTCTTTTTTTTCCCATCCGCTGGGTGCCAGGGCCTGGGGCAGCGATTTTTCTGGCCACGGCTTCAGTACTTTAGCACCGAGAACAGCTCATAACCATTCAGTTTGTTCCGGCCTGACAAAAAAGTGAGTTCGATTACAAATCCGAATCCGACCACCTTGCCCCCAATCTCCTCAATGAGCCGAGCCACCGCGCAAGCCGTTCCTCCGGTGGCAAGAACGTCGTCAATTATCAGCACCTTTTGCCCCGGCTCGACGGCATCAGCGTGCACTTCGAGCCGATCCATTCCATATTCGAGCGCATAATCTACGCCTCGTTTATGCCATGGTAACTTTCCTGGTTTTCTGATGGGTATGAAACCGGTATTGAGGGCTAATGCGACAGCAGGGGCAAAGAAATAGCCGCGGGCTTCGATTCCGGCGACCACATCAATTGCCTGACCGGCGTATTGACCTTTCAAGGCGTCAATCGTCTCGCGAAATCCTTGTTTATCTCGCAGAAGGGTTGTGATATCGAAGAATTTGATGCCTGGCTTCGGGAAATCGGGCACCTCCCGGATCAACTGCTTGAGATGGTCCATGTCTGGGTGTGGGTCAAAGGAGCGAAGCCGACATTGTAGCAAGGGGCTACCTGCTTTCCCTCCAGCGGCGACCGCATACAGCTTGTCTTAAGCTGTCGCCTGCAGGTGGGCCATCTCCGAATGCCAGCCGCCACTGAAGACCAGCGACCTGCTAAGCGGATTGTGAAGGAGAAAGCGGCAGCTCAGCAGCGGGTTCTTTCCACACCAACGTCTTGACCGCTGTCCCTACCTCGGATAGGAACTCGTCGAGCGAGGCAGGTTTTTCGATGTAGCATTCCGCACCGAGCAGACGGCTTTTGTTCTTGTCCGAAGTTGCTGGAGACGATGTCATGATGGCTACGGGCACGCCATTAAGATGTTGCGTTTCTTTGAACCGCCTGAGCACCTCAAAGCCATCACATCGTGGTGTGTTGAGGTCGAGTAGGATTGCATCCGGGGCAAATGCATCATCGTTGGCTGCCGAAGCCGCGCACAGCGACTCCACTGCGTCCTGGCCATTCTTGAATCGAGTTAAGTGATGAGGGATTTCGGCTTCTTCGAGAGCCATTTGCACGAGCTGTACGTCGCCGGGATTATCCTCAATCAGTACAATTTCGAATACCCGCATATATTACCTCTAAGCTTGGGTAGTGAAGTGAAAGGTCGATCCTTCGCCGTACGTGGATGTAGCCCAAATTACACCGCCATACCGTTCTAGAATTCGTTGGCAAATGGCCAAACCTATTCCGGTACCCGCATATTCTCTTTCGTGGAGACGCTTAAATGGCGCAAAAACGCTCTTCAAATATTGTTGTTCGATGCCGATTCCATTGTCGGCGACAGAAAACGTCCATTGATTGCCTTCCCTCGCGGCTGAGATATGGATTTGCGGCGGCACATCCGGCTTTCTATATTTGATCGCATTGCCGATCAGGTTCTGAAAAACCAAGATTAAGGGGGTCTCTGCCGCTTTGATGGTCGGTAATGAATCTCGGGTGACCACGGCTCCTGCTTCTTGAATTTTTACCGCTAGATTCTGCAAGGCTTTGTCTACCACAGCATTAGTGTCGACGGGTACCCGCTCCTCGAGGCGCTGTTCGGTCACTGCCCAGTATGCGTTCAGACCTCGGAGTAACGAGTCGATGCGAGCCGCGCTTTCGACAGCGTAGGAAGTGTACTGGTCCGCCTCGGGCCCCAACTTGTCTTTATATTTCTTTTGCAGCAGTTGGGTGTAGCTCATCACCATGCGCAAGGGCTCTCGCAAATCGTGTGACGCAGCATAGGAGAAGTACTTCAAATCCGCATTCGCGCTGCGCAGCATGTCCTCCGTTTGCTTTAGGGCGGTCACATCCTGAATGCTAAGGAGAATCAGCGCCGGCTCTTGC
>JBAUZG010000334.1:0-14911 GCA_049585195.1 Bryobacteraceae bacterium | reverse complement strand
GTGAAAGGGAACGCGTGTCCGCTTCACCTTTTCGGCCGCCGCAAGAGCGCTCATCCGCAGTTCCTCGATGCGCAGCAGTCGGTAATCGTTCGCATCGAATGAAATTAACGAATGATCCTCCGGAGGAATATGCAGAGCCTCCATCGATAGATGCTCGATCGCAAGCAGCAATTCGGCTCGATTCTCGAGCAACAGATCTGTATCTACACCTTTGAAACGGACCGTCACCTCTGGATTTTCCACTTCCGGATGAGGGCTCTGTCCCGGCATCAATTCATAACTCAACTTAAAACCGGAATGAGTAAGTAGCGCGTTGAGAAATTCGGAAAGCCGTGGCTTGAGAGAGTCGACGGTGTATTTCATCAGTCTATTTCTTCACAGTCTTCTTCACGGGCGCTTTCGCCGCAGGCCCCTTGGCGGCCGGGGGCGGAACGGGCGCCGGGTGCGGCATCATGCGATTAATAAGAAGCTGTTGCCCGATCATCGCCAGGTTCGAAGTTAACCAATATAGTACAAGTCCCGATGAAGCGTAGTAGAACATGAAGCCGTACATCAATGGCATGAACATCATCAATTTCTGTTGATTCGGGTCCATGCCTGTGGCGGGCGTCAGTCGCTGCGCAAGAAACTGCGAAGCGATCAGCACGATGGGCAGTATATGGATGGCAAGCGTTTCGGGTTGAGAGAGATCCGCCACCCAAAGCCAGTGCGCGCCGCGCATTTCGATCGCAATGGCCAGCACGCGATAGAAGGCATACAGAAATGGCAATTGAATCAGTAGCGGCAAACAGCCGCCAAGCGGATTGACTCCCGCCTCCTTATACAACGCCATCACTTCCTGGTTCTGCTGCGCTTTACGTGGATCGCTCAGCCCGATGTTCTTGTATTTATCGTTGATCGCCTTGATACGCGGCTGCAGATGCTGCATCTTCTTGGCCGACTTCAACTGTGAAATCTTGAGCGGAAACAGAACCAGATTAATGATGATGGTTACGACGATGATGGCCCAGCCATAATTGAAGGTCCAATGATCGTTAACCCAGTTCAACGATAGAAAAAGAGGTTTCGCGATCACGCCAAAGAAGCCCCAATCCACCAACTTCTCGAGCTTCGGGTTGATCTGCCTCAGCAGATCGGTATCTTTCGGACCGACAAACAGCGTCAGATTATTTTGCGCCCCAGTCCCAAAGCCAACGCCGGCGTAGGGTTCCGGCTTTTCGGCTTTTGGCGGCTTGAGGTTGTCGGAATACGTCCGAACCTCGAGCGACGAGCCTGACGGAAGCGCCACGGCTGCAAAGAAGTTGTCTTCTACGCCTCCGAACGTGAAATCGCCCGTGTCCGAAAACGGACCATTCTTTGCATCCTTCACACTCTTCGTGATGAGCTTGCCATCCGCCGCATCGTAATGGACTGTGTGCTGCTGAGCGGACGCGCTTCGAACCTCCTGATCGCCAAATCCTCCGCGCCACATCAGCACGCTCGGAACCGGTGCTCCGTCTTCGAAGACCTCCGAACGTATCTCCGAAAGATAGCTGTCTTTCTTAAAAGCGAACGACTTACGAATGCTTACTTTGCCATCGGAGTACTCGAACGTCAAACCCAATCCGTCCGATTCGCGCTTCACCGAATACAGAACTTGGTTCGGATCGAACGGAAGCTGCCGGCCCTGGGTATCGATCGAGAACGGGAGCGGCAATCCGCTCGAAAAATCGTTCACCAGATCGAGCTGTTTCTTACCGGAGATATCGTGAAAGCGCTTTAGCAGCCAGCTCTTCACAACCCCGCCCTTATTCGTGAAAACGATGTGATAAACAGCCGTGTCGATAACCTGGGTCGACTCCGCCGCGGCTTGAACGGGCGCGCCGCCTTCCGCCGTTTGTGCCGCCGGCGCCGTTTCTACATGCGGGACCGCCGCGGCAGGCGGACTCTTTACTACCTCCGCCGCCTTGCTTGGTGCAATCGGCGTAACCGGTTTTGGCGCGGGCGCGGGTTTGAAGAAGTATTGCGCGCCTAACAGCACAATCATCATCAGCGCGAACGCCAACAGCAGCCGTTTCTCCATACCCTTGTCGGGAGCGTTCGGATTCATGTTTGCGGGGGAATCAGCCATTCGTTAAAACTCTTTGCTCTCTATCTTCACCCGCGCAAAACGGGCGCCGTTCGCCCTTTGCGCTTCTATCTTCAGCGTACGGGATCGTAGCCGCCCGCATGAAACGGATGGCAGCGCCCAATCCGCCTGATGCCTAGCCAAACACCCTTGACGCATCCATATTTTTCGATGGCATCCATCGTGTATTCGGCGCATGTGGGATAAAACCGGCAAGCCGAAGGCAACAGTGGCGAAAGGAAGCGCTTGTACCCGCGAAGCAGCGCTATCAGCGTTCGTTGCATCGATCAAACACCCGCGCCGTCTCGCTACACAACTCTTTAAAAGCCGCATCAAGCACGGTACGACGCGGATTAAAAACCACGTTCCAACTTGCGGGCAAGTGAACCAACTCAGAACGGACTGCTTCCCGCATACGCCTTTTGATTCGATTACGAACAACCGCACGACCCAGGGCGCGAGGAACCGTGAATCCCACCCGGGCAGGCTCTTCGCCCTTTTCTTGCCGGTGAAGGCAGAATGCGGCAAAGAAGCGGCAGCTCATTCGCAATCCCGAATTATAGGTCTCGCGAAATTCGGAACTCCGCAGGGTTTGAATCTTGGCACGGCCCGTGCCCTTCGCGCTCGTAAGAAACAATTACTTTGCGTAGCGCACATTGCGCTCGTCGCTGACCGTCAGCTTGTGGCGCCCTTTCGCGCGGCGGCGGGACAAAACAGCCCGCCCGTCCGCAGTCTTCATACGAACTCGAAACCCATGCGTCTTCGCCCGGTGACGGTTATTCGGCTGAAAAGTACGTTTCGGCATCCTGAGTCCTTTTCGTTCAGAGCATTATTTGAATCGCGCAAAAAGGGGGCTGCACTGCGCCCGCTTGCGCTCACTATGGGGAAGCGGAAACGAGACCCCGTCGTGGGGCTTTCTGGAACCAGCGCACAGGCGCACTACTGACGATCCACTTAAACCCTAAATATGTAGTATAACCGTGTGTCACAAGGGGTGTCAAAAGCTGCCCCTGTTTGTGACCTAGATAGTACTTCTTATCTATCGCTTAGCTTCCGTCTGGCCACGAAAACGGCTACACTTTTTCTTCACCGGTTGTTCACCGGAATGAAGAACAAGCCTTTGCCATGAGCAATCTCCATCCCCGTCTTTGCAGCATATTCGCCTCGGCACTGTTCTTAGGCCACGCCGCCGCCTTTGCTCAAGTCAGCATCTGGACCAGTCACAATGACAATGCCCGTACTGGAGCGAATCTGAACGAGGTGACGTTGAACACTTCGAATGTCAATGCCACTCAATTTGGAAAAGTATTCAGCCAGCCCGTCGATGGGGAAATTTACACGCAGCCGCTCTACATTCCGGGCGTGAACATTGCGGGCAAAGGAGTTCACAACACCGTTTACGTGGCCACCATGAACGACAGCGTATATGCCTTCGATGCCGACAGCAACACCGGGGCAAACGCGGCGCCGCTGTGGTCGGTGAACTTCACGAATCCGGCAGCGGGCATTACGGCAATTCCCGTCGCGGACGTTGAATTCGAGGGCTACTACAACATTCATGGCACTGTCGGCATCCTTGGCACTCCGGTGATCGATCAATCCTCGGGCACCATGTATTTCGTGGCGCGGACTAAAGAAAATGGTCAGTATTTTCAGCGCCTTCACGCCCTCGATATAACCAGCGGCGCCGAACGGGCTAATAGTCCCGTGGTGATAACGGCGAGCGTCCCCGGCAGCGGCTATGACGCAGTGAACGGCACAGTCACGTTCAACTCGCTCCTCGAGAACCAGCGCCCGGCGCTCGCGCTCTCGAATGGCGTGGTCTATATCGCTTGGGCAAGCCTCGACGATCGCGATCCCTTTCACGGATGGGTGATGGGTTATAACGCTTCCACCCTGCAACAGGTCGCGGTATTTAACGATACTCCTAACGGCGGTCGCGGAGGCATCTGGCAGGCGGGCAACGGGCCGGCAATTGACGCTACCGGCTCACTTTACTTCATGTCGGGAAACGGCGACTGGGACGGAGTCAACAATTTTGGAAGCAGCTTCATCAAGTTCAGCCCCACCGGACTAACTCCAACCGATTACTTTACTCCGGCCGACTGGCAGAACGAGAACACTCAGGACCTCGACCTTGGCGCCTCAGGACCGCTGCTGATTCCCGGCACAAATCTGGTGGTCGGAGGAGGCAAGGAAGGTATTCTGTATGCCGCATCGACTTCCTCCCTCGGTCACCTTCAGACTGACAACTCAACCACGCAGGCTTTTCAAGCCACTGTCGGCCACATCCATGGCGCGCCCGTATACTGGCAGAGCCCCTCGCAAGGGCCGCTGATCTATGTCTGGGGAGAGATATCGACGCTCAGAGCCTTTCACTTCAACGGCTCGACGTTCGATGTCGTTCCGCTTATGCAGAGCACGTTCGCAGCGCCTCCGGGAATGCCCGGCGCCATGCTGTCTCTATCCGCAAACGGCAGCGCGCCAGGAACGGGAGTTCTCTGGGCCGAGATTCCGGTAAACAGCGACGCCGAGCAAGCCGATGTTCCCGGTATCCTCCGCGCTTTCGACGCCACCGATCTGACTCATGAACTCTGGAACAGCCTGCAAAACCCGACTCGGGACGACTTCGGACTCTTTGGAAAATTTGCTCCGCCTACGGTTGCCAACGGAAAGGTTTATGTTTCAACTTTCTCGAATCAGCTCTGTGTATATGGCTTGCTGAGTACGTCTCCGGACTTCACCATAACCAGTTCGGAAGCTGGAAACGGGGTCCTGCCAGGCGGAACGGCCCAGTTCACAATTCAGGTGGCTTCGCTTAACGGATTCGCCACGCCAGTTGCTTTGACGGTCACCGGGCTTCCCGCCGGAGCGTCAGCTACTTTTTCTCCAGACGCTGTGACCGGTACGGGGACATCCACGCTTACCATCACCACCTCTGCGTCAACTCCGCTTGGAGGATCCGCGCTAACGGTGACGGGGACGGCTGGCTTGCTCGCTCATAGCGTTACCGTCGAGTTCTTTGTCAACGCCTCAGTAGGTTCTCTCAGCCACAGCGTCAACGAGCCCACCACGATTCAGGATCTCACCCAACTAGGAAAAACCGATTGGATCCATTGGGGACTGAATGGAGTCGGTACGCTGGATCGCAAAGCTGGTGTTACCGCTTCCATCAGTAACTACACCGTCATCGGGACAGCGCCCGTTCAAGCGTACTCCGACAATTCTTTCGGATTTTCATGGAGCGACGGCACGCCAACTCCGCAGGTTGCCCAGACCAACACCGGCGTCTTTGTGATGGGCCAGAATAATGGCTTCAGCATTACCGTACCCGCTGATACAACTCCGCGCACACTGACTGTCTATGCGGGAGTCTTCGAGGCGCAAGCTTCAGTAACCGCTACCCTCAGCGACTTTAGTGCCCCGCCGGTCGTTGATACTTCAGTAACAAACGGGACAGCTTCCCTTTCAGTGGCGTATACGATTACCTATCGCGCTGCCTCCTCCGGACAGACTCTCACGTTCTCGCTGATTGAGGCGAGCACCCCCGATCCGACCAATGCAAACGTTACGCTGGCGGCGGCCACTCTGCAAACGAAATCTCCACAGCCAATCGTCGATTTCGATGGCGACGGAAAATCGGACTACGTTGTCTGGCGGCCCTCCACTGGTATCTGGTACATCATCCCCAGCAGTAACCCTGCTTCTCCGATTTCTCAGCAATGGGGCTTGACGGGCGATGTCCCGGTTCCCGGCGACTACGATGGCGACGGAAAGACCGACTACGCAGTCTGGAGACCCTCTACAGGAACTTGGTGGATCATCCCCAGCAGCAATCCTGGTTCTCCGATAGTTCAGCAATGGGGCATGGCCGGCGATGTCCCGCTGGCGGGCGATTTCGACGGCGATGGAAAAACCGATTTCGCGATCTGGCGACCGTCTACAGGAACCTGGTGGATCATTCTCAGCAGCAGTCCTGCTTCGCCGGTAGTTCAGCAATGGGGTATGACTGGCGATGTCCCGCTCGCCGGCGATTTCGATGGCGACGGAAAAACCGATTTCGCGATCTGGCGACCCTCCACAGGGACTTGGTGGATCATGCTAAGCAGCAATCCCGGTTCTCCGGTAGTTCAGCAATGGGGCATGAGCGGCGATGTCCCGCTGGTTGGTGATTTCGATGGCGACGGAAAGAGCGATTTCGCGGTCTGGAGGCCGACCACGGGAACGTGGTGGGTCATGCCAAGCAGCAATCTATCAACGCCAATCGTGCAACCATGGGGTCTTACGGGCGACACGCCACTCGCCCAAGACTTCGATGGAGATAAGCACACCGATTTCGCTATATGGCGTCCATCGAACGGCCTTTGGTGGATCATTCCGAGCTCGAATCCGGCTGGGGTTTACAGCCAGCAGTGGGGCCTTCAGGGAGATATCGCCTTTTAATACGCGTTTGAGCCGCGCAACTTAAGCCACTTCATGTGGAGCCAACGTCCGAGTCTTACGAAGCGTGAAATAAAATGTCGATCCGGCCCCAGGAGTCGATTCGATCCACATTCGTCCGCCGTGATGTTCAACCACCTTCCGGCAAGTGGCAAGTCCAATGCCAAATCCGGGAATTTCGCGTCCGTGTAATCGCTTCAAAGGTGTGAAGATTTGCGCCTGATATTCGGGAGCGACCCCGATACCGTTATCTTTCACCGAGACAATCCATTCCTGCGGCTTTTCGATGGCGCTCAGATGGATACGAGGTGCGCTGTCCGGGCTTCGATACTTAACAGCATTCGATATCAGATTCTGCAGAACTTGAACAAGCTGAGCCGGATGACCGGTTACTGTCGGAAGCGGCCCGGATGTAATTTCGGCGTGAGTTTCCTTTATAAGCAGTTGAAGGTTCAACAACGCCCGGTCAACCGCGTCATCCAAGGAGATTTCTGTTTCGCCCTCCGGGTCCGGCTCAGTCGCCGTCGCATATCTCAAAAGCGACGCGATCAGCTCATCCATGTGGACAATGTTGTCTTCTATCAAACCCAGGAATTCATGCCCGGATTGATCAAGCCGCGTACCATATTTCTTTGCAAGAAGCTGAATGTAGTTCTTCGCGACCCTAAGAGGCGACTGGAGGTCGTGAGACACAACATGCGCGAAGTCCGACAAAGCGGCATTCGAGCGTTTAATGGCATCTTCCGATCTCTTGCGGCCGGTAATGTCCTCGTATGCGCCCAGGATTCCAAAAATGACGCCGTTTGAATCATAGAGTGGAATGCTGCTCGCCTGCAGCCAGCGTTCGTGGCCTGCACCATTTCCGATTTGGTACTCGGAATTGATAATCGGTTCTCCCTTTCTTACGGCGAGTTGAAAGTCGTCCGAATAGGAAGCGATGTGCTCTCTCCAGGCGAGATCATTGTCGCTCTTTCCATCAATTTCTTCCGGGCTTTGCAGTCCGGCGTCCTGCGCGAACGCTCGGTTGCAGCCCAAATATCGGCCGTTCCCATCCTTCCAAAACACGCGCTGCGGGATATTGTCGAGAATTGATCGCAGCATTCGCCGCGATCGATATAACTCTTCGGCGAGCGCACGGTGAGCGGCGAGTCGTTGATCGATAATCGACGTAAATATAGCCACGCCCAGTACCAGGAATGTAACGATGACAATACCGGCCATCCCCAACGAGGAAACACTCACGGCGTTCGAGTAATCCACCGGAGCGGAAGAAGCTTCAAATCGGGCAGCTGCCATGCCCGTGTAGTGCATGGCGGCAATGGCGATGCCCATGGCCACAGCGCTGAGAATCTTCCATATGCTGGCGCCCGTTGCTGCACTGCGAAGCCGGAAAGTAAGCCACAGAGCCGCCAGAGAACACAGGACGGCAATTGCGCCTGAAGCGACCAGAAGCAGTGGCTCGAAGTGGCACGCCGCGCTAAGCCGCATCGCCGCCATGCCGGTGTAGTGCATGGTCACGATCCCCGCTCCCATAAACAAGCTGCCCAAGACGGCATCCCGGCGAGTAACAATTTCGCGGCTGACCACGTACAACGCGATGCCTGATGCAAGGATTGCGGCCACAAGCGACCAGATGACGGTAGGCAGGTCATAGCGGACCGGAATGGGAAGCGTGAACGCTAGCATTCCGACGTAGTGCATGGACCAGATTCCAAAGCCCATGGCGCACCCGCCCCCCGCGACCCATGCAATACGTGCCAAACCGCGAGCTGCACTGGTTCGGGATCCCAATCGGAGCGCTGCGTAGGACGCGCTGATAGCAATCGCGACTGACAACGCGACTAGCGGGAGATTGTATACGCCTTCGATTGCTGTCCCGCTACTCATTTCTCTTGCATTTTGCTCATTGCGGCGGCTTCGCTACATAGTGGCCCTATATCGCGCTTCGTGTGAGCCAAATCAGAGCGGGCTTTAGACCAAAAGCACGCCGCGTTGTTTCGGGCCAAGCGGAACAAAATGTACTTCCCTGACGTTTGTATCTACCATAGTACTTGAGTACCAATGGCGTCAGAATGCCTATCGAAACAAAGCGTGCTCATCCAACTTTCGTCCCAGCCGGCACTCCTCGTGAACGGCCTGGACGGCGCGGTCGAGTCCGTCGCGCCGGACCACAATTCCGATCGTTAATTCACTCGATCCCTGCGCGATGGCGATGATATTGATATTTCCGTGCGAAATCGCGGTGAAGATCCGGCCGGCCAGCCCAGGCGTGCCGCGCATCCCCTCGCCAACCACGGCGATCAACCCCACGTTTTCGTCCACTTCGATCGGTTTCAGATAGCCGTGGTTTAGCTCGAGCGTCAGGTTGTTTTCGAGCGCATCGAGCGCGAGGGGAAGCTCGCTTTTGCGCACCAGCACGCTGAAGCTTTGGCGGTAGCTCGAACTCGTAAAGATAAGAACCTCGACGTTTGCCAGTGCGAGAGCGTCTAGAGCCCGAGCCATGATGCGCGTACCGCTGATGAGCGAATTTGCAGGTTCCATCGAAATCAACGCGACATTCGACATCGAAGTCACGGCGCGGACGCCTTTGGGCCCGCTCAGCCGGTCGACGATTTTTGTGCCAGGCTTTTCGGGAGCAAAGCTGTTTTTACTCCAAACCGGAATCTTCTTTTCGAGCAGAGGCGCGAGAGTTCTGGGATGAAGCACCTTGGCTCCGTTGTAAGCCAATTCGGCCGCTTCGGCATACGTCACCTCGTCCAAAACCGCGGCGTCCGACACGAGCCGTGGATCGGCGCTCATAATGCCATCCACATCGGTCCATATCCACACCTCCGTCGCGTCCATTGCGGCAGCCAAAATGGAGGCTGAAAAGTCGGATCCTCCACGGCCCAGCGTCGTCGGCTCGCCATCGGCCGTGGCCCCGTTGAAGCCGGTCACCACTGGCACGATTCTATCTTCAACGAGCGTCCGCAAACGAGCGCGGCATTTAGCTCGTGTCGCCTCCATTTGCGGTGAGGCGTTTCCAAAAACCGCGTCCGTGACCACTAGCTCGGCTGCATTGATCGAGACGGCAGGAATACCCACCGCGTCGAGATACCGTGCAAGCATCGCCGACGAGAGCCTCTCGCCGATCGCCACTGCTTCGTCGACCGATCGCGGCGGCCGCGTGCCGAGCATCAGGATGCCCCCAGCGATGCGCTCAAATTCCGCAGCGAGCGACTTAACGGCATCTAGCGCTCCCTCGCGCGACTGAGCCGCGGCAGATTCACCAAACAGTTCTCCGCACGCTTGCGTGTGCCGCTCGACAAGCGCGCCAAGGTTCCGCTTCACGTTCTCCCGGTCACCCAGTTCTGCATGCCGCAGCGTATCGAGTAGCAGGTCGGTAATCTTCGACATAGCGGAAACGACGATGCACACCGGACGCACTCTCGTTTCCTTTCGAATGAGCGCCGCGGCGGTACGCATACGTTCGGCGCTGCCCATGCTCGTGCCGCCGAATTTCATGACGAGTAAGTCCTTCAACGATGAACCTCCTTTCCGTTGGCGGTGCGGCTACGCACCAAGTGCAGAATCTCTTCCTCAACCTGTTCCGGTGAGAGCGCGGTTGTATCCAGCAAGACAGCATCGGGCGCTTGCACCAGCGGCGCTTCCCTGCGGTCCCGGTCGCGCCTGTCACGGTCGCGCAATGCCGCTTCTACGGTTGCGACGCCTACCTGTTCGCCTCGCTCCTGTAGTTCAAGGGCGCGGCGACGCGCCCGCTCCTCCGGTTTCGCGTCGAGAAAGATCTTGATCTGCGCTTCGGGGAAGATAACCGATCCGATGTCCCGGCCCTCCATCACTACACTCGTTGTTTCGGCAATCCCGCGCTGAACCGGAATCAACGCGCGTCGCACGCCTGGCACCGCGGACACCTTCGATGCCGCCGCCGAGACCTCCGGCGAATAAATCGCTCCCGTAACGTCTTCCCCATTTAAAAGAATTCGGCCGTCTCCGATGCGAAACTCGATTTTTGCTTCTTTTGCCAGCATCTCGAGCCGGTGCATGTCGTTCAGGTCGGTTCCATTGCGCAACGCCCACAACGCGACAGCACGATACATTGCTCCTGTGTTGATGTAGACGAACCCCAGCCTGTCTGCTACCCGGCGCGCGATGGTACTCTTGCCCGCGCCGGCCGGCCCATCAATCGCTACGATGATGCGCTTGCTCATTGTTTAGGATTTAACCCCGAGTATGGCATGGATGGATAACCGAATCGGCGCGTGTGATGGCGGCGCTTACGCATCAGAGAAAGGCTGACAGTTTTCGAGCGGAACTGTCGCTATGGATCAGTGAGGGCAACTTACGAACTCTGCCCATGGAGAAACCAATGAAAGCTTTCTTTGCTAGCGCAACTGTAACAATGCTGCTCTGCGCTCCCGTGTGGTCCAAAACCGACACGAGTGACGCTGATAGCGTAAACGACAAGAGTTACACATTCGTAACAGCCAACTTCGCGGGTGACACTTTCACCCAGTTGCTTGGCATCAATAAAAGCAACGTAATCGCCGGTTATCACGGCAGTGGGGCCACCGGTCACCCCAACAAAGGCTTCGTTTTAACTTTGCCAAATCACTTCGCTTTAGAAAACTTCCCTAGCTCGGCGCAAACGCAGGTAATCGGAATAAACAATGCCGGTTACACCGATGGATTCTACATCGACAGCGCGGGCATCAACCATGGATTTTTAGATATCAAGGGCAACTTCAAACAAGTCGACGGTCCCGGCACAACCTTCAACCAACTCCTGGGGCTCAATACTCTGGACCAGGCCGCCGGGTTCTACAACGATGCAGCCGGTAACAGTCACGGCTATATCTACGACTATAATGGCGGCGTCTTCTTAGTGCTCACCATTCCGGGAGCGACAACCGCCCAGGCGACCGGTATTAACGACCGAGGTTGGATTTCGGGATTGTATACGGATACTAAAAATGCGAGTCACGGCTTTTTAATAGCTGACGGAGTATTCACGAAACTCGATTTCCCGGATTCTACCCTCACAAATGCGCTTGGCGTAAACGATCGAGGCGAGGTGGTTGGATTTTATAATGACGCTGCACAAAAGATGCACGGCTTTAGCTATCGCAAGGGCCATTTTCAATCGATAGACGATCCGAATGGAGTCGGCACGACGACGATCAACGGAGTTAACGAACTCGGTCTATTAGTTGGATTCTACGTGGACTCGAAAGGAAACACAGACGGGTTCGTAGCCGTTCCGGATCAAGACTACGACTACTAAGCATCGATCGGAAAGACCCTACACATCCAAGAAGTAAGTAGCACTTCAATGGGGGGACCGTCATCGCCGGCGGTCTCTTTTTTTGGCGGTCGAACCCGATCGCCGCTCAGAAATATTAGGAACGCCCCGCGGACAACTTCGCCCGGCGGAACGGCAGTTGGGAAATCTGGAACCAGTGATGAACTGTACGCCACCGGTACTCAGTCCAGGCCTACGGGTGTATAGATACAAGTAGGATCCTTCGAGAACCGGTGGTGGGCGACGACTTGAGCAAGCGCCACAAATGGCCAGTCTGATAGGCCCCACCGTTCCTCGCAGTATGGAGGAACTATGGACGACTGTCTGATTGCCGCCTTAGGAGCTTCTGCAGGAGGCATCAAAGCATTTGAAAGATTCTTCACCCATATGCCAGTCGACGCCGGCATCGCATTCGTGGTCGTCCTGCATATGGCTCCTGACTTCGAAAGCGCCCTGCCACAAATCATTTCAAGGCATACAGAGATGCCTGTCGAGCAGGCCGTTGACAACACCAATGTGCTCCCCAACCGCGTCTATGTCATCCCGCCGAATGCAACGTTAGAAATCGAGGGCGGCATGCTAAGACTGTCAAGACCTCTTGAGCCGCGAGGTCATCGCACGCCGATCGACACCCTCTTTCGTTCTCTGGCGGAGGACCGTGGCGAACAGGCGGTTTGTATCATCCTCTCGGGTACCGGAACCGACGGTACGTTGGGACTTCGCGCTATCAAGGAGCATGGAGGTTTGGCCATCGCGCAGACAACGGAGTCTGCGCAGTACGACGCCATTCTCCGCAGCGCCATCGCAACTGGTCTGGTAGATCATGTTGTGCCCGTCGAAGAAATGCCTGCCCGACTGGTCGAATATGCAAATTATCTGAATTCACTGAACGGCAAGCCAAGGAATTTTCGAAGAGAACTCGCCCCGCACCTTACTAAGATTCATAATCTCTTGCGGCGGCAGCTTGGCCACGATTTCGGACAGTACAAGGAAAACACGATCGCCAGGCGTATCCAGCGCCGCATGAAAGTTGCGCAAGTCGAGAGCGTCGAAGCGTACGTGCAACTTCTAGAACGGACGCCGAAAGAGATTGATCAACTTTTCAAGGATCTGTTAATCGGGGTAACGCAATTTTTCCGCGATCCTGAGGCGTTCGAGGCACTTCGTGAAAATGTGATTCCTAAGCTCTTTGAAGGAAAAGGGGCTGACGCGCAAGTTCGAGCGTGTGTGGTCGGATGCGCTTCTGGAGAAGAGGCGTACTCCGTGGCCATCTTACTGCATGAGTATGCGTCGCATCTGTCTGGGCCGGCTCCCAAGATCAAGATCTTCGCAACCGATATTGACGAACGCGGTCTTGAAATGGCTCGTAAAGGTCGTTATCCCGAAAGCATTGCTGAGCAGATGAGTCCCGAGCGTTTGGCCCGCTACTTCATCAAGGAGGGTGATGCCTATCAAATTAACCGCGAGCTCCGCGAGATGTGCATCTTTTCAAGCCACAGCTTCATAAAGGATCCTCCTTTTTCGCGGCTCGATCTCATCACTTGCCGCAACGTAATGATCTATCTCGGACTGGACCTTCAGGGAAAGGTCGTTCCCATCTTTCACTACGCTCTTCGGCCCGGCGGGTACCTGTTCTTGGGACCTGCTGAGAATGTGAATTCCCACGGGGAACTATTCCGAAGCGTCGACAAGACGCATCGCATTTTTCAAAAGAAGGAAGCCTTTCCCCATCCCGCCGTTGAGTTCCCCCTCGCCGAAGTCAAACGTCCTCACCATTCCGGCGAAATCATCGCCGGCGCGCAGGCGGTCCCTAAACAGATTGACCGTATCCTCTTGCAGCACTATGGCCCGCCATGCGTTGTCGTGCGGGATAGCGGCGAAGCGATCTATTTCTCTGGCAGTATGGGCCGCTACTTGGAGCAGCCTCCCGGAGCGCCTGACAACAACATCTTGAACATAGCCCGCGAAGGCCTGCGCTCGCCAGTTCGCACCACCCTCCATCGCGCGGTAACTTCGCGCAAGAGAGCCGTCCAGAAGCGGCTAGACGTGCGAATTAATGGGGGCATTGTCCAGGTGGACCTTATAGTCGAACCCCTCGCTGGGAATCCGGAATCGGATCTTTTCATCGTAGCGATCGAGGAACTACCGTTCCAAAGCGTCGCAAATCCGGGCGGAGTTTCCGCCGATGATGGTACTGAAGAGACGATCCGATATCTCGAGACCGAACTCCGCACCGCACAGGAACATTTGCAAGCTACTGGTGAGGAGCTCGAAACCTCCAATGAAGAGCTCCGATCCGCCAACGAAGAGTATCAATCGACGAATGAGGAGCTCGAAACCTCAAAGGAAGAGCTGCAATCGTTCAATGAAGAGCTGGAAACCGTCAATGCCGAACTGAGTCGCAAGGTGATCGAGCTTGATCACGCTAACAGCGACCTGCAAAATTTGCTCGATGCCACCCAGATTGCGACTATTTTTTTAGACAATGAGCTCCGGATCAAAAACTTCACGCCGGCAAGTGAAAGTATATTCCGTATCATTCCGAGCGACGTCGGCAGGCCGATCACCGATCTGGCAGCGCAGTTTTCCGGGAACAGTCTCAGAGACGACATCGGGGAGGTTTTGCGGACTCTTGCGGTCAAAGAACGCCAGCTCACCGGGGTTCAAGGACGAAGTTACTTGATGCGTATTTTGCCGTATCGCACCGTTCAAGACGTGGTCAGCGGTGTCGTGCTCACGTTCGTCGATGTGACGGAGCTCAAGGAAGCGGAATTGCAAGCCCAAAAAGCTAAGGACTATTTGGAGAGTATCGTCCAGACAGTGCGCAATCCGCTGCTCGTCTTGGACGCCGGTTTGCACGTTGTGTCAGCCAACAGGATGTTTTTTTCGACGTTTCACGTAACTTCCCAGGAAATTGTTGGCAGGCCTGTCGAAGAACTCGGCGATGGAGAGTGGGACATTCCGGAATTGCGCGACAGAATGGCAGAGGTACTCTCGAATGATGACGCCTTCGAAGATTTTGAAGTGCGCAGGGAGTTCCGTGGCATCGGCCGACGAGCCATGAT
>JBAUZG010000333.1:0-9205 GCA_049585195.1 Bryobacteraceae bacterium | reverse complement strand
GCCGTAAATTGTTCTTCATTTTGCCGGGTTTGTGATCGGCACAACGCGTGTCAAGAAGGCCAGCCTGCGCTCTGGCTCATTCTGCCACAGCTTCACGCCTGATCCGCCGGCATTGGACCCTTGCCATAACTGAGCCAGACGGCAGCTTTTGTCGTAACAGTGGAAGACGAGGTTGGCCGGCCCGGCCGTCACTCCGCCCGGCGATGCTAACACGAACGCTTGGCCCGGCTGCCGATCTGTTCCCCGAATTGAGAGGATGTGCGAAATGCTGTTATACGTAAGCCGGTAGTTGCCGGGCCTCATGGTCGTATCCCGAACCGTAAATGAAAACGGGACGTAGGCTTGAATCGGTTGGCTCGATTGCGCGTGAATTGCCGGCACTGTCAGCAACCCGAAAAGTGTCATTGTCGAAAACATCTTGAACATTTGGTTTCTCCTTGTAATTTGTCCGTTGCCGAAACTCTCTGAAGCATCCGATCGTTTCGCCACGATCTGACTTTGAGCCAATGAGGAGATTTAGTCGATGCGCAGGAGATACTCCGTGGGTCTAATGTTTATCTCCGCTTAAGCAGGTTTCGCCTCTTGCGGTTACGAGCGGTACTACGCGAAAGTCGGATACACGCTAGAGGGTGCTATAGTGGCTTGCCATCGGAGTACTGCCATGAATCGGGGTCGCCTAATCCGTTTCTCCGTTTTTGAGGTGGATCTCGATTCCGGCGAGCTTTTCAAGCAAGGGCGCAAAGTGAAGTTGCAAGATCAGCCCTTTGAGCTTCTTCTTGCGCTGCTGGATCGACCCGGCGAGGTGGTGACGCGTGAAGAACTCAAGCGGAAAGTCTGGCCTTCCGACACTGTTGTCGACTTCGAGCATGGCCTGAACAGAGCTATCAATAAAGTTCGGGAGGCTTTGGGGGATTCGGCGGAAAGTCCGTGTTTCATCGAAACCCTTCCCCGCCGAGGCTATCGATTCATCGGTTCGATTCAGGAAAGCAGCGGTGCGGAGCCGTCTCCAGTGCACAACGGAGCGGGCGTAGCCCGGCCGGAAGAAGGATTTTGGGTTGCCGTGCTGCCGTTCAAGTGTGGCGCTAACTTCGATCTCGCGGCTCTAGCCGGTGGGATAACTGACGATATCGTCACAGGCCTCGCGCGGTTCTCTTATTTGCGGGTGATCTCGCGCAGCTCGACCGCGCGGTACGCCGGCGAGGTCCCCGATCTGCGTTCCGCCGGCAAGGAACTCGGGGCGCGCTACCTGATAGAGGGGAATATCCGTAAAGCGGGCGCAGTGTTGCGCTTCGCGGCGCAGCTCATCGATACGGACTCAGGCGCCGAATTGTGGGCCGAGACCTATGATCGCCCTTTCCGGCCAAAAGCGGGTTTCGAACTGCAGGACGACATTGTCCCTCGGATCGTTTCTACGATTGCCGACACGCAAGGCGTTCTCCCGCACAGCATGAGCGAAGCCCTACGAAACCGGGACCCCGGCGAGCTGAGCCCATATGAGGCAGTACTCCGCAGCTTTGCGCACTTTCGCCGTCTTAATGCCGGAGAGCACGCGGGGGCAAGAGCTGCTTTGGAACGGGCCGTCCAGCAGGCGCCCGGGCAGGCGGATTGCTGGGCCATGCTCTCGATGCTGTACAGGGAAGAGTACGCACATGAGTTCAACGTGCGGCCCGATCCTCTCGGACGAGCATTAGCGGCTGCGCGGCATGCAGTTGAAGCTGCGCCATCGAATCATCTCGCTTACCACGCGTTGGCCTCGACCCTGTTCTTTCGACGCGAGTTTCAGGCCTTCCGGCATGCTGCGGAACGGGCGATCGAACTCAATCCCATGGACGGGTTCGCCGCTGGTTACTTGGGATTCATGATTGCCTATGCAGGCGATTGGGAGCGCGGCTGCGCGCTGGCGCGATATTCCATGATGCGGCTTAACCCACACTATCCCGGATGGTACTGGTTTCCGTGTTTCTTCGACGCGTATCGTAAGGGCGACTACCGTGGCGCGCTCGAGATCGCCCCCAAGATCAACATGCCCGGGTTCTGGCGTACTCAAGTCGCGCTCGCGGCTGTTTACGGTCAGCTCGGCGACAAGGAGGCGGCAGGCAATGCCGTGCGTGAGCTGCTGGCTATCAAACCGGATTTCGCAGTGGCTGCTCGGACAGAACTTCGCAAATGGTGGGATGCGGAGCTGACCGAGCACCTGCTTGATGGGCTTCGCAAAGCAGGGCTCGAGGTTGCTCTTTAATCCGGATTCCGGGTCTCGATCCCGAAAACTCAACCCAGTTTCTTCCGCAGAAGCTCGTTCACCACGGCGGGATTCGCCTGGCCGCGGCTGGCTTTCATCACCTGGCCAACCAGGAACCCTATGACCGTTGTCTTGCCGCTTTTGAATTGCTCGACCTGTTTTCCATTCGCTGCAAGCACCTGATCGATGATCGCTTCGAGCGCGCCCGCATCCGAAATCTGCTTGAGTCCTTCCCGCTCCATAATCGCTCGCGGGCCTTCGCCCGTCTCGAACATTTTGGGAAGAATCTCCTTGGCCAGTTTGCCGGTCAGTTCGCCATTGCCGATGAGCGCGACGAGTTCGCCCAAATTCTTCGCCGAAACCGGCGATGAGGTAATCTCTGTCCCTTGCGCCTTCAGCAGCCCCATTAGATCGCCGATCACCCAATTCGCGGTGGCCGGGCCGTTGCCGCTCACCCGCGCCGTTTCTTCAAAATAGTCGCCGGTCGCTCGATTAAGCGTCAGAACCTGGGCATCGTATTCCCGCAACCCATATTGAGTGATGAACCGGTCGCGGCGCTGCTGCGGCAGCTCCGGCAGCGCGGACTTCACCTGATCGAGCCACAAATGGCTAATGCGCAGCGGAACCAGATCGGGTTCGGGAAAATAACGGTAATCGTGCGCCTGCTCTTTGCTTCGCATGCCCGCCGTTTGACCCGTATCCACGTTGTACAAGCGAGTTTCCTGAACAACCGTTCCCCCCGATTCAATCAGCTCCACCTGCCGGCGGATTTCGTACTCAAGAGCCATCTTCAAAAACCGGAACGAGTTCAGGTTCTTGACCTCGGCCTTGGTTCCGAACTTCTCAGCTCCTTTCAGCCGCACCGATACGTTAGCGTCGCATCGCAACTGTCCTTTCTCCATGTCGCAATCCGAGACACCGATGTATTGAAGAACCTGCTTTATCTCCGTCAAATACGCGTAGGCTTCGTCCGGTGAGCGCATATCGGGCTCGCTCACAATCTCGATCAGCGGCGTGCCCGACCGGTTTAGATCCACGTACGTGTACCTTTCAGAGTCTTTGAAACCGTCGTGAATGCTTTTGCCCGCATCGTCTTCCATATGCACGCGCGTAACGCCGATACGTTTGCGCCGGCCGTCGACGAAAATGTCAAGGTATCCGTGTTCGGCCAGCGGCTGGTCGTATTGCGAGATCTGATATCCCTTGGGCAAATCCGGATAGAAATAGTTTTTTCGGGCGAAGCGGGAAAACGGGTTTACGCGGCAGTGAAGAGCCAGCGCTGCGCCAATAGCCAGCTCGACAGCTTGTCTGCTGAGCACGGGAAGCGCGCCCGGTAGGCCGAGGCATACCGGACACACATTGGTATTTGGCGCGGCTCCAAACTCGACCGGACACCCGCAAAATATTTTCGTTTTGGTCCCGAGCTGAACGTGCACTTCAAGCCCAATAACCGCTTCATACTTGGCCAGGACATCCTCAGCCACCGCAAGGGCCGACATGACTTTGATTGTAACGGCGGGGTCGTGGACGGACCATAACGGAGGTTATTTCGAACAAACGGGATATCCTGAGCATGAGTCCGCCGGAAATCTTGACTTCCGGCGACCAGTATTTTATTGTGGCCCTTCGACGAGCAGCCGAGGCCCTTACACTTCGACTTTATGCCCGAGCGCCCACGCCACGAAGAGTTCAGGGAGCAGGATCAGTTGGAATCCACGCTGAAAAGCGTGGATAGGGCTGAAGCCATCGTGCTCAAAGCGGCAAAAAGAATGGGCTTCGACGAAGACGGTCAGCAGCAGATCGGAATGGCAGTTCGAGAATGCATGGTCAACGCGGTGGTGCATGGAAACCGCTACAGCTCCCATAAAAAGGTTCACCTGGCGATTAGTTCCACCAGCGCCCAAATCGCCATTACGATCGGCGACGAGGGGTTAGGATTCGATCCCAATTCGCTGCCCGATCCTCTCGCGCCGGAAAATCTGCTGCGGCAGTCGGGACGTGGCATTCTATTAATTCGTGCTTTCATGGATGAATTCGACCTGCATCCTCGCGCGGGCGGAGGCACCGAGGTTCGTCTGGTGAAGCACCTCAACAAGCAGCATTAACAAGAAAGGTCATTACAGAGGGAGGCAATCGTGAGTGTCAAATTGACGACTCGTCAGGTAGGGGATGTAGCGGTGATTGATGCCGCCGGCCGGATCACGCTCGGCGCGGGGGCGAGCGCTTTCCGCGATATGATTCGCGACCTCGCCGCCAAAGGCGACAAAAAGTTGCTGTTGAACCTGGCCGAAGTTTCATATATTGACAGCTCGGGCATCGGCGAGCTGGTCTCAGGCTATACGACGGTAACCAATCATGGCGGCAACTTGAAGCTTGTCGGCTTGTCGAAGCGGGTGAAGGATTTATTACAGATAACCAAGCTGTACACGGTCTTTGAGGCGTATGACGACGAGGCCGAAGCGGTGCGAAGCTTCAATTAACCGTGAAGGGCGGCGCGCTCGCCGCCCCATGCCCTCGGCGGGCGTACCCGGTCATTTCCAAATAGCCCACCCCATTGACAGGTGCCCCGGCCTCTGTACCCGCATATCGTACAGCGCCTTCCCAATAACTTTCGGTGGTTCCGCTCACCAGCTCCTGGTTTTCAACCGGAGTTGTCAATTGAAGGCTCATCTGTTTCGAGGGCAACTCGATTCTCCATGCAACCGGATAATCGGCTTGTGTTACTGAGCTATGCCACGTCCTCAGCGGTTCGAGCGAAAACTGCTGCGAGTCCAGAAATTCGCTTTTCCCGTTACCCCCCACGAATGTTCCCGACGAGTATGCGCTGACGCTGCCGTCCTTCAAACGCAGCCGGTATAACATAACTTCCTCGTTTGTATTGAGCTGAATGCACATCCAGTCCCAACCGGCTATTTGGTCGTCGTGGACTGAGGAGAAAAACTCGCGGTCCATCCAGGCCTGCCCGTCGACTTGAAAATTACGGCCGTCGAGGCTCAGGTTGCCCGACGCGTCCAAGCGTGTGAGCGAGAAATAGTGTGATGCCTCGCCCGGTTTGGGTCCTTTCTGGCTCACCCCGTTTTGACCATGGATAACGAGCGGCTTCCGCGAATTCAATGTCAGCAGCAAATGGGCATTGCCGGTGATCGCCTCGATCTGCTGTCGAATTGGCTCGTAGGAAAGCCAGCGAGCGCGCCAGTTTCCATTCCAAACTTCGCGTTGGTTTGCGTCCGCCCCCGCCAGTCCCGGCCCGCTTCGATTAACCCGCTCGAACTCATAGAAGTGCCTGCCATTGATATCGGTCAGCGCGAAATGAGCGATGTAGATTTGGGAGGGAAACCAGACCGGGTTGCGTTCCGCCTGGTCCCCAAGCGCATCGGGATGAAACCGGAAAAACGTGAGTTCGAAGCCGAACTCTTGCTTGTCCCTGCTGTTCAGGTTTCCTGTGTAATACCACCATTCGGTTTGATAGTCGGGATGGGAGAAGTGGTCTTCGGGAAACCGATAGCGGTATCCGGGCAGCGCCAGTTCGTTGCCGGCGCTAGCGCTTATAGCAATCGCGGCGGTGGCCAAGCCTGCGCTTAGCGCGATGGTTGACAATAGGACAGTTCGGCGGAGAATGTGAATACCTTCATTTTTGAGGAAAGCTATGTTTAAGATCGGAAGTTTTCTACCAATGATATGCGCAGCGGCGTTGGTCAGCTTCGCCGTTCCAAGTGGGCTCAAGGCGCAAGACAAACCGGAGAGCGTGAAATTGGCGGGAATCTGGAAAATGAGCTCCTTGACGCCCGACGGCGAAACTGTTGCCTGGCAATTGACCGTTAAGCAAACAGAAGGGAAATGGACCGCAACTCTGTCTGGCGATGAAGGCGAGCTGCCCGTTAAAAATCTAACGGTAACCGGAAGCAAAATGCACTTTACGACGCCCTATCAAGGCCAGGACTACGACCAGGACTTGCAGCTCGAGGGCGAAAAGCTGATTGGAACCTGGAGCGGAAACGGCGACAGCGGCAAGACAACGGGTGAGCGCGCCACGGGAAGTTAGCAGCCGCTGTGACGTACTGGAACCGACCTCCGCCAGAGTAAACCTTTCTCTCGTTCGGCCGTTTTTCCCTAAGGAACCCAGCCGTCTGAGCGGGAGAAGAGGGGATAAATGACTGAGCTACTATTGCGTACTTCGCGACGTTGCATTTTGTCGCTGCTCACAGCTGTCTTTTTTTCGGCGCCGATTCAAAGCCGCGCCGGAGTCGCAATTTCAATCACAATCGCTCCACCGGTTTTGCCTGTGTACACGCAGCCTCCATGTCCGATGGATGGTTATCTGTGGATGCCAGGATATTGGGCGTGGGGCCCGGCGGGCTATTACTGGGTGCCGGGAACATGGGTACTGGCTCCGCGGCCGGGCTTGTTGTGGACGCCTGGCTACTGGGGATTCGCTGGCGGCATCTATCTATGGCATCCGGGCTACTGGGGTCCGCACATCGGCTTCTATGGCGGCGTCAATTACGGTTTCGGCTATTTCGGAGCTGGCTTTCAGGGCGGGTACTGGAGTGGCGGTCACTTTCTGTACAACACGGCCGTGATGCGCGTGAATGTGACGAACATACATTACGTCTACACGAAAACGGTCGTTAACAACGTGTACGTGAATAACACGCGTGTAAGCTACAACGGCCCCGGCGGAGTTAGGGCCGTGCCCACTCCAGCGGAACGGGCTGTGATGCGCGAGCCGCATATTCCGCCCACCGGCGTGCAATTGGCGCACGAGCGCACAGCCAGCATGAACCGGGCGCAGTTTGCATCGGTGAATCACGGAAGGCCAGCCACGTTTGCAATGGCGAGGCCGACGAATACAAATCACCCGAATGCAAATCATGCCGGCCCTGCCGGCAATCCCGGAGCAAGACCTGTGGGTCAAGCTGGGCCTCCGCCGCGGCCGCAGCAAACTGATCGTCCCGCCGCACAGCCTGAGTATCGGCGGGAGCACCCCGAGCACCCTCAGAAAGGCGAGGAGCACGAGGCTCCTAAATAGAGGCGAGGCCTGCCTCGCCCTGCCCCATCGCTTTGCGTCGTATGCTTAAGGCATGGAACTCCCCGGGTTTCTGCAAGTTGAGCAGCGCTTTCCCGACCGCTCTATTCCTGATATCCCCGCCCACATCCGGCGTGAGCTTTCTCAAGCCGATTTCCTGAGTGGGCTTCGTCCGGGTTCGCGTTTGGCTATCGGCGTTGGTAGCCGCGGCATCTCGAACCTGACGGTCATCGTCAAGGCGGTGGTCGATTTCTGGAAAGAGCGCGGCGTTCAGCCCTTTTTGTTTCCCGCCATGGGAAGTCACGGCGCTGCTACCGCCGAAGGCCAGGCTGACGTCTTGGCCCATTACGGCATTCACGAAGCCACGATGGGAGTTCCCGTTCTCAGTTCGCTCGATGTTGTGCCATTAGGAGAAACGCCCGAAGGCATTCCCACTTTCATGGATAAACATGCCTTCGAAAGTGACGCCGTCTTCCTGGTAGGGCGAGTCAAATGGCACACCGATTTTGCCGGTGGAATTGAGAGCGGGCTCTTCAAGATGATGGCGATTGGACTCGGTAAATTTGCCGGGGCGCAGCGCTATCACACTTTCGGCTACAAACTCGGTCTCGAGAGGGTGGTGCGCAGTGTGGGAACCCAGGTGCTCAGGAGCGGCAAAGTCATCGGCGGACTTGCGGTTCAAGAAGGAGCCCATCACGAAACCGCAGGGCTTCAAGTAGTGAGCGCCCTCCGCGGACCCGAAGCCATGATGAAGCGCGAAGAGGAGATCCTTCGCGAGGTGAAGACATGGATGGCAAAGCTGCCCGCGCCCGAAATCGACATACTGATTGTCGATGAAATCGGCAAGAATATCAGTGGCGCTGGAATGGACACCAAGGTCGTGAACCGTAGCGTCAATGGCGAATATAATCCGTGGCCCGACACTCCTAGAGTTCATCGCATTTATCTTCGGGGTCTGAGCAGCAATACCTACCACAATGGCGTGGGGCTCGGCATGGCAGATGTGGTGCACAATCGCCTTGTGGAAGATATCGACTGGAATCCCACTCAAATTAACTCACTGACTGCCTCGACGCCCGCCGCCATCCGCACTCCCATCCATTTCGCGACCGATCGCGAATGCCTTTCGAAGATCTCACCCACCGTCGGCAAACACGACTTGAACGAAGTCACCTACTGCCGCATTACCAATACACTCGAGCTGGTGCATTTGTTTGTAAGCGAAAATCTCGCTCCATCGCTCTATAGGGAAGCTCATGCCGTCTCGAAGCCTTTTCGAGTACCGTTCGATAGCAGAGGAAATTTCGCCGATTGGAACGAGGCCGCGCTCGAAGCCGGAGGTAAAGCGGTCGAGGTGAGTTCTCACGGATGAGATACCGCGCCAGCGAGTCCTCTCAGGATGGTTTCGATACGATCGAACTGGCCGACAACCAAGCCAGTCTTTCGGCCGTTATCGTCCCGCCCCTCGGCAACAATACGATTGCTCTTCAACTGAACGGCCTGAATTTTATCTGGCGGCCGAACCGCACTCTGGGCGATCTGCTCGAATCGCGATCGCTGTTTGGAATTCCTTTTCTCGCTCCGTGGGCCAACCGTTTGAGCGAGAGTTCTTACTGGGTGGACGGTTGCTGCTATAAGCTGAATCCAACCATCGGCAATCTACGGTTCGACCACCACGGCCAGCCGATTCATGGACTTCTCCTGTTCGAGCATTGGAAGGTTTGTGATTTGAAGGCCACCGACAACGGGGCTGAAGCGGTTTCGAAACTCAACTTCACTTCCTACCCCAAGCTGATGGCTCAATTCCCGTTCGCGCATTCTCTCGAAATGCGACACTTGCTTGAAGATGGGCGCCTTCGCGTGAGTCTGCGAATCGCGAGCGAGTGCGCCGGGCGCATGCCGGTCTCCATCGGTTTTCACCCCTATTACACGATTCCCAA
>JBAUZG010000332.1:0-3357 GCA_049585195.1 Bryobacteraceae bacterium | reverse complement strand
GCGCTTGGGTTCAACCTGCCGCACTCGAAGGTGAACAGGTCACCTCAACAAAGTAGCGTCTCTATTCTCGCGGGAAAGACTGGCGGCCGGATCGATTCCACTTGCCAGCCAAACAGAAATTCTGTGGCGGCTCCGCAAACTCTTCCCTGGCACGGACCCATTCCGCAGCGGGTCAGTAACTTTGCCGTTCGCCAGTCCGACATGTTCTTGAGCGCCGAATACGGGACGTCTTCGCAGCGGCAGATAGTTGTGTCCGCCGCGGGCAATCCTTTGAGCTCTGGACGAAGCGCAAATGCGGCAGCAAGCCGGAACGCGAAGCCCTGTTCGGCGCGGCGGAGGGCGAATAAATCGCGAGCCGCGCTCGTTTGCCCAGCGGCTGAATATCCGGCGATCTGCCCCTCGACGAGCGATAGATTCACTCCACCGATCCCCGTTGCTTCACCAGCGCAAAATATTCCCGGAATGCTCGTCTGTTGGCGCTCGTCAACGCGTACTCCTTCGCGCGATACGCTGCAGCCGAGCGCTGCGGCAAGCTCCGTGTTCGGGACCAGCCCGTATCCGATCGCAAGATAATCGCACTTCTCTCGATAACTCCGTCTTTTTGTTTGAAATTGCACCTCAGATACTTTTCCATCGCCGGTGGCAGCGGTTACCCGGCACCCGGCGCGATATGGAACCTTCCAGAGCGCGGATCGCAAACGCGCGGCTTGCCACACCTTTTGAGGCGTGCGGCTTAGACCGAGCGCGAAGTGCGCAATCGAACTTGTGGAAGCTTGCTCGATGACCGCGGCTATATTGGCTCCGCTCTTTTTCAGATAGGCGGCTACTGCGACAAGCAGGGGCCCCGTGCCCGCGACCACAACGCGCTTGTTGCGAATTGAGAGACCGCTCTTGACAAACGCCTGCAAGGCTCCCGCTCCCATGACGTTCGGCAACGTCCACCCAGGGAACGGCAAAAAGCGCTCTCGCGCTCCCGTAGCAAGCACAAGCGATCGAAACGCGATCCGGCTCCCTCCTGCTACCGTCTCAATCGTAATTTGCCGCCGAGCTGTATCCGCTGCAATCACTCGCGTCTCGGGCAATATCTCGATCTCCGCTCGTTGACACCTTCGAAGCCATCGCTTCGACAGTGAATCGTTCGGCTTCGCTCCGCGCCAGATCTGGCCGCCAGGCGAGCGATTATCGTCGATTATCGCCACGCACTTCCCGCTTTCCGCCGCGGCCCAGGCGGCCGCCAATCCCGCCGGTCCGGCTCCTACAACGACAACATCGAAGTTTGAGGCGCGATTATTCATTTCGTTTCAACGCGCATGCCATCACGGCAGATAACCTGGCAACTGCGTCGATGTGGCACGCCATCAATTGTTACGCGGCATTCGAAGCAGATGCCCATTCCGCAAATGGGGCCGCGCCACTCGCCGCGAACCGAGCGTCGAAATTGAAAACATCCATGGTCGATCAGCGCGGCGGCAACACTTGCGCCAGCCGTCGCGCAAACCGGCGCGCCATTCAATAGGAATGACACCGAATCAGGCATAAGCTGCCATCTCACGTGTTGGCTGATACGGTTGCCGTGCGATTTCGCTCTTGCGCCCCAAAATTTCATCCACCAGCAGCCTGGCTGTCGCAAGGGAAGTCGTAATACCCAGCCCCTCGTGTCCTGTGGCGGCAAAAACGCGCCGGCAGTCCTTAACGCGCCCAATCAGTGGAAGCTTGTCGGGTGTGGCCGCACGAAAGCCGGTCCAAATTCGTATGGCAGAGAGCGGAGCGAGTGCGGGTATGTATTCCACCGCGCGCCCGAGCATGCGGCTCAGAATATCGGAATCGATGGATGAGTCAACGGAAGAGAATTGTCGTGACGATCCGATCAATAGCTGCCCTGTTTTTCGCGGTTGAACATTGAACGCTACCGAATCGCTGGTTGTCTGGTGAGCGCTCTTCAAGTAGCCAAGTTCAACAAGCTGATGATGCACAGAGCCGGGATAGCGGTCGGTAATCGCCAGATGGCCTTTACGCGGAAGAACGGAAAGCTGAGGTGTGAGTTTCGCGGCTTCGGAGCCAGCCGCATTCACGAGAAAATCTCCGCAAAGGACAGTCTCGTCGTGGAGGCGGACACCCGAATCGTCGAGCCGGTCGACGCGGCAGCGAACGAGGAGATGAGCGCCTCTATCCCGTGCCCGCTCGAGCAGAAACGCCGTAACGCAAGGCGGGTACACGACCGCATCGCCTGCGACGAACAGCGCTCCGGCAAGACCAGGGCGTAAATTGGGTTCCAATCCGGCGAGTTCTCGTTCGTTTAGAATTTCCGCCGAAACTCCCCGCTCGGAATAATAACGGTATTTTCGGCGAACGTCTTCGAGCTCTTCCGTATCCGCCGCGATCCACAACGTCCCCGTTTCGAGATATTCGCAGTTGTCCGGAAGGATACCGGCGAGATCCTTCCAGAGAGTTTGCGAAAAGTGTGTCAGCGCAAACTGCGCTTCCGAATCGTCCATCGCGACGATATGCCCCATGCCGGCCGCGGTTGCTCCGCCTGCAACCGGTCCGCTTTCGACCACCGCGACGCGTAAACCAGCGAATGCGCACTCGAAGGCGCAGGCAGCACCCACTATGCCGGCGCCTACTATGACGGCGTCATAAGACGGCGCGCTCAAGCCGGGATTCCCCAACAGAACGGATCGCGCTCGTCGATCACGAGCTTCGCCTCCGCGTTGACATGTGCTGTGCCTCGAATGAGCGGATGGATCTGCCCATCGCGGATTTCCACGCGCCCTTCGAACAGAGTGCCTACGATGCTCTCCTGACGCCACGTCTGCTCTTCACCGAACTTGCCGTCGGCCACCAGGCACGCCATCTTTGCGCTTGTGCCCGTGCCGCAGGGAGAACGGTCGTAGGCCCCGCCCGGGCAGAGAACGAAATTTCTGGCATCGGCGTCGCGCCGGCACGGAGATCCGAAGATCTCAATGTGATCGATCTCCTGCCCGCCGTCGCCCGTAATGCCGCCGCATTCGAGCGCGCGCCGGATGCTCCAGGCATAACGAGTCAACGCCTCTACATTTGTCAACTCGATCCTTATGGGGCACTCCGGCGTCAGGAAAAACCAGTTTCCACCCCAGGCGACATCGCCTGTAATGGTACCCGTCCCCGGCACTTCCACCGGTACGCCCGCCGCGAAACGGTAACTGGGAACATTGCGAATGGTTACGGCGCCGTCTCCATCCAGAAACACAGTCACAACCCCGGCAGGTGTTTCCACGTTGTGAACACCCGGACGGATCAAGCGCCGGTACGCCAGCGTCGTTACCACACCGATCATGCCGTGTCCGCACATGTTCAGATACCCAACATTGTTGAAAA
>JBAUZG010000331.1:0-2367 GCA_049585195.1 Bryobacteraceae bacterium | reverse complement strand
GACCCGCGGAAGAGAATCAATCAATTCGTTCAATATTTCCGCAGCCCACACACTATCTTTAGGCGCTTCGGTCCACATCGGCTCATCGAACTGAACATAATCACAACCCGCCGCGATCACATCTCGCAGCTCCTCAGCCAAAATCTTCGAATAGGCACGGCACAGCGTCTGCTCATCCGGGTAGAGGTCGGGACGCTGATTAATGCTAAACCGCGTTAGGACGTGCGGGCCAGTCACGGTCTGTTTGACACGGCAACGCGCAGGGGTCGCGTCTCGCGCAAGTTTCCAGTTGCGAGCCAACTCAAAGCGCGAGTTCTTAATCTCGCCGATCACTCGCGGGCACTCAATACCGAATCCCGCCGTGCCAAACGATTGCTTGAGCATGCCATCGAAAGTGATTCCATCGAGCCTTTTCTGATAGAAGTAATACATGTTCTCGCGATAGCCCTCGCCATCCGTGATGACGTCGAGTCCCAGATCGGCTTGATCGCGAGCCGCCCATTTAATGAGTTCGTCGATTTCGTTGCGACTGAGCGAAGGTTTCTTCATCGTGTCTTCCACGCTTGTATTGCGCGGGTAGCTGCCTACTACGGTACTGATAAACGGTGCCATGTTTCCTTCCGTGAAAACCTTTAGATCGCAGGCAAACCCGAGGATAGTCGCGCCTCATTAATGTGCGCACGAACCCCTTCTTCAAGATGGCGCGGCACAAAATCAATTTCTCGAATCAAACGCGATCCGTCTTGATGATCGATCAGCGGTGTGCTCCCACCTGCGGTAAAGTTGATTTGCGCGCCAGGAATCCATTTTCTAACGATCGCAGCAAGTTGAGCCGCGGTAACGCAGTGACCGCCGTTATTGTAAACAAAGTGGGCGAGTTCGGGTTTGAGCGCGAGCCGAACGAGCTGTTCTGCGCAGTCGTCTTTGTAAATCCAAGTGTCGCGCGTCTCGGAATCAAACGGCAACGTGACAGGCTCACCGATCGCGGGCTTGGAAGCGAAATGCTCCGCCCACATGACGGCGCTGTGTTTACGGCCGTGACCGAAAACAACGGCGGGGCGTGTACAGACGATGTTGGCGCCATAGCGCTGAACATATCGCCGTCCCATGTGCTCGTTGAGGAGTTTCATCACGGCGTAGGTGAACGCATGAGAATTCGGGTCACAGAAATCGTCCTCGGTCACCGGCCGGTCGCCGTATGGCCCTTGCGAAGGACCGCACACGGTTTCGCTGCTGGTGAACACCAGCCGCGAGAGCTTGTGGTGAATCGCTGTCTCGAACATATTCGTCATGCCGAGAATATTGACGCGGGTAGAAAGCGACGTGTTTTCATCGACCGTGGGACCGACCACATAGGCGAGGTGAATTACGTGAGTGATGTCAGGATGCTTGCGAAAAACACCCATCACATCGCGGAAGTCGCTGACATCCATCGGAACTGAATCGAATGCGACTTTGTGGCCGGCAAGATTTTGCAACGTGGACAAAACTTGGGTATCCGCCGACTGATCGGCTGCGACAGTCGGAATGCCGCGCGCAAGGAGATTGCGCACCACCGATTGGCCGATGAAGCCCACGCCACCGGTAACCAGAAATTTCGCGTGTTCACTCATCGAGTGGCCAGCCTAGTCCTCCGCCGGGACGAGGGTCGGTTTGTATCCGATAAAAGAAAAATAAATCACGATCGCGTAACAGAACAGCGGAACCGCGAAGGCCGCCTGAATGGAGCTGCGATCCGAAATATAACCCATGATGGCGGGAACGATCGCGCCGCCGATGATGGACATCACCAGAAGTGAAGAACCCAGCTTGGTGTAGACGCCAAGGTTCTTGATGCTGAGAGCAAAAATCGTCGGAAACATAATAGAATCAAAAAAACCGAGCAGAACCACAGCCCAGACGGGCGCGGTTCCGGTCATAAAGATCGCTACGATTGTGCAAACAGCCGCCACAATGGAAAAAATGCCGAGCAACCTGGCAGGCGCTACGCGTTTCATGATTGCGGAGCCGGCGAAGCGGCCAATCATGAAGCCGAACAGGTGCCATTTAAGGTAGTTCGCGGCGGTTTTTTCCGGAGTGCCAGGAAGCGCGTGCTGCGTGAAACGAATCACGAAACTGGTGACACCGACTTGTGCACCCACGTAGAAAAATTCGGTCACAACTCCTCGAATCAAATGCTTGTAGTGCCAGATACCCTTATGAGTTTTTGGAGCAGCCTCTGGCTCAGGCAATGCCTCACCGCTCGACTCGCGAACTTCGGGCAAATGCGCGAAATAGATCAGGACCGCGACGAATAAGAAAATACCTGTAATTGCGAGATATGTACCTCTGACCCGATTCGCTTCGGAAGCCGAATACACTTGCCAC
>JBAUZG010000330.1:0-7123 GCA_049585195.1 Bryobacteraceae bacterium | reverse complement strand
TGGACATCGTGTAGCAGCCCGATCTCGGGCCCCAGCGCTTCACGGGCCGACTGAAAGAGCTGAAGCGTGCGCCTGACATACGGTTCAGGTTCGAAAACCGGATCGGAAGGCGCGGCCGTCATCGCCTGGTTTTGGTTTGCCTGGGGCCGGCCGGCTCCGTAAGCAGCCTGGCCCGGGATGCCGACTTGCAGCCGAACAACTTTGATGCCTTGGGACATCAGCTTCCTGGCTTGGTCGATTGTTTGAGAAATCTCGGCGCCCGCGGCATGGGAGTAAATTAGCGCCGCGCGCCTCGACTTCCCTCCCAGAAGCTCGTAGACAGGCATGTTTGCCTGGCGTCCTTTGATGTCCCACAGCGCCTGGTCAACTCCGCTGATGGCGTTGTTCAGAACCGGCCCATTTCGCCAATAGGACGAGTTGTACATCGCCTCCCAGAGGTCGGTAATGTTGTCGGTCGGCCTGCCCATGAGCAAAGGCTTGAGGTACCGATTGACAGCATCGACCACCAGTTCAGCCCGTTGGGTGAAGGTTGCGCAGCCGTAGCCATAGAGGCCGTCCTGGTCCGTCTGAACCTTCACCACGACCAGCCTTACGCCGGCGGGCGCGGTAGCAATCACGGAAATATCTTTGATTTTTGGAATGGGCATGCCGCGCAGAGCGGGCGCCGTGAGCGGAAGTGCGGCGAGGGACGTCAAGAACTCACGGCGTCGAAGACTGGTTCTCATTGTGAAATGACATCGTATCTCAGGCCGGTTTGGCCGGGGCGATTCATGGGTTTTGGATTTTGAATAAACGAACCCAACATTCCCGGAGAATTGAGCCCGGGGACTTTCCGACGCTTTCCTTCGAGATAATTGGAGGCGACGAAAGGAAAGTAAAAGATAAAACCTGCTTGCGATTCCTACCCATGTTCGCTGTATGATGGGCTAAAGATTCTTTCTTAGTGGTTTTCAGTTACTCGAAAAATTAAGTTTGCGATGAATGTCTGTTGATCAGCCAGGTCGACTGTTAACTGAGGAACGCCGCCGTGAGATCGTTACTATCCTTGAGCGCCAGGGAAGGGTGACGGTTTCCGAACTGCGGAAGCTGTTTGGGATTTCCGCTGTCACCGCGCGCGGCGATCTGGACGCTTTGCATGCCGGCGGAATGCTGGTGCGCTCTCACGGCGGAGGCATCCGGCCGCTTGTGGCGGGGCCCGACTACCCGTTGAAAGTACGGGAGACGATTCATCACGAAGAAAAGCAGCGGATGGCACGCGCCGCCGTGGAATTGATCCAGCCGTTCCAGACGGTCATGATTGGTTCCGGTACCACGTGCGCGGAGCTGGCCTCTCAGATACGCCGGAGCCCGCCGGAACATTTGACGGTAATCACGTATGCGTTGAACGTTGCTCTGAGGCTTGCCGACTCGCCTCATATAACGCTCATGCTCGTGGGTGGAATTTTTCGCCAGGTGTCGACGGCACTGGTGGGCCCGCAGGCTGAACAGATGATCGGCGGGCTTCATGCGGATCACTGCTTCCTGACTACGGTTGGGATTGATGCCGCGGTGGGAGTGACGACGCTCGATATTTTGGAAGCGCAGTTGAATGCAACCATGCTGAGCGCGGCGCGGCAAGTGACGATACTGGCGGACTCATCGAAATTCGGTCACAGGAGTCTGGCGGTCATTGCCAACGCAAGGCATCTCCATCGCATCATCACGGATGAGCGAGTGGCGCCGGAAGCGGTGAAAGCGTTCGAGGATCTCGGGATCGAGGTTGTGGTGGTGTAAGGTGAGTCTGGCTGCGGCGCCACGAGTCGGTGTCATTTAGTTTTCCCAAGTCGGCCGGAAGCCGACTTTGCAGCCTTGAAAGGCCGCTCCACCCGTTATGCTCGAAGCATGGCGTTTCTCGAGGTCGACCGGGTGACGAAAGTCTACCAATCGAACGGATCGACGGTGACGGCGCTCGGCGGTGTATCTCTCAAAGCTGAACCGGGTGACTGGATCGCGGTCATGGGGCCGAGCGGATGTGGCAAGTCGACCCTCTTGAATCTCTGTGGAGCGATGGATTTCCCAAACTCCGGCTCCGTCACGATCGGCGGAGCGAATACGGGTCAGCTTGCCGATAAGGCACTCACAAAGCTCCGGCGCGAAAAGATCGGCTTTATTTTTCAGAGTTTTCAGCTTCTCCAAAGTCTTTCCGCTATCGAGAACGTGGAGACGCCCTTGTTGCTGGGGCGGACGGCGAATGCAAGGAAGATCGCGCAGGAAACGCTCGCCTGGGTGGGATTAGGAGAGTATGCTCGCCGATTGCCGCATCAGCTTTCTGGAGGGGAGCAGCAACGGGTAGCGATTGCGAGAGCGGTTGTTTCCGGTCCGGCGCTGATTTTGGCGGACGAACCGACGGGGAACCTGGATACTAAAACGGGTGAAACGATTTTGAAGCTGCTGCGGCGTGTTGCGGTCGAGCGGAAGGCCATCGTGTTGATGGCGACACACAGCGCGGAGGCGGCGACGCAGGCGGATCGTATCGTGCGGCTTCGCGACGGAATCATAGCCGAGGAAGGTTGACTGGAGCTCGTCGAACTCTTTTACCGCCTCATTATCCGGCCTTTAGTTCGCGATGGCCTGCGCACGCTGCTAACCGCCGTTTCGATTGCGCTCGGTGTCTCGGTAGTTATCGCGATTGATCTTGCAGGGCGCGCAGCCGCCGGCAGTTTTGAATCGTCGGTTGAGACTTTGAGCGGCAGCGCGTCGCTCACGATTACAGCCATTGGCGGAGTAGATGAAAGGCTACTCGGCAGGCTGGTGCAGTTGCCCTTTCCGTTTCACTTTACGGCCAGGATCGAAGACTTTGCGACGCAGGAAGGCCGCGGCCCCGCTCTGCCGTTCATCGGTTTGGACCTGGTGAACAACGCCTCATCGGGAGGGGATGAGGATTCCGCCGATTTTTCGAACATTCACAATCCTATTCTCGCGGGAGCGGGCCTTGGATGGCGAAAAGGCCTGGTGGTCCGGCTACTCATTAACGATCGAATGCAGGATTTCACAGTTGCCGGCGTTCTGCCGGACGAGGCGCGGGGCGTGAGTGAGAATAACGCGATTGTCGCCGATATCGGGCTGGCTCAGATTGCGACGCGCAAGCTCGGGCGGTTGGATTCGATCGCGGTAACGACTCCGAATTACGGATCGCTCGAGCATTGGGAGCAGCTGCTTCGCGACGCGCTTCCCGTATCGGTCAGCGTGGAGCGCTCGGGCGCACGAACGGATGAAAACCGTAAGATGCTGGCTGCATTTCGATGGAACTTACGGGTGTTGAGCTATATCTCGCTGGTTGTGGGAGCGTTTCTCATCTACAACACGATTGCGGTTTCGGTGGTTCGAAGACGGGCTGAGATCGGCATTCTGCGGGCGTTAGGTTTGGCGAAGACGGGCGTGCTGGCGGGGTTTCTGATGGAAGCAGCCGCATTCGGGTTGGTGGGCGGCGTGGCTGGGCTTGGGCTAGGCCGTGTACTTGCGCTTGGCGCTGTGAGATTGATTGGCGATACCGTTCAAAAGCTCTATGTAAGTAGCCGGCCTGGTCCGATCGAGTTTACGGCGTATTCGGTCGTGTCCGGGTTGATATTGGCAATTGGAATGTCTGCAGTAGCGGCGCTCGCGCCCGCGTTCGAAGCCACGAGGGTGCCGCCCACGGAGGCTATGGCGCGAGGCCGGCGCGAATACGTCACACGGCTGCGTATCAAGCGGAGTCTGCTAATCGGATTGGCTTTGGGAGCGGCGTCGGTGATCAGCGCGCTACAGCAGCCTATAGCGGGCCGGCCGCTGTTCGGATATTTCTCGGCGGTGCTGATAATTGCGGCGGCGGCTGTCATAATTCCTCCCGGGATAACGTTTGCTTCACGCGTTTTGAACCGCCTGGTGGAGCGCGCGTTAGGAGTGGAGGGCCTTCTGGCACTGCGCGGACTCTCCACTTCGCTAAACCGCACATCGGTGCTGGTAGGGGCGCTTGCCACCGCTGTCGCCATGCTATCGAGCGTTGGCATTATGGTCGGAAGTTTTCGCGAGACGGTGGCGGTGTGGATGGATAGCGAGATCAAAGCCGATTTTTATCTGCGTCCGGCGGGAAGCTCGGCTGCCGACAGGCATCCGACGATGGCTCCGATTGTGGCTGATGAAATTGAAGCGATACCCGGTGTGGCGGCAGTAGACCGGTTCCGCGTATATCCGATCACATATCGCGGGCTGCCGGCTTCGCTCGGCGGCGGAGAAACTAAAACTGTCGAGGCCGAATCGGCAACACGCTTCCTTCCGGGTGAAGATCGGACGCGCATTCTGAACGAGCTGCCGCGGGGCGACAATGTCGTCGTTAGCGAACCGTTTGCGAATAAGCACCACGTTCGGGCTGGCGACTCAATACGCCTTGCGATCGGCGAACGGGTTTGCGCCTTCCGTGTGCTGGGTATTTACTACGATTATTCGACGGAGCGCGGTTTCGTGGTGATGGACCGCCGCACGCTGCTCAAATATCTTCCGGATCCTGCGGCGTCGAGCCTTGCTGTCTACCTAAAGCCGGGCGCGAATGCCGCGCAGGTACGCTCGGCGATCGATCGCGCCATCGGCTCCCGGGGCATCTTGCTGTTCACCGACTCGAAACTGAGGCATGACGCGCTCGACATTTTCGACCGGACGTTTCAAATCACTTGGGCCTTGGAGGTAGTAGCGATCGCAGTAGCTGTGATGGGCATTGCGGGAGCGCTGCTCGCGCTGGTTATCGATCGCAAGCGGCAGTTTGCGCTGCTGAGATTCCTGGGCGCGGACAAGTCGCAGATTCGCAGGATAATCCTGGCTGAAGCGGGGCTGCTGGGTCTTTTTTCGACGGTAATTGGACTTGCGCTTGGGACGGCCCTTTCGCTCGTCCTTATCTATGTGATCAACAAGCAGTCGTTCGGTTGGACCATTCAGTTTCACTGGCCAATCGCGCTGCTGCTCATGGCATTGGCTGGAGTGAACATTTCGACGCTTGTGGCGGGACTTTTCCCGGCCCGCAGAGCCGTTCAAATGGAGCCAATCGAAGTGATGCATGAAGAATAAGGCGGGTTACCAACCGCCGCAGGTTGCCAACCTGCCCCACAAGTTAGCTATTTGCGTTCATTGTCGAACGCTTTGATGATGGCTGAAACGAGATCGATGGGCATCGGAAAAACTACGGTAGTGTTCTTTTCGGCTCCAATTTCTACAAGCGTCTGGAGGTAGCGAAGCTGGATCGCCGCCGGTTGGCGCTGGATGAGTTCTGCGGCCATTGCGAGTTTCTCCGCCGCGACATATTCACCCTCGGCATGGATGATCTTCGCTCGCTTCTCGCGTTCTGCTTCGGCCTGCCGGGCTATGGCTCGAATCATCTGGTCGGGCAGATCGACCTGTTTCACTTCAACTTTTGCCACTTTAATGCCCCACGGGGCGGTGTCCTGATCGAGCCTCGACTGAAGCCGCAGATTCAGTTTCTCGCGTTCGCTTAACAATTCATCAAGCTCGACCTCGCCAAGCACGCTCCGTAAGGTGGTTTGCGCCAACTGAGACGTCGTATAGAGGTATTTGGCAATCTCGATGACGGCAGATTTGGGATCGATCACGCGAAAGAAGACTACGGCATTCACTTTGAGCGTGACGTTGTCGCGCGTTACGACATCCTGGGGTGGAACCTCCAGAGTTTCAAGCCGTAGCGAGATACGCACCATGCGATCGACGGGCCGGAAAACGAGGATAACGCCGGGCCCCTTCGGATTCGGCAGAACGCGCCCCAGCCGGAAGATAACGCCCCGTTCGTACTCGGCGAGAATCTTGATGGATGCCAAGAGGTAAAGAACGATGATGAGCAGCGCGATAGGGGCGAGGTCAAACATGGACGTCTCCCCAATGCGCGTTAGGAGGCGGGCTCGACGGTAAGCGTGAGACCCTCGACTCGAACCACCCGGACAGAAGCGCCAGGCGCGATTGGCGTTGCGCTAACAGCATCCCAATATTCTCCATGAACGAAAACTTTGCCCTGGGGCGAGAGCGGCGTCAACGCCACTCCCGTGGTATTTAGCATGGCAGCAGGACCGGTAGCCACGCGCTGGGCGCGCGCCCGAACGACAAGCGAGAGCAGACCGGCTGTGATGGCCGCAAACGGCAATGTTACCGCGAGCGCGGTGCCGATGTGGATTCGCATTTCCGGCGGGCCGTTAATTAAAAAGAGCGATCCCAGGATCATCGCTACGACTCCGCCGGCTCCGAGGATACCGTGGGACGCGAATTTGAGTTCGAGGATGAAGAAAGAAAGGGCGAGCAGCAGTAGTGCGACGCCGAGCCAGTTAAGCGGCAACATCGAAAGACCGGAAAGGCCGAGCAATACGAGAATGCCGCCGCCCACTCCAGGGAAGATCAGCCCAGGCGAGGAGAACTCGACGTAGAGTCCCAGAGCGCCGAGAACCAGCAAAATGAGCGCGATATTGGGATCGCTGATCGCCGACAAAGTCTCCTCGCGAATGGTCGGTTGGTAGTCGATTACCCGCGGAGCAGGCAGGCGCAAGGTCTGACGGCGCCCATCGAAGTGCACAATTTCGCGGCCGTTGAGGAGCGCGAGCAAGTGCCGTTCATCGGGCGCTGTGAGGTCGATGAGCTTGTTTTCGAGCGCCTCGCGATCAGTGAAGGACTTTGCTTCGAATATCGTCTTTTCCGCCAACACGGCATTTCGCCCGCGCTTAGACACAAAACTGCGCAACGAAGCTGCGGCATCGTTCTCGACTTTTTTCCGCATCACCGGATCCATTTGGGCTCCGAGCAGCACGGGAGATGCGGCGCCGGCGTTCGTGCCATCGGCCATCGCGGCAACATCGGCAGACTCGAGCAAAAAGAATCCGGCGGATGCGGCGCGGGCGCCGCTGGGCGTGACGAAAGTGACAACGGGCACGGGAGAGGCGACAATTTTCTCGATGGCTTGCCGGGTGGCTTCGAGTAGTCCGCCGGGAGTGTTGATGCGGATCAGAAGGATTTCAGCCTTTTCGTGCTGCGCTTGGTCAATGGCGCGGGTAAGGATATCGACAGTAATAGGGCTTATGACCCCGTCCACGGACACGGCGACTACACGGTTCTCACCAAGCGC
>JBAUZG010000329.1:0-7920 GCA_049585195.1 Bryobacteraceae bacterium | reverse complement strand
GGAGCTGCGCCTTCATCGCCCCCACTTTCACGCTGTCCACACGGCTCATCTGGCCGGCGCCGACGCTCACCGTTTGGCCGTCGCGGGCATAGACGATGGCGTTCGACTTGACGTGTTTCACCACTTTCCAGCCAAACGCCAAGGCCTTGAGTTCTTCCTCAGACGGTTTCCGCGATGTCTTCACTTCGAGCGCCGAAATGTCTATGCGAGCGCAATCCGGTGTTTGCGCGAGCAGGCCGCCGGTAATGGACTTGATCACCGGTTCCGCTTCGTTCACCGGCTTCACTTCCACAAGCCGCAGGTTCTTCTTGGTTGTAAGCAGCGCAATCGCTTCTTCTGAGAACTCGGGCGCGGCAATCGCCTCGACGAACAGTTTGCTCACCTCCGCCGCGGTTTCCTCATCGAGCGTTCGATTGAATGCCAGAACGCTGCCAAACGCCGAAACCGGATCGGCCTCGAGCGCTTTTCGATAAGCACCGGCAAGTGATGCCTGCTCGGCGCAACCACAGGGGTTGGTGTGCTTGATAATGGCTGCGGCGGGTTCTGAAAACTCTAGAATCAGTTGCCAGGCCGCGTCCAGATCTACGAGATTGTTGTATGAGAGCTCCTTGCCATGCAACTGCTTGGCGTCCGCAATGCCGCCTCGCTTAAAGCTGTAGAGCGCGGCCTGTTGATGAGGATTCTCTCCATAGCGCAGCACTGCGCTCCGGTTCGCGTTCAAGTTGAGCGCCGCCGGTAAAAACTCCGGGCTGGAATTAGTCCGGCCCTGGGCATCGATGCGGGCCAGGCGGGAAGAGACTGCGGCGTCGTATGCGGCTGTACGCGCAAATGCCTGTTGCGCAAGCCTCCAATGCGTAGCGGGCGAGAGGCAGCCACCAGTCTCGACCAGTTCGGCCGCAATTTCCTCATACTGATCGGGCGATACAACCACCGCAACGTCCTGGAAGTTCTTGGCTGCGGCGCGGATCATCGTGGGACCGCCGATATCGATGTTCTCGACTAGATCCTCTCTGCTTACTCCTTCTTTCTCCGCGTACTTTTCGAACTGGTATAGGTTCACGACCACCATGTCGATCGGGGGAATTCGGTGTTCGGCGAGAGATTTCATGTGATCGGGATGGGAGCGAATCGCCAGGATGCCGCCGGCGACGCGAGGATGAAGTGTTTTCACGCGGCCATCGAGCATTTCTGGAAATTCGGTGATTTCAGAAACTTCAAATACCGGCAGAGCGGCATCGCGGAGCAGTTTCGCCGTGCCGCCGGTCGAAACCAGTTCCACGCCGAGACCATCGAGCCGCCGCGCGAAATCGACGAGGCCGCTTTTGTCGGTAACGCTTAGGAGAGCGCGCTGAATTCTAGTCGTCACTTCCTAATTCTTGCAAAGCGCCTCTCGGTCTCAGGAAAGCGGAATGTGCAGCAATCAGAAAAGCAGTCTAAGCGCTAATTGTAACTGGCGGGATGAACCAGAATCGCCGACGGGAAACCGCGTGCTGGTGATTTGGCCGAATGTGTTGCCTGCGGCAGTGCTCACAATCCGGTTGGGCTGTCCGAAATTCGGATGATTGAAAAGATTAAAAGCGTCGGCCCGGAATTGCAGAGTGAATCGCTCAGCAATCTTCGTGTCCTTCAAGAATGACAAATCGACATCTTCAAAACCAGGGCCGATGATCACGTTGCGCCCCAGATCTCCGAATTGATTCGGCGATGCAAGAAAGATGCAGCCCGGCTGTACGGTTGCACAAGCGGCGTCTGGAATGTACTGAATATTGCCGTTCGCGGCCGACGTCCCATAGCCTACCGGTATGTTATTCGTCAAAATGCTCGGCCGCACGGTGGCCAGACCGGTAAAAGTGGCGCTCGTAATCAGATCAACAGGGTTGCCGCTTTGTAGCTGTGCGACTGCGGCAAATTCGTAACCGGACTTCCAACGGCTTCCCTGGAAGGGCAGGTCGTAGATACCGCTAAAGGTGAACCGGTGCCGAGCGTCGAAATCGGAAAGGCCCCGATCGCCGTTAATGTTCGTACTGTCCTGCAAGACCATGCTGGACGCCAGAGTATTCAACGATTCTGTATCGAGCGCTTTTGACCAGGTATACGAGGTATTGAACTCGAGCCCTTTCGCAAGCCGTTTCGTAGCCGTAACCCACAGTGCGTTATAGCTGGAATTGCCGTCGCTTTCATAAGCGAGTATGTTGCTGAGCGCGACGCCCGGGTCGATGGGACTGTCTGGAGACAGCCTGGGGTACGGCCGGACGCCATTAACAAACTGATTCAGATTCTGAGTCAGGCGCAGATGCGTGCCTTTGTTTCCAAAGTAGCCGGCGGTCAGGCCAAGCGAATTTCCTAACTGCTGCTCGATATTGAAATTCCATTGCTGAACGTATGGATTTCTAAAATTTGCATTCACTGCGCTCGGCGAAAGAGACGGGACGGCGGCAGCTTCATTCGCCGCATTCAGCAAACTGATGTACGTCCCCTTCGTAGCATTGCCGACAAAGGAAATGGGGCTGGCAAATGGCGGGTTGGACGAGAGTCCGCTGACCAGATTCGCGATGGGCTGATCAGCTTGGATAGCGTAGGCCGACCGCACGATTGTTTTCTGATTACCGAATAAATCGAATGCAAACCCCAAGCGCGGCTCGAAGTTTTTGGCGTTCTGCGCATACGGTTGGCTGACCTGCACCATCTCGTCGGTCGCCGGGTCGAAATTCGCAAAGCGGTTTCGTGCCTCCGTCGGCGTCCCGTTCCAGTCGTAGCGCATACCGAGGGTTAGAGTGAGCCGGCTCGTGGCCTTGAAATTGTCCTGAATGAAAAAGCCCAAAGCATTGATGTAAATCCGGCTCGGACCCGCGGGACTAAGCGTAAAGCTGATTGCCTTGTCGGCGAGGAAATCGCTTAACGTATTAAACATAAACGTTCCGGGATCGACTTGGAAATTGTTGTTGTTCGAACGGCGATATTCTCCTCCGAAAGTGATGTTGTGGCGCCCGACAACCTTGTTTAAAGAATCGGATGCGACGGCCGTGTAATCGCCTCGTCCTTGCGGGAAAAGATTCGGACCTCCCAGGTGCAGGCCAATGTCATTGATTTGGATATACGGAATAGCTGTTGCCGCTGCTGTGGGGCCTGTGTCGATGCCGAGCGATGCCGCGCTGGTTGTGAAGTTCGGGTCAAATGTGATGAAGATCCGGTTGTATCCCAGGCGAAACTCGTTTACTGTCGTGGGACTGAAAACATGGGATTCGTTGAACGTGAAGATTTGGCGGTGGGATGCGCGTGTATCCCCGAATCCGGGAATGTTGTCTCCTTGCAAAGTCGGTTCCTGGCGAAGATCGTGTTGCAGGGCGTAGTAGCCGTTGACACGATCCTTTTCCGAAAACTGATGACTGATATTGGCCGTGCCTTGATCGATGTTGACCGGCGCGGTTGCCGATCCGGCAAATTTAGATCCCGGTTCATTGGGGAGGGGAATGTACGAGATCAGTTTATTGATAACCGGATCGGAAGTAGCGGCTGCCTGTGCGCGCTGCGCAGGACTGAGAACGGTCTGATTGATGGTCAGTCCCTGACGCTGACGTAACGCCTCGTAGCTGAAAAAGAAGAATGTATGGTTCTTCCAAAACGGTCCGCCTGTGGAGGCGCCGAAATTATTCCGTTTAAACGGAGACTGGAGGATGGGGGTGGGATTGAAGTAGTTCCGCGCATCCATGTCGCTGTTGCGAAAGTATTCGAACAGCTCGCCGTGAAAGTCGTTAGTCCCCGCGCGAGTTGCGATATTCACGATCGCGCCTGAATTGCGGCCGTATTGCGCCGGGTATGTGGAGTTGTCCATCTTGAATTCGTCAACCGTATTGATCGACGGCTGGAACGTAAGCTGATTCTGCGAGATATCGTTGAGATTGATTCCGTTCACAAGGAAGTTGGTTACGTCTTCCCGATTTCCCGCACTGTTTACGCCGAAAGATCCCTGGCCGCGAAGTGGAGCGCTAAGAAATCCGTTCTGCGGCGGGGTCACTGTTCCGGCAACGAGAAGAGCAAGATCTGTAAAGTGACGGCCGTTGAGCGGAATCTCTTGAACGGTTCGGCTGTCGATTACCTGGCCGACTGTAACCGACGATGTGTCAATCGCGGGAGGAGCGGCAGTGACTTCGAGTATGGTCGATGAAGATGCGACTCTCAACGTAAAATCCTGACGCACTGTACTACTGACCTGCAGCGCCAAATCCTGCGCTACTACTGGTTGAAAACCCTGCGCCTGGACCTCGACTTTGTATCTTCCCGGCGTCAGAGACGTGATCGCGTACAAACCGGCTGCATCGGTTTTCGCCGCGTAAGTTTCCCCGGTTCCCTGGTTGGTAATAGTGACTTTCGCGTTGGGTACGACTGCGCTCGACGAGTCGGTAACACTTCCCTGAATGCTGCCTGTAGATTGCGCGGATAAGGTTCCGGCAAAGAAAAAAAGAATCGCCGCGGCGCACGCCGCTCGATGGCGTCTCGTGGACATGAACAAACCCCCAAATGCAAGGCGGACAAAGCCGGTATGTGGCGCGATTGTATCAGTTTTTGGCGTTGTGCGGAGCCCAGATTCTACAATGCGGTTGTGCCCCACTACTGCACGCTGATCCCGGGCGACGGCATTGGTCCTGAAGTTGCCGAAGCAACGGTTCGCGCCGTTGACGCCATGCATGTCGATATCTGCTGGCGCCGCGCCGAGCTGAACGAAGCCATCATTCTCGAGTCGGGAAAAACGCTACCGCAATATCTTCTCGATTCTCTGAACGAAACCAAAATTGGATTAAAGGGTCCGGTGACGACGCCTGTAGCGGAAGGTTTTCAGAGCGTCAATGTGGCTTTGAGGAAAGCGCTCGATCTGTTTGCCAATGTCCGGCCCGTCCGCGCGCTTCCGGGAATCAAGACGCGATTTCAGGATGTCGCGATAGACATGGTAATTTTCCGCGAGAACACCGAGGACCTGTATTCAGGTCTGGAGCATGAAATCGTCAAGGACGTGGTGACCAGCCTGAAGGTCATCACACGAATCGCTTCTATTCGAATTGCCCGGTATGCCTTCGAGTATGCGAAACGAAATGGACGCAAGCGTGTTGCCGCCATTCACAAAGCCAACATTATGAAACTGGCTGATGGCCTTTTCCTTCGCTGTTGCCGTGAGGTAGCGCAAAGCTATCCGGAGATTGCGTACAAAGAGCTGATTGTCGATAACGCCTCCATGCAGCTTGTAATGCGGCCGGAAACCTTCGACATTCTTCTACTGCCGAATCTCTACGGCGACATTGTGTCCGATCTCGCGGCCGGGCTTGTCGGCGGCCTCGGCATTGTTCCAGGCGCGAACATGGGAGAGACTCATGCCGTATTTGAAGCAGTTCATGGCAGCGCGCCGGATATAGCAGGGCAGGGAAAAGCCAATCCCACGGCTTTGATGTTATCGGCGGTGATGATGCTGATCCATATGGGTGAAGCACAAGCGGCACAGAGACTGCGGAGCGCGATCGAGGCGGTCTACAGAGAAGGCCGGCAATTGACTGGCGATGTTGGTGGCAGTGCCACAACAACAGAGTTCACTGACGCAGTTTTGCGTGTTCTCAAAGGCTAAGGAGATTCCATTCATGCATTTCGACGCCATTGTCATCGGGTCCGGTCAAGGGGGCACTCCGTTAGCGAACAGGATTGCCGACAAGGGTGAACACGTCGCACTGATAGAGCCGAAGCATCTTGGCGGAACATGCATCAACACGGGCTGCACGCCTACGAAGACTATGGTTGCGAGCGCGCAAGTGGCTCACTACGTTCAGCAGGCACAACGTTGGGGTATTCGCGCGTCCGGCTTTTCGGCCGATATGGAAGCAATCGTCCGTCGAAAGAACGAGGTTGTCGAGAGTTTTCGTTCAGGCCAGGAAAAGAGGGTCGCGGATCGCAAAACGCTATCACTGTTCCGCAATGCGGCCCGTTTTGTCGCGTCACACCAACTTCAGGTAGGCAACGACACGCTCGAGAGCGAGCGAATCTTCATTGACACGGGCGCGCGGGCACTGATACCGGACATCCCCGGAATCGAATCGATTCCGTATCTCACGAACGAAACGCTAATGGAGCTGAAGACTCTGCCCGACCACCTGATCGTGCTGGGAGGCGGTTATATCGGGCTTGAGTTCGGGCAAATGTTCCGCCGTTTTGGAAGCAGCGTCACTGTAGTGCATCACGGGCCGGAGATTTTGGCGCGCGAGGACGAAGATGTTGTCTCGGAATTGCGGAAGGCTCTCGGGGCGGAAGGTGTCCTATTCCGGTTGAATACGAAAACAACCCGAATATCGGGCGCCGATCGTCGCGTCACTCTCGAGTTCGCTCACGGTCAGGAACCGCTAACCGGAACGCACCTGCTTGTTGCAACGGGCCGTACACCGAATACCCAGGCGCTTCATCTAAACAAAGCCGGAATTGAGACAGATGCACGCGGGTATATCAAGGTAAATGGCCGGCTGGAAACCAATGTGCCTGGCATATGGGCAATCGGCGACGTCAAAGGCGGGCCGGCCTTTACGCACATTTCATACAACGATTTCCAGGTAATCTATGCAAACCTCTTCGAAGGCAAGAATGCGAGTATCGATCGCCGCATTGTTCCCTATTGCGTTTTCACCGATCCGCAGCTAGGCGGCGTCGGGATGACCGAAAAAGAGGCCCGCTCGAAGGGGTTCAGGCTAAAGATTGGAAAAATTCCGGCGGGCAACGTAGCGCGCGCGATTGAACGCGGTGAAACGGCAGGCGTGATGAAGATCGTTGTAGACGCGTTCACGGATCGAGTTTTGGGCGCATCCATCTTATCCGCCGATGGCGGCGAGCTGGTGCAGATTCTGCATACCTTGATGCTCGCCAATCAGCCTTATACGTTGCTCGACGGAGCTATTTACATCCATCCCACAATGGCGGAAGGATTCTTCAGCTTGTTGCAATCGGTGAAGCCAGCGGGCTAAAGCCGCCGGCTAGAGCCCTTTCTTCCCGAGAAATACAATTAAATCGACGATCCGGTTCGAATAACCCCATTCGTTGTCATACCAGGAAACAACTTTTGCGAGATTTCCGTCGAGCACTTTGGTGAGTTCGGAGTCTATAATCGAGCTGTTCGAGTTGTGCATCAGATCGCTTGAAACAACCGGCTCGTCCGTGTAGGCCAGGATGCCTTTCAGCGGTCCGTCGGCCGCCGATTTCAATGCTGTATTTACTTCGGCCGTCGTTGCATTCCTCTTGAGAACTCCCACAAAATCCACGACACTGACATCCGGCGTGGGAACGCGCATCGAGAATCCATCGAGCTTGCCATTTAATTCCGGAAGCACTAGCCCAATCGCTTTCGCGGCGCCGGTTGAGGTTGGAATCATGTTCAGCGCTGCTGCGCGGGCGCGCCGCAAATCTTTGTGCGGAAAATCGAGCACATTCTGATCGTTCGTGTAACTGTGTATGGTCGTCATCGAGCCTTTTTCGATACCGAACGAATCGTTGAGAACTTTTACGAGCGGCGCGAGGCAGTTTGTCGTGCAGGAAGCGTTTGAGATCACGTTGTGCTTCTTCGGGTCGTACATTTTCTCGTTCACACCCAGCACCAGGGTGATATCCTCGCCCTTCGCCGGAGCCGAGATGATCACTTTTTTCACGGGACCACGCAAATGTTTCGCGGCATCCTTCCCCTCGGTAAAACGGCCCGTCGATTCCACCACAACCTGAACGCCGAGCGAAGGCCAGTCGATCTCAGCAGGGTCTTTAATTGCAAATATGCGAATCTTCTTGCCGCCGACTACGACGTAATCGCCCTCGGCGCGGACGTCTTCCTTCAGCGTGCCTAAAATCGAGTCGTACTTAAACAGGTGAGCGAGCGTTCTCGTGTCGGTCAAGTCGTTCGCGGCAACG
>JBAUZG010000328.1:0-1786 GCA_049585195.1 Bryobacteraceae bacterium | reverse complement strand
GGCTCGGCGCTTCGCGCCGAGCGCCTCAGGGTGACGGGCCTGGGCAAGCTGTGAAGAGCGGAAGGAGAGGACAATGCCCCACGTCATCGTGAAGCTCTATTCAGGCAGATCGGAACAGCAAAAAGCCAGGCTTGCGCAAGAAATAACCAAAGCCGTCATGACGGCCTTGAAGGCCGATGACGAATCGGTCTCAGTCGCTATTGAAGACATCGAACCGAAGGATTGGACGGAGAAGGTTTATAAGCCGGACATTCTGGGCAAGCCTGAGAAGATGTACAAGAAGCCTGGATATAATCCGCTTTAGGAGCGCGAATTGTTTCGCGACGATCCGGTAGTCTCTGGGTGGGCGCGTGGCGCGTAGGATGGGTAGAACTAAGCGAAACCCATCGTCTTTCGCCGCCGTGGGAAGTGTTGGGTTTCGCAAGGGCTCAACCCATCTACGGGCTACGGGCTGAATAGTGACCCTCTTTGGCCCTGCCCGCGGCTGACTACGCCTTAGGCTATTAGAACGGGTACGCCACGGGTCGGATGATCACTTCGGGTCCCGATAGTACATACACTTCAGTCGGCTCCCACTTCGGAGTCGAATCCAATACGAAGTAGTGGCTTATCTCGTCGCGTCGGTGATATCCGCTTTTGCCGAACTGCGCTAACATCAATATCGCGCACGCGCATACAGCCTGTATCGCATCGGATAGCGTTCCACGGTTAAACGCGCTCTCCCGGTCATGCTTCACGGCGTTGTACGCATCATACCAGGTAAGGCTCTGGGTTGGCGCTGAACCTGACCATCCTCTGAAAGGCGCAACCGGGGACAGCCATGGATAATACGGCAGTCGTAACGAATATTCGTCCAACTTCATCGCAGGCAGCAGCTTCACGTAGTCATTCGTATTGACCCCGCTTGCCCCGTTTTCCTTCAAAATGCCCTTCCAGTGTGCCTCGACCTCAGTGGCTGCAAGGATCAGCAGATTTCGTATGTCGTGCCCGTAGGTGTCGAAATTCGTTGGTACAGGATGGACCACACGAAAAATCCGCTCTAATTGGTCGCGCAACGCGACCAGCTGCCCTCGACTGTTCTCGATCGACTCTCTAATTTGCGAGTTCTCTGGGTTCACACCCGGGCTATCGTTAAGAAGGTCGCTCGTCGGCCGTGCCATTCGTCGGTAGTATTCTCCTGGCGACAGTTTTAGGGGCAAGAACCTCCAACTAGCTAGACCCTCCACTACGACATCGGGAGGCTCCCCAGACGTAATCGTGTTCACCTGACCCGTACTCATGCACACCGCCTTTCGTGCCTCGAAAGTCCAGACAAAGGCATGCACAACCCGAGGATCTGGGTGCAGACCGAGATAAAAAGTCATCTTCTCACCTGACGTCGCGAGCCAAGCATTTTTCCACACTCATAAAGCCCTACCCCCTCCACCGCAGCGCCTCCACCAACAGCGCGAACGCCGCCGCGGATTGCCGCCGGCTCGGGTAGTAGAGGTGATAGCCCGCGTAAGGCGGGCACCAGTCTTCGAGCACGCGTTTGAGCCGGCCTTTGGCGAGATGCGGCTGCGCCACATCCTCCGGCACATAGGCAAGGCCGAATCCGGCGAGCGCCGCATTGAGCATCTCGAATGTGCCGTTGAAGGTGAGCTGGCCTTCGACGCGCACTTTCAGCTCGCGGCCGCCTTTGGCGAACTCCCAGGCATAGAGGCCGCCATGCGTGGAGAGCCGCAGATTGATGCAGTCGTGACCGACCAGGTCGGCCGGCCGCTTCGGTTCCGGCCGGGTCTTGAAA
>JBAUZG010000327.1:0-5283 GCA_049585195.1 Bryobacteraceae bacterium | reverse complement strand
TGCTGGCGGACTCGACTGCTCCAAAGCGGTGTCGACCTCATCCGCCTCCGCACCTGAAGCTGAGCGTAATCCAACCCAGCAAGATTTTCATTACTTGCGATGCGCCCTAGGACCATTGCGGCTTGCTAACGCGCGCGGCTCGGTAAGTACTGTCGAAGCGATCGTCATCCGTCGGCCGCCACTCTAGCATCCGCTAAATCCTTCGCGTCCAAGTTGTGCTCTCTTGTGCTATAGAGCGGGACGCAATGGCAGCCATCGGCAGCCATCGAAGTCGGGCAGTATCACGGTGGAACGGGCGAGCCCCCGGTACGAAATTTTCGGCGTGGGCGAGCCCGTCATCGTCTTACCATGCCTATCTTCATGGAAGATTTGGAGCGTGTTTACGCAGCTCTTGGGATCGATTGCGCGATTTTGTTGGGGCATTCGTTCGGAAAAGGACTTGCCAACAGCACGCTGGTGAGGTTACAGGGCGCAGCGCACTTTCCGCCTGTCGAAGCTCCCGAGGCATTTCGGAGGCAGTCCTAGGCTTTATCGAACCAGGTCGATAAGCGACAGAACGGACGCGCCCCGGCGAACGCAAAAAAGGACCGGTCGATTTCCCGACCGGTCCCAATGAGATAGCGCATTTCCTTCGCCCGGCAAGGGGATTCCAGAACGGACAGTTGAGGTAATGCGCTTTGCCGAATCCTTAGATATTCACCGCTACGCGGTGAGGTTACGCTGCATGGCAAACTTCACCAGGCCCGCCACGTCGTGAATCTCGAGCTTGCGCATCAGGCTGGCTCGATAAGTATCCACCGTTTTCGGACTGAGCGTGAGCCGTGCGGCGATTTCCTTCGCCCGGACGCCCTCGACAAGCAATGAAAATACCTGGTATTCGCGGCTGCTGAGAGAGTCGAGCGGGTCGGCTGTGCGCTGGTGCTGTTGTCCTTCGTAGACCAGCGACGCCAGCTCAATCTGCGGGGAAACGTAAATGCCGCCGTCGGTCAGATTCTGCAAGGCCTCGTCAAGCTGCTGGCGCGTGGCATTCTTCAGAATGAATCCACAGGCGCCCGAGCGCAGCGCGTCAGTTACCGTCTTTCGGTCGCGGCGCGCGGAAAACACGGCGCAGCGGGTCTGGATCTGGGCCGTCATCGCGCGCTTGATGACTTCAAGAGCCAGCATGTCGGTCAATTCCAAATCAATTAGAGCGATATCGGGCTTGAACAGCTCCATCTTTTCGAGAGCTTCGCGGCCGCTCCCTGCCTGCGCCACCACGTCGAAATGAGCAATTGCGGCACAAAGCGACACTAAACCCTCGAGCAGCAGGGTCTGTTCACTGGCAACGAGGAGCCGTGTCGGCGACGGCTTAGCCTGAGCGGGCACATGGGAGCTCGAGGCTGGAAAATACGATATTACTGAGGGCGTTGGGCTTGACACAGGTCTCTTTGAACATAAAGTGTCCCTGCCTCCGGATTCTTCTCACGCCGCTGGCGTGAAGGGATAAGGCTAATAGCTAAATTGCCGGTGTTTAGGGGGGACGTTCGCGGGCAAAGTAGGCGTTTTGGGGCGTATCACGGGCGATTGCCTGCTCGCGCAGTGCTTGCGCGACTGCTTCCGAGGTTCACCGGCGCCGACGAACCAGCCGGAAAGATGGTGCGGAACACCTCTCGCTGGCTACTGATATTCACCATGCCCTTCTCGGAGCTGCAAGTGCCTGTCAAGCCTTCGCCTTTGGTTTGCAAACAGGTTAGGAGCGGCAAGAGCAAAATGCGGGTAAAGCGACTCATTCACGGTCCAGTATTCTTTTTAATAGCTTGAGCCCGGCGCGAATATCGGCAGCGCGCTGCACTTGGTCGGTTTCTTCCCGCTCGAGACTCAAAATTCCGGTATAACCGATCTCCTTCAGCGCAGCGATAAAGCGCGGAAAATCGACGCTTCCGGCGCCTAGCGCGCGTTCCTTGCCGAGTGCGCCTGCATCATTTTTGGACGGCCAGTCGCCATCTTTGCAGTGAACGCTGATGACATGCGGGCCCAGCTTCCGCAGCGCTTCTATCGGATCGCCCGAGCCATACAAGATCATGTTCGCCGGATCGAAGTTAATCCTCAGGTTCGGGCGATCCACATCGGCGAGAAAGCGCAGAAGGATGTCCGCGGGCTCCTGGCCAGTTTCGAGCGTGAAGCTCTGGCCGTGGCGGGCGCAGTGATCGCATAGCTCGCGCGCGATATCGCGGATCTGCGCGTATGAGGGCTGGCCGCGATCGTGCGGCACGAAGCCGATGTGACAGGCCACGCTTTTGATGTCCAGCTCATTCGCGATGTTAGCAACTTGTTTCGTGCGCGCCACCCGTTCCGCCCGCGTTGCTTCAGGAACCAGCCCAACCGTGCGTTGAACCGTAGGGATATCGGCGTAATCCTCACCAGCGTAGCTCAAGACCGCCGTCACCGCCGGAAAGTCTTCGGCGGCCAGCGCAGCGCTCCACTCATCGGCCTTTCCGGCGAGATTCATTTCGCCAGGAAAGCCAAGCTGCCCAGCGGAAACTCTAAAACTCTTCACTTCGCGCAAGGTTTCGCGCGCATCTTCCTTGGCCCAAAACATGAGGCCCAACTCGAGTGGCTCTAAAGCTCGCATGCGATCTGTTTTCCTCCTTCGGCTCTGGATTGTTTCATCAGCAAAGCCAGTTTGACGGCGCGAGCTGAGGCTTCGGGCGAACAAAGATCCGGTGATTTGCCGTCGCGGCAGCAATCGACGAAATACTGTACTTCCGCTTCATAGGCGTCGGGGCCTTCCGGTTTGATACGATTACTCGCGCCGAAACGGTCGTTGAGCCGCAATCCGTCGGGAGCTAATTCGAGCTCGCCGCGTTCGGCAAGAACTTGGAAGCCCATTGCAAACGGAGTCCCAGCCGGAAACCATCCGCCTTGAATGCGAACCTCGGGCCCGCCAGGATAGATGAGTGTGGCGCTGACGGTGTCGACGTCGCCCAGACTTTTCGCCGCAATCTTCGCTGGAACGCCAAACACCAAGAGAGCCTGGTCGATGTCGTGGACCAGCAGATCGAGCAGCGCGCCTCCGCTTTGGTTTTCGTCGAGCAGCCATTTGCTCCAGTCGGGAACGGCGCAGCGCCGAACAAGCGTGGCTGTGCGGACCGCGCCGTGTTCACCCGAACACACAAAGTTGTGCAGATACTTGTACTCAGGCCAGAAGCGGAGTACCTGGCCGACCATCAAAACCCTTTGTGTTTCGCGCGAGCGCGCTATCATGCGGTCGCAATCGTCAGCGTAAAGCGCCATCGGCTTTTCGCACAACACATGCTTGCCCGCATTCATAGCCGCCAGACTCACGGAAACATGCAGATTGGTGGGTAGACAAATATCGACGACGTCGAGATCGGGATCTTCGATGACTTGCTCCCATTGACGATGCTTGCGCAAAGCCGAAAAGTCATATTTCCCGGCAGAGCGCCCGAGATTGCCGCCTACATTTGTGAGGTCGCCCTCGAGAGCTCGCGGGTTATTCGAGCACACTGCCGTGACGGAGACGCCTTCGATCGCCGAGAAGGCCTTGTAATGTGTGGCTCCCATGAAGCCGAGCCCAATCATGCCGATTTTCACGAACGTATCGTAGCAGTTCAAGCCTTACGATCCGCGAACGGTTCCGATCAGGAGTTTATTCCCTGTAGGGAGAGGGCTGCCGCCCGCCGGTTCGCTCGTGACGGCTACGCCGGTCAAATTGTTGATGACAGTCCCGCCAGCCAGCTCGACTTCGGTTTGCGGTGCTCCGTTTGTATTGAAGAGACCGCCGCTGACGATAGCGACGCCTCGATTGCGAATCAACCAAATCTGATAGGTCCGACCGGATGGCAAGCCTGGTAAGCCGGCCTGGTAGAAGGTGGCACGGTTGTCCGCGGTAATGACCACATAACCGCGCGCATTGGGGGCCGATTCTGTTCCAGCCAGCCGGACCAGGCGTGTGCCGGGATTTGCCAGATCCTGGACCAGTTGAAGATTCTGTTGCGATTGACGCTCCCTGATTTGGAGCAGATTGATGAGCCGCGTCCGTTCCGTCTCAAGCTGAGTGATGCGGCTTTGGAGCTGGTTAATCTGCTGCTGCACCTGAGTTGTGTTCGCCTCCGCGGCCGAGGCGCGCGCTTGAAGGGCCGCCTGCTCGGAGCGCAGCGTGGTGAGCTGGGCTTGTTGTTGGGAGAGTTGGGTCTGAAGTTGAGCTACCTGGCTTTGCGAATCGGATAGCGAGTGTCGGGCGGCGTCTAGCTCCGCTTGCGAAGCAGCCAAATTCTGCCGTAAACGAGCATCCTGCTGCTCGATTTGCGCGATTGCGTTTGCCTGTGGTGGAGGAGGGGCGGGCTGCGGGGCGCGCGCGGAGCGGATGGCTTGATCCCGTTGGCTTGTCAATTCCTGCGCGCGTTGTTGAAGGGCGGCAATCTGCGATTCCGTCTGCCGTTTTCCGTTAAGGTAGAACACCGACACCAGCCAGCCGGTTAGACCGGATGTCATTACCAAAGCTGCTGCTACCGCGCCCCATTTCGGCCAGGCTCTCAAGCGCTGAGCAGTTGAGGGAGTCGCGCCGGATAGAATGGCCGGCCAGTCCTGATGTTTCGCCTCTCCCACCGAAGGGCTTAGAAATTCGCCGAAGGCGCTCCAAAAGACAAGACTGCGCCGAACTTCGCGCAAGCATGTTTCGCACTGCTGGTCGAGATGAGACGCAATCTCGGCTGCTTCCACTTGGTCGAGAGAGCCAAGCGAAAACAGACCGTAGTCCTCTGAGGCGAACCCATCGCAGCGCAAAAGTAAAGTACCTATCTCAATGTTTTACTACGTCATTGTCGCGTCGGCGGATTGAAGAGGCGGCGCTGGGCCAACGCCGAGCTAAAATAACGACATCACAATCAAGTGGCAATAGGCGAGACCTCGAGCGGCATTAGGCTGTCACATGCGCAGAGATATGTCTAGCTCGATCAGCCAGGATCATCCCTTGAGAGCACTTTTCGGGGAATTGGTGCAAACTCGCCTTCTAGGAGCCGCTCGGTTGAATGACATTCCCGCCGCAAGATACGTCGCTCGCGTGCTTGTCGATTTTTGTCATGTTGACAATCTCTATAAAATACGCAGCAGTAGTGGCAAAGCCCTGGAAGATGTCGGCGAAATGCTGATCGCGTCAAATCCCGTACTTGAGGGGCGTTCATTTATTTACGAACGTGAAGTGCGGAAGCACATTGGCGATTACACGTTGTTTCTTACTGGAATGTTTCCCGAATACGTCGCGCGGATTCATCGTCAGAAGAG
>JBAUZG010000326.1:0-80194 GCA_049585195.1 Bryobacteraceae bacterium | reverse complement strand
TGAATCGCCACTGCCCCAAGCCCTCAGCAAGGCAGTGATATCGAAGGCAGTGATATCGAAGGCAGGGGTGGGATCCATGGCAAGAAATTATACGGCGTTCCGCGGGGCAACGAATAGCCGCCCCGCGTAATCTTGATCCGTGCAGTTGTTTAGTGTCCACCTACTGTTATCGGGATCTTGGCAGCCGCAACCTGGGCAGCTGCGCTCGCACCAACCGTTTTCGGATTGCCCGCAGATCGATTCAAAGCTTCTTCCTGTCGCAACGGGCGACGACCGCTCGTGTAGTGGAACGTGGCTCCATAAGGCGCCAGTTGGAGCGATGAGACCGTTGCCCGGTTGCCCTCACGAGTAATAAGCAGGGAACTGTGGCTACCCGCCAGCGTGTTTTGGCCGTCGGCCCTAATCATAGCGCTGGTTCCTGCACCGTTCACCCTCAGAATAAACGGACTAGCCGTGGATCGCGCTGAGAACGTGTAGTTTCCTGGGGGTAACGTGGCTAACCCCCAATGCACGGTAAACGGCAGAGTAAAGGAGCCTGCGACGTGCTGAGCCTGAGCCGTGCCGGTGAAAAGTGTTGTGGAAGAGACGGCGAGGAAGGTTGTGAACAACCATTTCCGATTCTGTTTGCGATTCATGTTTTGACCTCTTGGTTAGCCTTCTATATGGGCCTCCACTTGAGACAGCGAAATCGCCAGCCGAAAACTATAACAATGCGGGAAAACTATTTTGCCTACCCGCCGTCGGAAGAATAAGGACGGCTGGGGAGGGCGAGTTAAGTGTACCTTTACGGTGCTATAATTCTGGCCGTTCCTCGTGAAGGGATATCTGAGGGCGCAGGTGCTTGGGGACTGCGTCGCAGAGCGCGAGAAACGTGGCTCGTGCGCGAGCTAGGGTGAGAAGCGGGGATGGACCCTGAACGCTGGGAGCAAGTCGAGCAGCTCTATTATGCGGCTCTGGAACGGGAACAGAGCCAGCGGCTTGCTTTCCTGCGGCAGGCCTGTGGCGAAGACGAGAACCTGAGGCGCGAAGTTGAATCGCTGCTGGCGCAGGGTGAGACGGACGTAAATTTCATGGAAGCGCCCGCCCTCGAGTTCGCCGCCGGCATCTTCGCTGGACAGAGGTACTCAACAGGCTCGGAATCAAGAGCCGCGGATCTACTGAGCGGCAAAACCATCACTCACTACCAGGTGCTCGAGCGATTGGGCGGCGGGGGCATGGGCGTGGTTTACAAGGCGAAGGACGTCCGGCTCGGGCGCCTCGTGGCTCTCAAGTTCCTCAACAGCGATGCGACAAACCAGGAGGTGCTGGAGCGCTTTCAGCGCGAAGCCCGCGCTGCTTCCGCTCTGAATCATCCGAACATCTCGATTATCCACGACATTGACCAACACGAGGGCCAGCCGTTCATGGTGATGGAATTTATGGACGGGCAGACGCTCAAGCACCACATACAACAGAAACCGTTAAAGACAGAAGAACTGCTGGATCTGGCCATTCAGATTGCGGACGGCCTCAGGGCAGCGCATCAAAGAGGAATCGTTCATCGCGACATCAAGCCAGCCAATATCTTTGTCACAAGCCAAGGCCAGGCGAAGATTCTTGACTTTGGCCTGGCGAAGCTGGCATTCAAATCGCGCTATCTCGCGGAAGCGGCTCCAGCCTCCATGCGGACAGGTTCGCGGCAGGACTCAGATCATCTGACCAGACCGGGCACAACAATGGGGACCGTCGCCTATATGTCGCCCGAGCAGGCGCGCGGCGATGAACTCGACATGCGCACGGACCTGTTCAGCTTCGGCGCCGTGCTCTACGAGATGGCCACGGGCCGCCAAGCCTTCAGTGGCGGCAGCACGGCGATGATTTTCGACGCCATCCTGAATCGCGAACCCTCCTCAGTGCTCGAGCACAATCCTGCTCTACCTGCAGAACTCGGGTATATCATTCGCAAATCGCTGGAAAAAAATCGTAGGCTGAGGTATCAGAGTGCTGCGGAACAACGCGCCGATCTCGAGCGCCTGAAGCGCGACAGCAGCGCAGATCGTACTCCAGGCTCGATGCCGGTTCATAGTGCCGTGCGCCCGAGATCCCGCGCATGGCTTGTGGCCGCCGGAGTCGTGCTGCTGATTGTCGCTATTGTAACAACGGTATTCCTTTTCCGCGAGCGTCCTGAGCGCGCGCTTCGCGAATTGATACCCACGCGAGTAACCAGCAACAATTCCGACGCCCCGGTCCAATCGATGGCGCTCTCGCCCGACGGCAAATACCTCGCCTATTCAGACATCAACGGCATCCATGTCCGTTCCATTCGGACTGCGGACAGCCAATTGCTGCCGGGCACGAAAGGCATGTCCGTTATGTACTGGGCAGCGGAGGCGACACAGTTTTTCGTAAACAAAGGCACTGGCGAACAATACACGGTTTATAGCATTTCGTTGCCCGGAGGAGTTCCGCACGCGCTCGGCAATAGTACGCCGTCACCTGGCGGACAATACTCGCTCACGCTATCGGGTAATCGCGGCGAGATCAGGCGTGCATCGAACGGTACGGTTTACTTGTTGGACCGCAGAGACGCTGAGATATACAAGTGGGCATGGGCGCCGCAGGACCGGCGCGTTGCGATCGTTTTTGGAAAGCCGCTGAAATTAGGCGCGTTCTCTATCGAAGCGCTTGATCCCGAGAATGGCCAATGGACGACGCTTATCCCGCCGCAGGCGGCGTACATCAGCGGATTGGCTTGGCTCTCCGATCACGAGCTTGTCTTTTCAAAGTACCCGCTTTTACCGCGTAGCGACAGCAATCTCTGGATAGTGGACGTCAATTCTACGACCGGTCTTCCCTCCGCCCCACCGCGCCGCCGTACACAATGGACCGATTTTAAAATTGACGACCTCAGTGCCAGTGCGGATGGCAGCCATTTGTGCTTTATCAGGCACAGGGAACTGTCGAACGTCTACGTAGGCGATCTTCAAGCTCACGGAACGCGTCTGACACACCTCCGTCTGGTGACGGCTGAGGAGGCGAATAATTGGCCAAACGACTGGACGCGTGACAATAAGGCAGTTCTGCTGCAGTCCGACCGCAACCGCCAGGATCGGATATACAAACAGGACATCGACAAAGATATCTGCGAAGTGATGGCCTCCAGTCCGGGCGATGTTGGCAGTCCACGCCTGTCACCTGATGGCCAGTGGCTGCTTTATATGTCGAACGAGGCGGGTGCTGGGCACGCCAAAACCCGGCTGATGAGAATGCCAGTAGATGGCGGACCCGCTCAGGAGATCTTCGCAGACGATAGCTTCATTGATTATCATTGCAGTCGCACGCCTGGAGGAGCTTGCATCGTCAATGAAAGTAGAGGGAACGTCGTGATTGCATCACTGCTTGATCCCATAAAAGGCCGTGGTCCCAAGGTCCTCGAGGCAAAAGACTCGGGCAATCCAATAATTTCCCCTGATAGCCAACATATCGCCTTACTCTTGCGCGGAACTCCACGGAACAAAATTCGAATAGTCGATCTTCACGGCGCCACGGAGCGGCAAATAACGGTGCCGGGCGCGCAAAATCTGGTAACGCTCGACTGGTCTGCCGACGGAACCGGTTTCTTCAGCGGGGATAACCAGCCCGATCTCACGCGTTTGCTCCACATTGATCGCAGCGGGGTTTCCCAGGTCTTATGGACTCAACCCCCCGTTTCGGCCGGAGCGCTTGTTTGGGGAATCCCCTCGCCCGACGGTCGACATCTCGCCACGTTCAAAACCGACCAAAGCGCCAATGTGTGGACGGTCGAGAACCCGTGATCACTCGCGCTATTGACGGGTTTTTTGCACGCTCTGGTTGAGATTCACCACCAACGGTGGTCTAGAGCCGATGGGAACTAGTCTCAGCTCCTGCTTTTCAATAGCTTAGCTTTGGCAAATACGTTGCTATTTGAGCGTTGTTGAAGCACAAAACGGCCAAGGCCGAATCGCACCGGGTTTGGGGAACAGAAGCGGCCTTGGCCATGGGAGGAAAAAATGGAAACGAGGTTGCTTGCACTGTTTTTGCTAGCCGGAAGTTCTGTATTCGCGGGCGTATTTGTTGGAGTAGGAGTTGGCGGCCCTCGATATGGATATTATGTGGCGCCGCCCCCACCACCGGTGGTTACCTACGCAGCTCCATTTCCAGGACCCGGCTATGCCTGGATCGCTGGATATTGGTACCCGGCGGGACCGCACTGGTATTGGCGTGCAGGATACTGGGCTCCACGGCCGTTTGCCGGTGCGTACTGGACGGCGCCCCGATATTATGATCATCGTTATTTCCCCGGCCGCTGGCGGCGTTGACTGGCGGCCCCGAAATGCTGAAGATGATGAGTTCCTCAGCGCAATCAACAGCCGCACGCGAGCAGACACGAGTACACGCAGACGCACTCAGGTTTCTGAATCTCTCTCGATTTGTGAGTCAGTGATGTGGCTGATGGTTCTCCGGTCTACTTCCCATGATTCTTCTCCAGAGCCTGCGCGTCGCTCAGATGTTTCTCCAACGTCGGCAGCGCCTGCGTTGCATACGTCTTAATATCCGCATTCTGCGCATCGTTCGATTCGCGCTTATAAATGGCGATGGCGGCTTGGTGCCCAGTTACCATTTCGTGCTCGAATCGCCTGTCAAACGCCGCGCCATGCAACTTGTCAAGCGGCGCAATCATTTTGTCATGTTTGGCGTCCAGCCCCTTGGCGACGGTTAGATTGGCCTTCCCCGCGCTTGCGGTCAACTGTTTGTAGTCGTTGGTGTGGTCGGTTGCGAGCGTTTGCCCGTAATCCTTCACACCCTGTGCACCTGCCTGCTCTTGGGCCATTTGACCGAGGTGTGCCTCCATCATGTCCGTCTGTGCAGCAAAGTCGACGAACTCTTGATCTGACATAGTCTCTTTGTGGTCCGCTTTAGCCAAGCTCAGCGCCGGTAAAAGAGCACAGGAAAGAAGACATGCAATCGTCCGTTTCATACAGTTCCTTCCAGCCTGTAGACGAGCGCACGCGAAATAGTGCACCTAGGCTACTTACTAGTCCGCGCGTTTCATTAATACGTCTTAATCTGATCGCGAGTGAGCAATAAGACGATGCCAACACCGGCGAGAGAACCGGGTCGGGCTATGCGGGTGCCATTGAGGTGGGAATGGCTAATGGTATATCACTAAGTAACATTAATTAATATTCGTCTTAGGGAAACACCATTGGTCAGTCGCCTCATCCTCCTCGCTCTGCTTATAGTTCTTGCCGCCGATGGTCAGGCCCTGCAAGCCCACACGAAATGGCCTGTCAAAGACGGCACCTACATCGTTAAAAACTTCCGCTTCGGGACCGGCGAGTCGCTCCCGGAGTTGAAGCTTCACTATCTCACTCTCGGCGAACCCCACCGCGATACTGCGGGACATACCGATAATGCCATCCTGCTTCTTCACGGAACCGGCGGCAGCGCCCACTCGCTGCTCAATCCGGTGTTTTCGGAAGTTCTCTTCGGCCGCGGCCAGCCCCTCGACATTGGCAAGTTCTACATCATCCTGCCGGACGATATCGGCCATGGTGAATCTAGCAAGCCCTCAGACGGAATGCGCATGCACTTTCCCCAATACGACTACAACGATATGGTCGTCTCCCAACACACTATGCTGTTAGATGGCCTTCACGTCGACCACCTTCGCCTTATCCTTGGCACCTCCATGGGGTGCATGCAATCGTTTGTCTGGGGCGAGACCTACCCCCGGTTCTCAGACGCCCTCGCCCCCTTTGCTTGCCTGCCCGTCGAGCTGGCCGGGCGCAATCGGATGTGGCGCTATATGGCCATGCAGATCATCCGCGACGATCCTGCATGGAAGAATGGCGATTACACCAAAGAACCTGTCGAGGGCCTACGCGGCGCCAACGATTTAATCCTGATTGCCGGCTCGGCCCCCCTTCTGATGCAGAAGAACTTTCCTACTCGCGCGTCGGCGGACGCCTACGTCGACCGAACCCTTGATACCCTCATCGCTCGCACCGACGCTAACGACTTCCTCTATTACGTCAACGCCTCGCGTAACTACAACCCGGAACCGAAGCTGAGCACCATCACGACCCCGGTCTTGTGGATCAACTCCGCCGACGACTTCATCAACCCGCCCGAGCTTGGCATCGCCCAGAAACTGGTCACGAAAATGCCTCATGCGAAATCCATCCTCATCCCAATTTCCGATGCCACCCGTGGCCACGGCACTCATACTCAAGCCGCTGTGTGGAAAGACTATCTAATCGAGTTTCTTCGGGAAACGGAAAAGAAGTAGGGTTACCCAGCGGTGCGGCAAGGCAGACGCAACTTTTTGATCCGCTGCTATGAAGCTGCCGGAGCGTTCCTGGTTCCCGCGAGCGTTCGCAAAACCGTCTTTGCCAGCTCTAACTCTGGTAGTCCCGAGTTTCATTTACACCCGCACTATCGCGACCAAACGCCGCTCGATGCCGCGCTCCTTCAGATCGAGCCAGGGCTGGATGGTTTCGTAACGGAGCAGTATCACGACAGGGTTGCCGCGATTCTAAACGCCTGGAGCGCAAGCCTCCTCCGCTCTCCGCAAGCCACAGATACGCTTGAGAGGGCGCTCGACGGGAAATTCGTGGGGACCTCATGGCGGCCGGTCGGGTCTCGCCCGCTGCGCCCGCCTTCGAGAACAATCGAGGTGAGCCGTCTTCGCTTCGCCGCGCAACCCTCGTTAGCGGCGCAGGCCTTTCTTAGCGAACTCCGATCGGCTCTTAGTGACTTCTCGAAAATTCTGACAGCGGAATTCCAGGTCACAAGAATCGACTCCACACCTCCAGGTTTGGCCACTCAGGTTCGCTACGAATTGGTCGGGACTGGGCAAGGTTTTTATCGCGAGCAACGCACCGGCTGTTGGTCGCTCGATTGGGAGTCCGATCCACAAAACGGCTACCGTCTTGTGCGCTGGCAAGCTCATGATGAAGTGCGCAGCCGCTCAGCCCAGCCTCTATACGCGGATGTCACCCACGCGGCTTTCGGTGCCACTTCTTCTTACGCTTCACAGATGCTGCACGGAGCCGACTATTGGCGAACTGTGCTCGATGGCGCGAGCGGCATCGACATCTATGGGCACAACGGCGTTTCGGTTGGGGATGTCGATGGAGACGGTTTAGATGACGTCTATGTGTGCCAACCGGCAGGCCTTCCGAACCGGCTCTATCGCAACCGTGGCGATGGAACATTCGAAGACGTTAGTGAACCGTCCGGCGTTGCAATTCTCGAGAATACGGCGTGCGCTTTGTTTGCGGATTTCGACAACGACGGCCGGCAGGATCTCGTGGTTGTGCGAGCGAACGGCCCGTTGTTGTTCTTGAATCAGGGCGATGGCAAGTTTCGTCTAAAGCCCGGTGCGTTTCAGTTCGCCAGCCCTCCGCAAGGCACATTCACGGGCGCGGCTGCCGCGGATTACAACCGCGACGGATGGCTCGACATTTATTTTTGCCTGTATGTTTACTATCAGGGCGCCGACCAGTACAAATACCCGACTCCTTACTTTGCCGCTGAGAACGGGCCGCCAAACTTCATGATGCACAACAACGGCGATGGAACGTTTCGCGATGTCACCGCGCAATGCGGCCTTGATAAAAACAATACGCGCTATAGTTTCTGCTGCGGATGGGGCGATTACAACCGCGACGGATGGCCGGACCTGTATGTGGTGAACGACTTCGGCCGGAAGAACCTCTATCGCAATAACGGTGACGGTACGTTCACGGATGTGGCGCACGAGAGCGGTGTTGAGGATGTTGGCGCAGGCATGAGTGTCTGCTGGCTCGACTACAACAATGATGGAGTCGAAGACCTCTACGTTGCCAATATGTGGACCGCTGCGGGCGAGCGCATCACGGCCGAAACCGGCTTTCAGAAGGATGCTCCGATGGCCATTCAGGCGTTGTATCGCAAGCACGCCATGGGCAACTCGCTGTTCCGCAATAGCGCCGGTTCGGCCTTTACCGATGTAACCGAAGAATCGCAGGTGGGAATGGGCCGCTGGTCGTGGTCGAGCGATTCTTTCGATTTTGACCATGACGGCTTTTCAGACATCTATATCGCCAATGGCATGATTTCCGGACTGATCCCGCAAGACCTCAATGGTTTCTTTTGGCGCCAGGTGGTTGCCAAATCCCCGAACACAGCGAAGTCTTCGCCCGGCTATCAGCAAGGTTGGAATGCAATCAACGAACTGATTCGTTCGGATCATAGTTGGAGCGGCTTCGAAAGAAATGTCTTGTACGCGAACAATCGCGATGGGACGTTTTCGGATGTTTCAGGCGCCGTCGGCCTCGACGTTCTGGAGGATAGCCGGGCTTTCGCTTTATCCGACTTCGATGGCGACGGGCGTCAAGAACTCCTGCTGAAGAACCGCAACGCTCCGCAGCTTCGGCTGATGAAGAACACGATTCCAGATTTGCCTCCGGCCATCGCATTTCGTCTTCGCGGAACGAAAAGCAATCGCGATGCAATTGGGGCCGGGGTAACGATCGCGACCTCGGCCGGTAGCCAGACGAAGCTACTCGAGGCTGGATCGGGATTTCTTTCTCAGCACGGCAAAGAGTTGTTCTTCGGATTGGGTGAAGCCAAGGGCAATATGTCAGCGACCATTCGCTGGCCGAGCGGGTCGATTCAACAACTGAAAGATCTTCCGCCGAATCACCGCGTTTGGGTAACGGAAGGTTCGGAAGCGATTCGCAGCGAGCCCTTCAAAGCGCATCCGCTCGAGAAGAATCTGCCGGCGCATTCAGTGAATGAATCGTTTCCCGAAACAGTTGAAACGTGGCTGCTGGCGCCAATTTTCGCGCCAACGTTTTCCCTTACCGATTCACGGGGTAGGACGCGGACGCTTTCAGCCCTTCGGGGCAAGCCAGTGCTATTGTCTTTCCGGGCTTCGGCCGCGCCTGAGCAGTCGACGCGGGATGGTCTCCAAGTCGTCGCCGTTAACGTGAATGAACGCGCTTCCGACGATGTCGCCGCTACGTACAATCTGCTCTTTCGATACCTGTTTGACCGGCACTGCGACTTGCCGCTGCCCACGTCATTTTTGATCGACGAACACGGACAGATTGTGAAGGTCTATCAAGGACGGATTAATTCCGAGAGCATCGAGAGGGATTTCATAAACATTCCGCGCACCGATGCAGAGCGGCTCTCAAAAGCGCTCCCGTTCCCGGCTGAATCCACGACTTTCGAATTTGGAAGAAATTATCTTTCTCTAGGCTCGATTTTCTTTCAGCATGGCTACATAGAACCGGCGGAGGACTTTTTCCAATCGGCTTTGAAAGACGATCCCTCGAGCGCCGAAGCATTTTATGGGTTGGGAAGCGTTTATCTGAAACAAGAGAAGAACGGCCAGGCGCAAGAATGCTTTGAGCATGCAGTAAAACTAAAGTCCAGTTATGAGGAAACCGCGCCGAACGCTTGGAACAATTTGGGGCTTCTAGCGACGCGGGAAGGCGACATGGCAAAAGCCGCCGGTTATTTTCAACAAGTGCTCCAGCTCGATCCCGACCACGTGGTTGCGCTCGACAACCTGGGCAATGTCTATAGGCAACAACAGCGTTGGGAAGAAGCTCGCGAGACTCTCGATCGGGCGCTGGCCGTCAGTCCCGCCGATCCGGAAGCCAATTACAGCCTTGGTATGGTCTTTGCGCAGCAGAACGATACTGCCCGTGCGTACGAGTATTTGCAGAAAGCCTTGCAGGCCAAGCCAGCCTATCCCGAGGCTTTGAATAATCTGGGAGTGCTCTACCTTAGAACGCACCGTCGTGACGAAGCCGTAGCGGCATTTGAAAAATGCATTCGCGTCTCGCCTGCCTTTGATAAGTCTTACTTGAATCTTGCGAGAGTCTACGCCGTAGAAGGCGATCGTGAAAAGGCGCGCACAGTTCTGTTGGCTCTTCTCAAGCGGCATCCGGACGATGTCTTGGCACAACAGGCGCTGGCGCAACTGCATTGAGCCGGAGGCAAATGATACACCCCATCATTATCGATACCGATCCTTCGCCTGACGATGCCGTCGCAATTCTGATGGCACTGGCATCGCCGAAGGAACTGGAAGTCTTGGCCGTAACCACCGTGGCCGGGAACGTGCCGCTGTCGCTGACGTCGAAGAATGCTTTGAAGGCCCTCGAGCTGGCGAGACGCACCGAGACGCCGGTTTATGCAGGAGCTTCAGCTCCACTTGTCCGTAAGCTCGTGACGGCGGAGCATGTTCATGGCCGGACCGGTTTCGATGGATACGAACTGCCGGAACCGACCACGCCTCTGGCCAGTGGATTCGCTCCTGAAGTTATTGTCGATCTTGTGATGCGACGAAAGCCGGACGAAATTACCTTGTGCTGCCTTGCGCCGCTCACGAATATCGCTCTCGCTCTAGCCAAAGAGCCGCGCCTTGGAAATCATGTTAGGGAAATCGTACTGATGGGCGGCGCATTCTCCGAAGGCGGGAACGTCACACCGGCCGCGGAGTTCAACATTTTTGTAGATCCGGAAGCAGCTGTACGCGTTCTTGAATGCGGAGCGCCAATCACCATGATTCCGCTCGATTGCACACATCGCGCGCTTACGACGGTAAAGCGTCTCAACAAATTGAGAGCCCTCGGCACTCCGATCGCGGAGGCGTTCTATCATCTACTGAAATTCAACAAAATCTTCGACGAGACGAAATATGGAACGGAGGGCGGACCGTTACATGATGCCACGGTCATCGCGTACTTATTAGCGCCCGAACTATTCTCGGGACGCAGAGTAAATGTGACTGTCGAGTGCGTAAGTTCTCTCACGCTTGGCATGACCGTAGTGGACTGGTGGTCTGTGACGGGAAAGCCGGCAAACGTCCAGTTCCTTCGCGATGTGAATGCAGAAGGGTATTTCGATCTGGTTATTGAGCGGTTCGCGCGGTTATGATCGACAATTAAGGTTCTATGCAAGGCTGGCGATTGGCGTTAATAGCGGTGATGATGCCTCTCACCCACGCGCAATCCCCGGACTCCAGCGACAGGGGCGTTTTGACGGGCTCTGCGCGCGATTCAAATCGTCACCCGCTTTCCGGAATCAAAGTGTACCTGGAGCGCAGCGGCGAGAAAGAGTTTTTAGCGACTCAGACAGACGCCAACGGCGTCTACCGATTTACTGTTCTCAGGGGCGCCTATACCGTACACGCCGAGAGCGAGGGAAAGGGAGAAGCATCCGCCGGTCCTTTCGTGGTGGCGCGCAACAAGGTTACTACTATCGATCTGGTTCTCCGGCCAAGCGCTGCAGAGCAGCCGCAATTTTCCGACGAACCGGCGTTCACCGTTGCGGGTGTCACCGACTACACCTATCGGGGCGCCCATGGCTCAGGCGCCGATCTGCGCTCGGCAGAAGCACTGGCAAAAGCAACTGCTTCGCTAAGCGGCCCATCACCGAATGCTGATGCAGCTGAGCCCCATCATACGGCTGCCGAGACTGATGAGCGTTCAGGGCATCCGCTACTGGCGGTTCAGGAGTTTCAGCGTGCAGCCGAGTTGAATCCAAGCGAGCCCAATCTGTTCGACTGGGGAGTCGAATTGCTGACGCATCGCGCCCCTCAGCCAGCCGCTGAGGTCTTCACGAAAGGAGTTCGGCTCTTTCCGCAATCGGTACGAATGCTGCTTGGACTCGCAACCGCCTGGTACGCCGCCGGCTTGTACGAACAGGCCGGGCAATGCTTCTTCAAGGGGGCGGATCTTGATCCAAGCGATCCAAATCCTTACCTATTCCTGGGTAAAGTGCAATCTCGCGAGATCACGCAATCCGATGGTTATGAGGAACGGATGGCGCGCTTTGTAAGGTTGCAGCCAGGCAGCGCTCTCGCCAACTACTACTATGCAGTCAGTATATGGAACCGAAGTCGTGGACCCGAAGACTCAGAAGCTTCGAAGAAGGCGCAGACCCTGCTCGAAAGAGCAGTGGCGCTTGATCCGCATCTCGGTTCCGCTTACCTTCAACTTGGCATCATCGCCGCCCGGCAGGGGAAATATTCCGACGCCATTCGCGCTTATCGGAAGGCAGCAGAGGCGAGCCCCGAGTTGGAAGAAGTGCATTATCGATTATCCGAGGTCTACCGGCTTACTGGCGATCGGGTCGAGGCCAACCAGGAACTGGCCATCTATAATCGGCTATCGAAACAGTCTGCGGAAAAGCGAGAGCGAGAGCGACGCGAAATTCAGCAATTTGTCGTTGCGTTGCGCAGCCAAAGCCCAGTCACACAAACCAAGCAATCTCAATGATGTGAACCTGGCCGCGCAGGCGGCCGCACTGTGATAGGTTTTGGGGTAGGAGGCATAATGGCTCGTTCCTCGAGACGCGATTTCTTGAAATCGAGCGTTGCCGCAACAGTATTTTCCGGACTCGGCAGCGCCATCGCGACAACGGCTGGAACCCTAACAAAGCGATCGGCCACCGATTGGGTGATCCTCGGTAAATCGAACGTGAAGGTGACCCGTCTCGCTTTTGGCACCGGCACATATGGTGGCCGGGTTCAGCGGCAGTTAGGCCAGCAGGAATTTACCCGGATGGTGCGATACGCGTATGACAATGGCATCCGGTTCTTCGAGACCGCGGACAGCTACCACGGAATGCCCCAGATGCTGGCTGTCGCGCTGAAGGGTCTGCCACGAGATAGCTATAGGCTGATGACGAAGTACAACACGCACGATCAGGAGGATCCCAGCGCTACCATCGACCGTCTCCGCAAAGACCTTGATACGGAATACGTCGATATCATGCTGCTACACTGCGTGCGAAGTCCCGAATGGCCCCAGAAGTTGGCCCGTCTCGAGGACCAGTTCTCAGAAGCCAAATCCAAGAAAGTAATTCTTTCTCACGGCGCTTCCGTTCATGGTCTGCCGGCTTTGCGCGCCTTTCCGGGAAACCAGTGGCTCGATATCGCCATGATTCGGATGAATCACAACGGCACACGCATGGATACGCCTAGCATGGAAGATGTCGACGAGCGAGGCAACGTATCGGAAGTCGTTTCCCACGCTAAGGCGGTTCATGCTCAAGGCATGGGCGTCATTAGTATGAAGCTTGTCGGTGAAGGGCGATTCACGAGTCCGGAAGACAGGCAGGCATCCCTGCGCTTCGCAATGAACACCGGCGCCGTGGATTCAGTGACCCTCGGCTACAAGAACACGAGCGAGATCGACGAAGCGATCGCGAACTTGAATCGAGCTTTGAACGGATAAACGCGTCGGGTCCACTCAGGTGTCAAAACCGCAGAACAGCGCCAAGTTGAATGGCGCGCGCGGCGGAAGCGGACGAAATTTTTCCCGCGCCACTTGTCCCAATCGCGGAATCGGGATTACCGAAGCTCGGATGATTCGCAATGTTCGTCGCGTCAGCCCGAAACTGCAGTAGCGACCGTTCTCCGAATTTTGGAAGGGCGAAGCTCTTGGCCAAACCCAGATTCACAACAGCGAAGGCAGGGCCGTACAGGATTCCTCGTCCAGCATCTCCCAACGTGTAGGCCGCCGGGGCTTCGAACGCAGCGGTGTTGAACCACTCGTTGATACTCTGATTTGCTAGACCGGGGCTGCCAACGACATTTGGATGCCAAGCCCATCCACTCGAACTCGTCTGCAGACCGCTCAAGTTGGCTGTACCGACAGTTGGCGTGAATGGCGTGCCGCTGTGAAACATGTAGGTCGTCGAGACTTGCCAGCCGCCGGCGGCTTCGTTCAAGAATCCGCCCCGGTCCAAATAGCGGCGTCCCTTACCGAACGGCAGCTCATAGATTGCGGACCCGTTTACCATCTGTGGCATGTCTTGAACGGAAGGACCGTAATTCAACCGCGCATTGTAGGAGTATTGATAGCTATCGCCATAATCGAAGTTTCCGAAACCGGCGGTCCCGCTGCCGCTGCCTACGTCCAGCATTTTCGCCCAGGTGTAATTGAACAGGTACGAGAAGCCATTCTGGAACGTCTTCCTCGAAGTAAACTGCAACGAGTTGTAATTCGAAAATCCGCTGTTGGTTTGCGTTTTAATGTCGGAAAACTGGGGATAAGGGCGTCTGAGTTGCGCGTCTCCCGGTCCGAGCAGACTTAACGGAACTTGATTCAGATCGACGCCCCATTGCAGCTTCTTGCCCTGATTGCCAACGTAGGCAAGGTCGAATACATAACCCGCAATCTGGTGTTGAATGCTGAACTGGTACTCCTCCATATAGCTCATCGGAATGTTGTATGGCTGCCACGTAACCTGCTGGCCATTTAGTAGCGCGCCGGTTCTCGGTTCGTTTTGCGGCGACAGCGCGGCGGGCGGACCTTGCGCCATCGTAAATATCGGAGTGATGTTGTCGGTCACCTGTTCCTGGCCTTGCACATTCCAGCCAACACCCATGCCGCCGACGTAAGATGTGGCTGACCACGGCAGATTGAAGATGCCGTAGCCCGCTCGAACAACCCAGTTCTGCACCGGCGACCAGGAGAGCCCGACGCGCGGTTGCAAAAAGAAGTTGATGTCGTTTTCGGCCGCGGTAGGCGCATTCATTCCCGCAAACCCTATGGCCCCCGGCGTGCCAGTGACGGGATTCGTGGCGTTCGGGAGAAACGTCGAAAGGCGGTTATATGTTTCTGTCCAGCCAGTTTGCCGCATGTAACGGACGCCGAAGTTCAAAGTAAGGTTGGGCAGGATCTTGTAGTAATCCTGAACGAACGCTTGCAGGTTCCAATCGTGGCTGCCATATTCTTCGAATACGTAGGTGTTCCAGGATTGGGGCAACCCCAGCAACAAGTCGGCGACACCCTCACCCTGACTCGACGTAGCGGCCGGATTGCGAGTGAAGATACCGCTGAAGTTAAAACTGCCCGCGTCCATCGAACCCCAAGCGGTCGAGTTTTCCCATTTATCAAATTCACCGCCGAACTTAAGCGTGTGCTTGCCAAGAAGCAGACTGACAGAATCGGACGTCACATAGGCGGTTTGGTGCGTTCGAGCGGCCGTGCCGCCTCCGATGCCGCTCAGCGAGATTGGCCCGCCAACCGAAATATTGGGAAAGGCATTGGCAGTCGCGTTGTTCAGGCCAAGCTTCTGCGGAAAATCCTCTCCCTGATTGGGAGAGGTGAAATCGAATGCTTGGCGTGAGACCGCGGTGCGGAATTCATTTACGAGGTTAGGCTGAGGCGTCCAAACGTCCGTGATTTGACCGGTGTACTCGGGGCTCGAAACATTCTGGCAGTCCAGCGGACAATCGGGCGTATCTGTGAACCCGGTCTGCGGCACAGCCATCCCCGATACACTAAGCCGGTTACCGGATGCGATGTTGTAATCGACCCGGAAGTTGTACCACGTGTACGTAGACGTGTTAGCGCCTGAAAAGAAGTAGTTGTTAAACGTTCCCGGTAGCGTCGGATTCGGGTAGTATTGCATGATTTTCTGCGATACCGGATCGAAGCGGCTCGCGGGAATGCTGTTATTCGGAAATGGCTGCCGCACATATGTTCCGTTTACTAGCGTGGTTGTGCTCGGGTCATAGATCGTCGCGCCCAAGCCGGAGAAATTCCCGGACCGCATGGCGCTCGTTGGGTATGTATAGAAGCCGGTTGAATAACTGTTGTTCGGGTTGCGCTGGTAGGCGAAGAAGAAAAACAGCCTATCCCGCTTGATTGGGCCGCCAACGGACCCGCCGAATTCATTCCACCGTACCGGGGGGACCGTTGGACTGAAAAAATTGCGCGCGTTAAAAACGTTGTTCTGAACAAACTCAAAAAGCGAACCATGGAACTGGTTGGTTCCGCTTTTTGTAATCACATTGAAAACGGCGGGGCCGTTGCCCGATTCAGCTCCAAAACTGCTAGTGTTGATATCGATCTCGCCAATCGCTTCGAGCGGAACCTGAATTGCATCCGGATTATTGCTATTCGGCAGCGTGGCTGTTCCACCATCCGCCAGCCAATTAGCCGAATCTGGCAGTGTTCCGTTGATGCTCGAATTCGACGCCGACCCGTTTGTGCCAGGCAGCTGCCCAATTAGATTGAACCAACCCCGGCCCACATTGGGAAGTTCGGTAGCGGATTCGCTGGTTAGCGTCAAGCTGCGCTCGGAGCTTTCTGTTTGGAGCAGCGGCGGTTGCGATGCCACGGTTACCTGCTGAGAGACCGAGCCGAGCTGCAAGCTGGCATTCACAGTTATGGTTCCGACGTGCAGAACCACATTCGGGCGCACCAGTTTCTGAAAGCCGTCTTTTAAGAAAGTGACCGTGTACGGCCCTGGAATCAACGGCGTTGCATCATACGTGCCCGTGCTATCGGTCCTGAATGTATTCGTGACCGACGTGTCCGTGTTGGTTACTTCGACTGCGACGCCTGCGACCGACGCTCCCGTCGCGTCTGAAACGGTGCCGCGGATTTCACCGGAATTTCGATTCTGCGCGCGAAGCGGTGGAACCAGTGCGACTATCGTCAGCACGAGGCCGGCGAAACTGGCTGGACGTAACTTTCTATGCATGTTCTCCTCCCCGGAGCGAGGCCGGTAAATCGTTTGAGCAAACAATCTCACCTAGAACCAATCCGCGACAAGGAATTTCACGGAGAATTCACGAGAAGAGAAGCGTTAGCACTCAATCCACTCGGGAGGCGACAACTTGAAAACGAGGAGAACTGCTGGTCAGTAGATCCGTCTTAAGGAGGATTTCAAAATATGGAATTCGGGACGAAAGCCGCGTGCCGAACGTGGCGTAAAGAGTACGCAGCCAATTGGCCTCCGTTATAAACCGGCCGCCCGCATCGAGCGACGAAAGATCGGTGCCAATAATCAATAGCGCGCTACCGTCGCCGCCAGGCCTTGGACGGAAACTAACTGCGCAATACCCGGACCTTTGAAAATCGACTGGATAGCTTGAGCTTTCTCCGGGGCGCGGATTTCGATTGACGATCATTGGTGCAATCGAGCCTTGGGGCCATACATAATGAAAGTTCAACTGACTGTCGAAAAGATCGAACCACGGATTCCCGTGATTGTGTCCCACCAAAACCACATTCCCCGAAGTGCCGGGAATCATTCGGAATTCTCGAGCCGGGACCACCGTCACCGGCACTTGATAGCGCAGCGTAACAGACGCCAGATCGTTAACCACGCGCGCATCCTGCGTACCCGTATAGTAATTGCCCAGAATCGTTTTCACGACTTCACGGGTTTTCGGTTCGCGAAATAAATCGATTAGCGATTGTGGAGAGTTGGGGTCGCGATACTCATGCAGAGTCACCACTCTGCCCAGCATCCGCGAGACAATCATCAGGTTTGCGTCTGAAATAACGACGGGCAAGTCACGGGAGCCACTGAGGAACGGTTTCCAAAAGGCGTCCCACGGCCCGCCAGCCATTGGCGGCGCTGTCTTCAGTTCTTGTCTCGTTACCAGCGCCCAAATCAGCAAACCGCAGAGAATCGCGAATGCCGCGCCGGATATGTATTTCCAGCGCCGCGATGGCGCAGTCGGAGCTAACTGGCCGCGGGCGGGCGCCGGGGCCGCCGGTTCTCGTAACTGAAAGGTCAAGACATAGGAACCCAAGGGTATATCAATGACGATGCGCTCGTCCGCGGCCTCGGAGCTGAAATACTCTCTCAGCTTTTTTCGCAACTGCGAGACCTGCACTCTCGCGATGGTGTCGACTGCCGTGTCATAACCCGGCTCGCGTCCAAATACCGCTACACCGATGCGCTGTTCCGATAATGGTTCCTCTTCGCCGCCGAGGGCCGAGGAGCCGAGAAAGGTCAGCAACTCGCGAGATCGAGCGGACTTCTCGAAAAGCTTGCTCTTGGCTACGCGGGTGAGCGCTGCGCGGCACTCCTCCTCGCTGATACCAGACTGTTTCCATGGGACCGGACGAGTGGACGCGGCCATACGGCGACCCTACTTTAACATAGGTGAATCGCCGCGCCGGCCTTGGTCAAGTGTCGCTGCCAACGGTTGCGGGAGCAACCCTCTTCTCCGAGAATTATCGGAGAATCGAGTTGCTTTGAGGCGCCACATCAGTGGCCCTGGTCGCGATGCATGGCTCTCAATGTTGCATCGCGCTTTATCTTCGCGTCGTTGAGTTTCTTAAACACGGCGAACTCGCGATCTGCCGCCGCGCCGTCGCCCGATTCTTTATACAGCTTGGCCAGATTGAAGTGAGCGGTCATGTTCGCGGGATCGTCGCGGACGGCCTGAGTCAATTGCGTCAATGCTTCGCCCGACCTTCGTTGGGACGCCAGCAGGACGCCATAGGCGGCGTGAGCAGGCGCATAGTGAGCATCGCTCTTTAGCGCTCGAACATAGTGGCCTTCCGCCTCTTTGACCTCGTTCCGCCGTTCGGCGATCTGCCCCAATTCGTATTCCGAGGCAGCATCCCGCGGGTTCAGCGCCAACTCAGCCTCGAACTCCTTTTCGGCGCCGGCGAGCGCAGCCTCTGAGATTCTCGTCTTCAGAAGCGCGGCGCCAATCTGGTAGTGCAAACCGCCAATCTTCGGATCTGCCGCAAGCGCTTTTCGATACTCGAGAATCGCTCCCTCGGCGTCTCCATCCGCGACCAGGTGATCGCCCAGCAGCTCGTGCATGCGTCCGGAATCGGGCGCCAGGAGCGAAAGAGTGTCGAAAGCGCGCGTCGCGAGATCGGTGTAGATGCGGTACTCGGTGTAGAGCACGTCCGCGCTCGGATGTCCGGCGCGCTCAATCACACGCAGCGTGTCCACGGCCTTGTCAAAATCGCCCGCGCTGTATGCCAGTTCGAGAAGCTCGAGTCCGGCTTGCGTACGCAGCGAGCCGTCCGGCAAATTCGCGACTGCGGCCTGCAGATCTTTGATAGCCGGGCCGGCGTCTCCGGCGCGCTTCTCGCAAATACCCAGCATGGCCCGCACTTTCCAGATGGAGGGCTGCTGCTCGGCGACCGGACGAAGATACGCGATCGCTCCCGTCCAATCGCCGCGTAGGTATCGAAAGACACCGACATTGGCGCGAGCCTCGAAATTATTTGGGTCGATCTCGACTATGGCGCGGAACTCCTGCTCGGCCTGATCCTGGCGCCCGGCCTGAAGCGCCTGCTGCGCCTTCATCAAATGCTCCTGGATTTGCTGCTCCCGATTGGCCGACTGCGCAGGAAGACGGCTGCCTATGGCGGCAGCCAAAATCAAAACGATCGAAATGCCGCGACGGACCTCATCAAGAACACGGGCTCGCCGATCTGATAGTCCGGCGTACTTTGCAAGCAGCCTACGCATACACGCAGCGTATAAGAACGGAATCTATCGTCTGTTATCAATTTCGGGGAGAAGCTTGCCAGAGATCTCTCACTGCACCGGAGCTTTTTCAAGCGCCGCCCCGAGCACTTTGCCTGGGCCGGGCTCCTGGACAAAAGCAACGATCCGAATATTCGCGGGACTTGTGCCCGGTTTCAGCTTCATCTCGAAATCTTGACTAAAGCTTGTTCCCTTTTCGAGCTTGCCAATTTTCTTAAGGGACTCGACAACCGCAACGTGTGTCAGCCGCTGGCCGCTATTTTCTCCCCGCAAGACCTGAGACTCCGCATGATTGAGCGCGACTGCGATGTAAACTTCGGCTTTTTGTTCGGAATTGCCGCCAGCTTCGACGCGACCGTGAACGACAGGTGGATTCGTGCCGTCAACAGCTACCGAGTGAATGCGCATCGGGATCTTCGGGGCCGCGGCGGCCTGCTGAAACATTCGGCTACCCTGGCGCGGGTTATTGAGCTGCAGTTCGCCCGTTCCATCGACAATGATCTGCGGCGTATACGGGTCGTCCACTCGAAGAGCACGGCAATACGCGCTCTGCCGAGCGGTGAGCAAAGCCGAGGAGTATGGATCTTTCCAACCATCATGGTTCCAGTAGTCCACATGCTCGCTGAGGACGATCACTTGGGCGCCGCCGACCGGTTGAGTCGCGTCGAGTTCTCGCAGCATGGCATCGGCCGGAGGGCAACTGGAACAACCCTCGGAAGTGAACAACTCAACCAGAACGGGCGATCGGCGAGCATCCTGCGTATCAGCCGCGCGTCCATAGTTTCCAACCGCCGCGCACGTCACCACCATCAGAGCTGCCAGCATTTTCATAATTCAACTCAATCCTTCGACTATGCAGTCAGTTGCACCCGCAGGGATGCAATAGCACTCGAATCGTTATGTGGATAGTCGCGTCGGGGGCCGCGGCCCCCCGACGGATCTGCTACGGTCCCCTGAAGCGCTCCCGTTGGCGTTTGGGCGAGACCCTAGAGAAAGAATTAAAAGTGGAAACGCCGCAAGCGACAACGTTTGTAACCTCATGTTTCCGTACCTAAGCGATTACTTCAAATTTGGCGCGGAAGGTGGTCGGAAACAATAACCAGTTCGGCTGATTTTGATATGACCACTATGATTGGGATATGAAGAAGGTACCAGGCGGGTTCTTCCCAGTCATTGCCGTTGATCGCAGAGCCGCGAAACCGCTTTATAGGCAGATTTACGACGGTTACCGCGATACTATCGTGCGGCGCAACTTGCGCTGCGGCCAACAGATTCCATCAACGCGCGCGCTTGCATCCGAACTTGGGATCTCTCGCATTCCTGTTCTCAATGCTTACGCTCAGCTTTTGGCCGAAGGCTATTTCGAAAGCCGCCCGGGCGCGGGAACATTCGTGTCCAGTTCGCTGCCAGACCAACTGACATCGTGCGAGTACCGCAACGCAAATGTGGCCGAAGCTTCTTCAGGGCCGCGGCCTGTCGCGAGCCGTTCGGCACTTCTCCCTCGCCGCGAAAGTACGCCATGGGCGTACGGCTGGGGAGCATTCAGCGTAGGCCAATTGACGTTCAATCAGTTTCCGTTTCAAATATGGTCCAGTCTTGTCGCGAGGCATTGCCGGAGCGCCCGCGCCAGGACGCTCAACTACGCCGACCCCATGGGTTCCAAAGATTTTAGAGAAGCCATCGCCGCGTATCTGAGAACCGCGCGGGCCGTGCACTGTGAAGCGCGGCAGATCATGATTGTCAGCGGTTCGCAACAGGCGCTGGATATTTCTGCTCGTGTTCTACTTGACCGGGAAAACCGCGTATGGATTGAAGATCCCTGCTATGAGTTGATGCGCCACGCCCTCATGATGTCCAGTTGTCGCCTGATACCTGTCCCGGTCGATAACGAGGGCTTAGATGTAGCGGCCGGAATTAAGAAATGCCGCAAGGCACGCGCGGCTTATGTCACGCCCTCTCACCAGTACCCATTGGGCGTTACCATGAGCGCCTCGCGGCGTCTTCAATTGCTCGACTGGGCGCAGGACTCGGGCGCTTGGATCATCGAGGATGACTACGATAGCGAGTATCGTTACGAAAACATGCCCATCGCGTCTTTGCAGGGCCTCGATCATAACTCGCGTGTAATCTACATCGGAACCTTCAGCAAGACTCTGTTTCCATCTTTACGCCTCGGATACGTGGTTGCTCCGCCCGATCTCATCGGACGTTTTGCAGCAGTCCGCCGCGCGATGGATCTTTGTCCACCCCACCTGTTTCAGGCAGTGCTCACGGATTTTATAAACGAAGGACATTTCGCGCGTCACATACGCAAAACGCGGCTGCTGTATAGCGAGCGCAGGAGCGCCCTTGTTAGCGCCATTCAAAGCGAGTTCGGCTCTCTACTCAGTGTCATCGGCGGAGAAGCAGGTATGCATCTTGTCGTGACGCTGCCGAAAGGACTCTCCGATCGGGAGATTTCGACGCGCGCCGCGGAGCAAAATCTTTGGCTATGGCCTCTTTCTCCTTCCTATTTGAACAAGGCCCCGCAACAAGGGTTCATTCTCGGCTTTGGCAGCACGACCCCAGAAGAAATGCCCAGCTCGGTCAGCCGGCTGCGGAGTTTGCTTGCGCCCGGGCTAGATTGCTAGATTGAATCCCAGCTTACTCTCCCCTTGTAATTCGACCTGAATACTGTTATTCTACAGGTCGAATGGCGACTAGAAATCCAGGCAACCAACTTGAGCTTCTGCAGGGTACGCTTGATCTCTTGATTTTGCAAACGTTGCTGCTCAGACCGGCGCATGGGCATGCCATCGCCAAGTCGATAGAAAGCCGATCGGAAGAGGTATTGCAGGTTGGGCATGGCTCGCTTTATCCGGCACTGCAGCGTCTCTTGAAGCGGGGACTGATTATCGCTGGCGATGGCGTTTCTGAGAACAATCGGAAAGCCCGCTTCTACCGAATAACCGCAGCGGGCCGGAAGAAATTATTCGCCGAAACTTCTAAATGGCAGAGGTTTTCAGAAGCGATTGCACGCATTCTAAGCCCCCTGCCAGAGCAGGGCAAATAGCGAAAGGAGCCGGGCGTGAACTGGTGGAAGAGCCGTGGCGAACAACTCGACGACGAGATAAAGAAGCACATCGAGTTCGAGACCCAACAAAACATTGAATCAGGGATGTCACCTCCAAAAGCTCACTATGCCGCGTTGCGGAAGTTTGGCAATCTCACCCTGGCCAAGGAAGATTCGCGTGAACTCTGGGGCTGGATCTGGGTCGAACGGCTCTGGCAAGACATTCGGTACGCACTGCGCGGCTTTGCCCGGAGCCGCGGCTTCACGGCGGTTGCTCTCATATCAGTGGTGTTGGGAATAGGCGTCAGCACATCGCTGTTTAGCGTGATTTACGGCGTTCTAATTGCGCCCTATCCTTATGCCAAACCGGATCAAATCTGGGCTCCTGCGGTTCTCGCGCCTAAGGAACGGCCAAGCGGGTGGCACTCTTATTCACGTCGCGAATTTACAGAGATTCAAAAGCTGCCGGCGTTCGGCGAGGTGATGGCCACAACATTCGAGCAGGTCCTGATGACTGGCGAGAACAGCCCGCAGCAATTCTTCGGAATTCTCCTCACAAGTGGCGCCTTCCACTTTATCGGCGTGCCACCTCTAATTGGCCGCACAATTCAGCCTTTCGACGTTAGCCCAGATGGCGAACCGGCGCCAGTCGTGGTCTTAAGCTATCGCTTTTGGCAGCAGACATTCAATGGCCAAGCTAGCGCTCTCGGGAAGAAATTGGTGCTAAATGACGTGCCACATACCGTGATTGGAGTTATGCCGCCACGGTTCGGCTGGTACACCAATGAAGCCTTCTGGCTACCAATGGGTATGAATTTGAGAGACGAAAGCTCCATCAACGTCATCATGCGGTTGCGGCCAGGTGTCTCGAAAGAAGCCGCGGAGGAACAGCTGCAGAATTTGAACTTGCACCTAGCTTCTGAGAAGCCGCGAAACTTTCCGAGGGGCGGCTTTCGCACTCAATTGCTGAACTACATGGATATCACAGAGGCTAGTGGCGAAATGGCTTCGAGTCTGCACTTGTTATCGCTCGCTGTCGGATTTCTGCTACTAATCGCTTGCGTGAATGTCGCCAATTTGCAACTTGCGCGCACGACTACTCGGAGACGAGAAATCGCCGTACGCCTGTCAGTGGGAGCTGGTCGAGCTCGGCTGATCCGGCAATTGTTGACCGAAAGCGTCCTGCTCTCGCTCTTTGGCGGCGCGCTCGGTGTTGCTTTCGCTCTCGGAGCTATCCGTATCATCGCGATGTTTATTCCGGAGGACTATATTCCGAACGAGGCGCGCATTACGGTAAACGGCTCCGTACTTTTGTTCTCGTTGATAGTGTCGGTGCTAACCGGAATCCTGTTTGGCTTGACGCCGGCAATCCGCTGTTCCCGCCCCGACCTTACCGACTCTTTAAAGGATGGCGGACGAGGCGCGGGCGCCAGTGTCAAAGGGCAGGCGATGCGTACTTGGCTCGTCATTACGGAGGTCGCACTGTCGGTTATTTTGTTAGCTGGCGCCGTTCTCGCGATTCGCGGCTTTGCCGATCTTCTGAAGATCAATCCGGGCTTCCAGCCGGACAAGACGGTGATGGTGGACGTGCCGCTCTCTCCGAAGCGCTACCAAACCCTCGAACAGCGCAATGCATTCGATAGGGAGTTGCTCGAAAACGTGACGAGTCTCCCTGGCGTGGAATCGGCCGCGATCGGAAACGGCGGAATGCCATTCGGCGGGCCAAGATCTTTCTACTCGTTGGAGGGACAGCCCCAGGCCGAAGATAAACGTATTGTCGTTGGCCTGATCAGCAGCGATTACTTGCGAACTCTTGGGATTCCACTCAAACGCGGCCGGCAACTGACCTCGCAAGAAGTCGCGAATGCCGAACATCTCGCCTTGATTAACGAGGCGGCCGCTAAGCTGTGGCCAGTTAACGAAAATCCCGTTGGCAAGCGCATGAAAATTGATTTGTTATCGAACCCCGGATCGCCGCAAGTGTTGGCGTCAACTGCGAGTAATCCCGAGGTAACAATCGTCGGCGTTATTAGCGACACAAAGAACCAGGGGTTGCGCGACGTCACTCTTCCGGCTGTTTTCGTTCCCTATACATTACTTGCTCCCTCCGAGCGACGGCTCGCGATTCGGACAGTTGACGAGCCTCTGAAGATCTTGAATGCAGTTCGCCAACGAGTTCGCGAAATCGACAAGGACATTCCGCTTGGTCATCCCGTCACTCTCCAGCAGATCCTGGGTTTCGAGACGGTTGAGCCCCGCTTCAACATGGCATTGTTTAGCTGTTTTGCGGGGTTAGGCTTGGCTCTTGCCGCAGCGGGCATCTACAGCGTCATCTCCTACGACGTGGCGCAACGAACTCACGAAATTGGCGTGCGCCTAGCCTTAGGGGCCAGCCGGCGGGATGTTTTAGCACTGGTGCTGCGCATGGTGGCCAGAGTGTCAGCGCTGGGGCTTGTTATTGGATTGGGCGCTAGCGTAGCCCTTGAACAGGTCGTGCGATTCCAGGTTTTTGCCGCTACCCCTTTTGATGCAACCTCTGCCATCGGTGTTGTATTCGCGCTTTTCCTGATTTCCCTCCTGGCAGCCTGGTTGCCTGCTGTTCGAGCAGGAAGAGTAGAGCCAGTTGTAGCGTTGCGCCACGAAGCGTAGGGCTCACTCAGATGACAGAACCAAGGCGAACGACCGCAGGACCTGTGTTCGCAATACTCTCCGAGTGGATTCGATTGTCAGATGTGCCCGCCTGATCGATGAGCGCTCCTCTTTATGCCTTCGTAGCGAAGGGGAGTGTGAAATAGAAGGTGGAACCTTGGCCTACTTGCGACTCCACCCAGATACGTCCGCCCGAACGCTCGACAATCTTCTTGCAAATGGCAAGCCCAATTCCGCTCCCTGGAATCTCTGGACCGTGCAGGCGCTTCAGCGGGGCGAAGATGCGCTCGCGGTGCTCAAATGCAATTCCTACAGCGTTGTCGCGCACCGAAAAAATCCATTTCTGGTCCTTCTTTTGCGCTGAAATAGTGATTCGCGGCGGCTCCTTGCTGCGGTACTTCATCGCATTCCCGATGAGGTTTTGGAAAAGCTGCGAAAGCTGCACAACGTCCCCTTCGACGACAGGCAGCGCTTTACATGTGACTTCTGCTCCTGTTTTCTCGATCTCCGAGTTCAGATTTGCAAGCACCGTCTCAATGACAGTCGAGACCTGCACGGAATCTTTCCTAACAGATTCCTCGCCCCCACGAGCGTAAGTCAGCAATGCTTCAATCAGCTCTTGCATCTGATCGATGCCGCCCACAATGTACTGTATGAATTGATCGGCAGCTTGATCCAGTTGGCCCTGGTAGCGTTTGGCCATGAACTCGGCGGAAGTCTTGATATTTCGTAATGGTGTTTGAAGGTCATGCGCGGCGACTTGCGCGAATTGCGACAGTTCCTCATTCGCGCGCCGGAGCTCTTCCGCATGGATGATTAGCGCTTTCTCTGCTTCTTTCCGCTGGGTGATGTCAGTGATCAAACATTTTGCCAGTGGCCCGCGCTGCGTTTCGATATAACTCAGGCTGATTTCGACTGGAAACTCAGTGCCGTCTTTGCGGCGAGCTTTTAAGTCCAGGCCGATGCCCATCGGCCGAGTCCGGGGCCTGCTGAAGTAGTCTGCACGATGTCCTACGTGTTGATGCCTCACTCCTTCGGGCAATAGCATTTCGATGGGTTGACCCACCAATTCCTCTCGCCGATAGCCAAACAACCTCTCCGCCATGGCATTAACCATCGTCATCTTGCCTTGGCCATCCACACCAATGACGCCTTGCGCAGCCGATTCCAACAGCGCCCGGAGCGTCCCCTCGCTTTCACGCAGTTCCTCATTCGTGCAGCGGAGCTCTTCGGCTTGGCTGGCCAATGCTTCTTCGGCCTGTTTCCGCTGGGTAATGTCCGTGATCAAACTGACCGCCAGTGGCCCGCGCCGCGTTTCGATATGACTCAGGCTGATTTCGACTGGGAACTCGGTGCCGTCTTTGCGGCGAGCTTTTAAGTCCAGGCCGATGCCCATCGGCCGAGTCCGGGGTTTGCTGAAGTAGTCTGCACGATGCCCTACGTGTTGATGCCTCACTCCTTCCGGCAATAGCATTTCGATGGGTTGGCCCACTAATTCCTCTCGCTGATAGCCAAACAGCTTCTCTGCCATGGCATTAACCATCGTCATCTTGCCATCGGCATCCACGCCGATGACGCCTTGCGCCGCCGATTCGAGGAGCGCTCGGGTAGTCTCCTCGCTTTCGCGCAGTGCCATTTCTACGGTTTTGCGCTCTGTTATATCGTTGTTCACTTCAATGATGAGCATTTCGCCCGCGTCGTTATAGTGCGCCACCCAATGGCTGGCAACGAAAATTTCCCGCCCGCCTTTCGAGCGGCGTTTAAGCTCTCCTTGCCAGCGGTCTTCTCGTTGAAGTTTGTCCGTAATCTCCTCCAAGCGCTCCGGAAACTCGGTATTCAGCAATTCCCATGAGACGGCGCCCAGGGCCTCGTGGGCTGTCCAGCCATATAATTCCTGAGCTCCTTGTGTCCAGAGCCGGATTTTGCCGTCGCTATCCCGAATGATCATGTGGGTGAGATCTAAAGCGCAGGCGAGTTCTTTGTGCTTGCGATACGCCTCTTCCAGCCGCTCCTCAGCCTGCTTGCGGCCGGTATGGTCACGCATGATTTTCGTACAGCCGACGACTTCCCCGGATTTGCCGTGTGCCGCGATCACCAGGCCGCTTACGAAAAACCGCTCCCCGCTTTTCCGGACGTGCCACCGCTCGTCGGATGCGACTCCGTGTTCTTCCGCCCCGGCGAGCTCCTGTTCCGGGATACCGGCAAGCTGGTCTTCCGGTGTGAACAGGATCGAGAAAGGCTGATCCAGAAATTCGTCTTCGGGGTACCCAAGGATGCGCTCAACACCGCTGTTCCAACTGGCCAGCCTTCCATTGGGGTTTACAAAGAATATGGCGTATTCGGTCAGCTCCTTGACCAACAATTGATAAAGCCTCGCCTCGTGCTCCGCTCCAAAGCCGAGATGGCTGATCCCACTCGCCATCGATTTCATAAAGCTGATCCTTTTCTGGCTATCTGCCGTATAGCGACCAATTCCGCACCTGTTTGTTGTGCGGCCGTCAGGGTATGACAGAGTTTTTGCGACCGCGCAAAAACTCTCACCGGCTCAATTTATTCTGTGACGCCAATTGTCGTGTGATCGCCTGTTCAAAGTCCGGAAAGCCTCTTCTCACGAATGCACGCGCTTGGTTCTCGCTGCTTCTTCCAACACCTCTCCGAGGCGTCGCTGAAATAAAGTGTGCACGAATATGAGATGGCTGAGGCGAATCGGATTTGGTTCCTCCTCGAAACAACGAAAAAGGAACACCGGCCGTCCCTACGAGAATGACCCCCTCATTATAAGGCATATCGCGGTCGAGGGCGAGTCGCAGTCTTGTCCAATGCAAGATGAGCCTGAAAGAGGGGTTCGATTCTAACGCAAGATGAGCCTGAAGGATTGGGGGAGGTGGTTCCGCATGCTGAGGATTGAACGTCAGCATGAGGAATGGGGAGCGATTGAGCCTGGAACAGATCCGGGCCTTTCTGGAAGCAACAGATGAAGTGCAGTTTGAGGCGGCCAAGCGGTCGGAAGTATATGCCTGGATCAGCCGCACGCTTTGTGAACAGGAGTACTGGAAGCAGAGCAAACAAGTGAAGGGGCTAGTGCGGCGGTACGTGCAGAAGATGACCGGGCTCAGCCGGGCGCAGGTCACACGACTGATTGCCGCTTATGTGGAAACAGGAACGGTGCCAGAGCGCCCTTACCGGCGGCATCGGTTCGCGCAGCATTACAGCAACGCCGACGTGGGGCACTGCTGGTGGAAGTGGACGAAGCGCACGAAACGCTCAGCGGGCCAGCGACGCGGCAGATCCTGCAGCGCGAGTTTGAGCACTATGGCGACAAGCGTTTCGAGCGGCTGGCTGGAATCTCGGTGGCGCATCTCTACAACTTGCGCAAGAGCCGCAGCTATCGCGAGAAGGGGCTGCGATATGAGAAGACCCGGCCGGTGCAGGTGGCCATCGGAGAACGTCGCCGGCCGGACCCGCAAGGCAAGCCTGGCTACTTGCGCGTGGACACGGTGCATCAGGGGGATCTGGATGGGGTGAAAGGCGTGTATCACATCAACGCTGTCGACGAGGTCACGCAATGGCAAGTGGTGGGCGCCAGCGTGCAGATCGGAGAACAGTGGCTGATTCCGGTGCTGGAAAACATGTTGGCGCAGTTTCCATTCCGAATCTTGGGCTTTCATTCCGATAACGGCAGTGAGTTCATCAATCACACGGTGGCGCGATTGCTGAATAAGCTATTGGCCGAGCAGACCAAATCGCGGCCGCGCCATTCCAACGATAACGGCCTTGTGGAATCGAAAAATGCGGCAGTGATCCGCAAACACATGGGCTACGGCTACATCGCCGCGAGCCAGGCAACAGCCATAATGACTTTTTACCGCGAGCATTTGAACCCATATCTCAACTTTCATCGGCCGTGCGGTGATACCGGAGATCACAACGGATAAGAAAGGGAAACAGCGGCGGGTATACCGGCGCTACGCCACACCTTGGGAACTGCTGCAACAGGTGCCGCAGTTCACTGGCTATCTAAAGCCGGGAGTCAAACCTACGGAACTGGAGCGGCAAGCCAACCGGCTCAGCGACAGTCAGGCCGCTCGCCAGATGCAGGAAGCCAAGCGCAAGCTGTTCGCCGAACTCAAGGAAAATCGGAGCGCATGAGGACGGCTGAGGAACTGACAGCCTAGGGACGCCGAGGAAAACCAGAAGCAGGTTTCCCTCCGCGCCCACAGGCCTTGGAAATCGCTGCGCGATTCCCACATTCCCTCAGCCGCGACGGGCGGTGGGAAAGGGGAAAGCCAACCACAGGCTTCCCACTTTCCCACCGCTCCACGATTCCCCTGGATAGAAATCTAAACCCAAAAACAAGGAGGCCTGAAGCGCGGAGCTGCGCTCCCCACTTCAGGCTCATTCTTCGATTAGAAAATGCTTGCGGAACTAAAGTCCCGCGCAGGCTGAAGCCCACCCTCCCAATTAGGCCGCTCGGGAAAGGGGACGCTGGGGGCGGTTGAGGAGTACTCGGCGCTTGAAATAGAGCTGCCGACCGCGAGTTGAACAAACGAACCCAAAGTGGTTTGGCTCAATGTTTTCAATTTCATCCGGATGCTTGGCGGCAATTTCGAACATCTCTTCGAGTTGTTGTTGTTCGAGGGCTCGGCGTTCGGCCTGCATTTCGCGGAGTTGCTTTAGAGTTTGGAGGAAGCGGCGGGAGAGACGCGATTCGTAGGTGGAGAGTAAGAAGATCCTTTCGGCGGGGCTGAAGCCCCGCGCAGGCTAAAGCCTACCCTCCACAGGTCGCATGCGGTTCTGGAGGCGTGGAGTTCGATTGCTCGCAAGTGATAGTGTGCGCGAGGGAATTAATTTGCAAATTTCTGTGAATGGTTGGAGAGAGCGGGCACAGAACGGAACGAGCGTTCGAGAGGGGTTATAAGGTTGTAACGGAGGATGTACCAGAGGGCAGCGATGCCGTCTGTGACGCCGATTTTCTTGCCTTCTTCGTAGGTGCGGCCGTAATAGCTGATGGGGACTTCGTAGATGGCGCAGCGCAACTTGGCAACTTTGGCGGTCACTTCGATCTCGAAGCCGAAGCCATTGGAAGTGATGATCATGTTGCGGATGATGGTGCCGCGGAACGCTTTATACCCGGTTTCGACATCGGTCAAATTCAGATTGGTGCACAGATTCGAGAGAAACGTGAGGCCTTTGTTCGCGAGGTAGTGATAGAAGTAGAGGACGCGAGCGGCGCGCCGGACCTGGAATCGGGAACCAAAGACGACGTCGGCGACACCGTCGAGAATGGGTTCGATGACGGTGGCGATTTCAGAAGGACGATACTCGAGGTCGGCATCCTGCACAATGACGATGTCGCCACGGGAGGCGGCGAAGCCGGTCTTGAGGGCCTCTGTTTTCCCGCCGTTTTTTGCATGACGCATGACCTTGATGAGGGGATGAGCGGCCGCCATCTGGGTTGCGAGCTCAAAGGTGCGGTCAGTCGAGCAGTCGTCTACAACGATGATTTCGAGGAGGTGAGGGACAGCGAGGACATCGCGGAGGACGTTCGTGATAGTCGCCTCTTCGTTAAAAGCTGGAATGATAACGGAAAGAACAGCAAGTGGCTCTCGCAAATCTTGCATTGGAACCCAGTATAGCTTGCAGTTTGGTCAGTTCGCCAGCCGCGCTGGTTTGTCAGACCGCGGCCACTTGCGCCTTTAACCAGGCGAGGTATTTTTCGTGTCCGCCGGTAATGGGAATCTTCAAGATCTCGGGCACTTCATAGGAATGCAGTTGTTTGAGCCGGTCTTCGAGCGCCAGCCGTTGTTCTTCGGTGGTCTTGATGAGAAGAAGGTGCTCGCTTGCGCGCTCGACTACTCCGTGCCAGCGATAGATGCTCGTGAGGCCCGGGATAATGTTCACGCAAGCGGCCAGGCGTTCCTCGACCAGCGCGGTCGCGAGGCGCTGGGCCTCGTCTTCGTTATCGCAGGTGCTGAGCAAAAGGATGGGATCGTGCATAGTTTGTGGCCACTCGGCGAGGCCGTCTCGACGGAACAGCGGTGAAATCGTCCGAGAACAGTGGACGAATATCCAAAACAAGATTATAAAGAAATGTAAAGGGTTTTACTCGACTTTGTATCGCTCGGTTCTTCGACCTATTGTATTTCTGTGCGGGCTGATTGCGCTGGCTGCTTATGCGGCTATCATGTTACGCGGGCCGCAGGGGTTGGGAGCGCTCGGGGACAAGCGGAAGACGGTGCGCCAGCTCGAGGAACAGAACGCAACCTTGTTGAAAGAGATCAATGACAACAAGAAGCTGATCGACCGGCTAGAGCACGATCCGAATACACAAGAGCGGTACGTACGGGAACGGACCGGCAAGACACGTCCTGGGGATACGACGTTCGTCGTACCGGGCAGTCCTCCGGCGGGTAGCGGAGCCGGACGGTGAACTCAAGTTCACCGCTGCATGCTGAAGCGTGTGCCACATGTGTCCAGGGTCGGAGTCATTTTTCGCGCAGGATTGAGCGGACAAGGGCGGCGATCTGCTCGAGGGTGGGTTGGTCGCATAACAGAACGCGGTGCGGGAACCAGAAGGCATCCTGAACATAAGCTTCGGCCAGCGGACAGGGCATGATGCGGCAGCTTCCTTCGCGCTGGTATAGCGGATTTCCGTACAAGGGGAAGGGATAGAACGGCGTGCAAGGAATGCCGGCAGCTTCGAGGCGCCGACAGAACTCATCGCGGCCGATGGTCGTATGGCGCAATCTTCCCGGCAGGAGATAGAAGCTGCTCCGGGTGACTGAGGCGGGTTGCTGCTGCCAGACGATGTCTTCGAGGTCGGACAGGCGCGATTTGAGCAATGCGGCGTTGGCGGTTCTGCGGGCGATCTGGTCGGGCAAAGATTCGAATTGCGCGATGAGAACGGCCGCCTGAAAGCCGGTGAGGCGCAGGTTTGTGCCGAGCGTGAAATGTTTATAAAAACTCTCGCCTGGTTTGCGGCCTTGGTTCACGATGGCGCGGGCGTCCGCGGCAAACGCGTCTGAATGGGTGGTGAGCATTCCGCCTTCGCCTGCAGTCAACGTCTTGCCGTTCTGAAAGCTGAAAGAGCCGCAGATGCCGAAGCTGCCGGCGCGGCGGTTGTGGTATTCGCTTCCGTGGGCATGAGCGGCGTCTTCAATTATCCAGATGGAATGGTTAGAGGCGATGCGGCAGAGAGCCTCGATGTTTGCAGGCATGCCGGCGAAATGAACGGGGATGATGGCGCGTGTGCGGGGCGTGATGGCTTCTTCCACGCGGGCCGGATCGAGGTTAAAGGACCAGGGCTCGAGATCGACAAAGACGGGCGTCGCTCCGGTTCTGGACACGGCGGTTGCGGTCGAGATAAAGGAGATGGCGGGAACGATGACTTCGTCGCCTTCTTTTATGCCCAGAACGGCGAGAGCTACTTCGAGGGTTACCGTTCCGTTGCACGCGCTAATCGCGTAGGGCGAGTGCTGATAACGCGCGAAACTTTCCTCGAACTCGCGGACGAAGGGATGAAATCCGCCCCACTGTGGGGATTCGAGAACGGCCTTCAAGAGCTCGAGCTCGCGTTCGCCGGCTTGCGGCCATGGGGGAATTTCCATGGATGGGGTTAGAAGCTGGGGAAACTGCAAGTCCGCTCCCTTGCGGTCGCGGCTCGGTTAGTATCGTCCATCGGTTGCGACGCGCTCCTAGAACGAGAGCTTGTGGAGGTAGTCGTAGCTGATTTTCAGGCTGTCGAGCGGATTGCCGGGGGTCTGATCCTGCTCGACGAAGAAGTGTTTGACGCCTTCGTTGGTGGCGGCGCGGAGAATGGCCGGAAAATCGAGCGAGCCGCGGCCGACTTCCTTGAACGCGTCTAGAGGAACCTTTTCGTTGTACTGTACCGGTTGGTCCTTGGCTTTGTCCTTGAGATGAACGAGTGCGATGCGGCCAGAGTGGTGTTGGATGACCTGAACGGGATCGTGACCGGCGACGCTTGCCCAGAACACGTCGAGTTCGAGCGAGACGAGGTTTTTTTCGGTCTCGTTTAAAAGAATCTGAAGCGGCATGGTGCCGTTCATCGGCTGGAACTCGAAAGCGTGATTGTGATAGCAGAGCTGGATGCCCAGTTTTTTGCTCTGTTCGCCGGCTTTATTTAGCTTGTTGGCGAGGGATTTGATGGCGTCTTCACCGCCGCGCTCGGAGGGGGGCAGGTAAGGGTAGACGGCGTATTGGAAGCCCCACTGATGAACCTGGCCGAGGGCCTCGTCTATTTTGGCGGTGTCGGAGAAGAGATCGGAGTCGATGTGGACGCTGACGGGCTTCAAAGTAGTTGCAGAGAGGGATTTCCAGATGGTGGGCAGCGATGCATAGATCGCTTCGACCTCGGTGTAGCCGTCGTTCTCAATGGCTTTCAAGGTTGCGGCCGGATTGGCTGAGATGATTTTGCGGACGGTGTAAAGCTGGACTCCGATATTTTTCAAGCGTTCAGTTCCGGCGGCCTTGGCCCTGAGGGCTGCGAGAGGCAGCAATCCAGCCGAACGTTCGAGGAAATCGCGTCTTCCAAGTGTGCGCATCAAGATCATGATATGCCTTGGGCAGTGAGTGGTGGCCGTCAGATGCCGAGTTGGTGGCGCAGGCGGTCGGTTTCGCTTTTTGGGATGAGTTTCAGATGGATGGTGGCGTGTTCTTTTTCGTGGAGGTCGATTTCGACGGCTTCGGACTGGATGAGTTTGATGAAGTCGGCGTTCTTCCACAGATCGGAATCGTTGTCTTGCGCGGCGAAGGCTAGATATTTGCCGGGACGGATGTGGTCGTTCGAGAAGTGTAGAGACTGGTCGAGGTCGGCGCTAGCCATGTCGCATTCCGGCGTGGAATCTTCGCAAAGCAGGAGGACGTGGGCGGAATGGGCGGGCTGATCGGGCGGAGTTTCGATATCGCCGGTGACGCTTGCGACGTTCTTGCTGTAGATCATCAACAGATCGAGCGAAGCGCCGTCTTCGATGGCGATGGATTGCGGATCGAGGGTTTGGGTTCCGGACTGGACGGATTTGAGATAGCAGCCGGGGGCGTTGGTGAATGAAATTCCGTATTTGCCCGGGTGGATGTTATCAATGACGTATGCGCCGTTCCTCGGTTGATATCCGTAAAGAAGACCGCTGCCGGTCCCATCCCAATGCTCCGGCATCAGGGTCACTGATCCGGTGGTGAGCGGTTTGTCTTCCTCATCCTCGATCACCACGCGCGCGAACCTGAGCCGGTTTGAATGGCGTGATTACCACTCCTGTTACGTCCTGGTCCGTCAGGTTGACTTCGGTCTTGCCAATTGTTTGGAGGCCATTTGGTCCGTTGTCTAAGAGGGTGAGGAGGCGTTTCCCTGGCGGCAATTCTTTGAAAACGAAATCGCCGTTCGGGAGAATCTCGCCGGATTCCGATGTCCAGCCGATGCCGTCTTCGACTCTAGCGCTAATGCTGTATGTGGATAGCGGAGGGCCTGTGCCGGCAATTTTTCCTTTGATGGAGAGAGTCGCGGCGCGCCGGATGCGAATGTCGATGCCTGACTGCTCCTGGCCGCCGTCGACGCTAACACCCTGCGCGTCAGCAAGCGAAAGAGCGGCGGGATAGAACGTTGCCAGATCGCGCAGTTTAGTTATCTTGCCGGAGCTATCGACGGGAATTTGCTTGACTGCGTCGCCCCAGTCGCCCGCGCTCGCGGCGACATAATACGTGCCGGGAGATAAACCGTTGAAGCGGTATTCGCCTTCTTCATTCGTGTGCGTCTGGCGGGCCTGAAAGGTACGAATCGCGCCGCCAATGCGCTGCTGCGACCGAAAAACAACCGTGACGTTCGGGTCGGGATCGCCGTCGGCGTCCGTGATCTGGCCGCTGATGGTTCCTCCTGGAAAGAGCCGTAGGGTGATGTCACCAATCCGGTCGCCCGCAACGATTTTCAGAAGTGTTTCGTCGTCGTTGGGCTTAAGCTGGCCGAAGCTGCGATCGAGGAATCCGCGTTTCTGCACGTTTAGGTGGTATGTGCCGGCTGGGATATCGGCGAAGCGGAAATGGCCCGCATCGTCGGTTGTTGAAACGAGGGTAGAATCATGGCCCTGTTTGGAGGATTCGAGTGTGACGAGCGCTTTTCGGAGCGGCTCTCCGGACAAGCCATTAATGACGTGTCCTTCGATGATGGCAAGGGTTTCGGCAGGCTGGGAAGATTGCCGCGCGAAGGCCGCATGCGCGAGGAGAAGGCAAATGCACCACTTTGCCAGGCAATTCATTGGTTCTGTTATTCGAAAACACCGTACCACGATTGGGGGTTGTGGAAAGATGCCGCCAGGAATGGCGGCATTGCGGGCCGGAGGCCTGCTCGACCAGCTGTTATATTGGCGGCATGGCAGCGGGCGTGCTTTTTCTGAAGTGTTCGTCGGAGACTTTAGTCGAGATGGCGGGGCACATACATGCTTGTTTTGAGAAGCTGGATGAAGAGGCAATCTGGAGCCGGCATTCAACGGCCGAGAATGCATTGGGCAACCTGGTGCTGCATCTTTGCGGCAACGTGAGGCAATGGATCGGGTGTTATGTGGGCGGGATGGCGGATATTCGGAAGCGGCCGGAAGAGTTTGCAACTGACGCGCACGCGAGTTCGGCAGAGTTACTTAAGCGTCTGGACGAGACGATCGGGCTGGCGACCAGCGTTCTCGAGAAACTTGATCCTCAACGCCTGACAGAAGTGATTCCTGTGCAGGATGGTAAATCGGCGACAGTGCTCGGGGCCATCGATCATGTTGTGGGCCATTTTCAGCAGCACACGGGACAGATTATTTTTGCGGCGAAGCTGGCAACATCGGAAGACCTTGGATTTTACAGGCCCGGGCAAAAAGCGTCAAGCCGGAAGATGTCAGCGGAAAAGACCCAGCAAGTAAGCAATTATGATAATCAGTAATATTGTTCCGAGTCCAACACCCGCGCCGCCACCGTAACCCCACCGACCGTAGCCATAGTACCCCCCGCCTCCGCCGAGGATTAGAATCAAAACGATAATTAGTATCAGTAACATGTGAACGTCGTTTAGTGGTCGGCAGCGAAAGCCTGAAACCCTTTCCTCCCGAAATGAGATGACGATTTCTGCATTCCCGTTTCTTACTGAAGAGACCTAGTAGAACCAGCGGAAAGAGCTACACGAGCGGAGTCACCTTTTCAGCCAGAAGCAGTCTATACGGGTAATGCGGCCTCGAAGCTTAGTAGCGGTATTGTTCGCCGGTCTCATGATGTTGAGTGGCTGTACCGGCCACGAGTCGGAACAACAACGGAGGAACGATGCAAATACTCCCGCCGGCAAGATGGGGCAAACGGCTCACAAAATGGCGGTTGAGGCGGATAAGGCAGCACAGGTAGCTAAGCGCAAACTGGACAAGGCTGCCCATGATGCCCGCGAGGGTTGGAACGAAGACGCTCAGAAGGACAAGGATAAAAAATAATCAACGTTTCCTGTTCACGAAGAGTGCGCCAAGCAAGCCGTTGCCAACCGTAAGCAATAGAACAACCCGCAATTCCTTCTAAAGACATTCCTTTTGGAACCGATTAGGGTTCTAAAGGAAAAACTTTAATGCGCAGTCGCATTCCGGCGATGCCGGGTATTCTTGCGTCACTTTGTCTTGCAGGCTACGCCGCGGGACAGACGCCATCTCTTCCGCAACCTCATGCTCGGATCGTCGAGCGTGTGGATGAAGACAAGACCGTTACGCTTCGGGGCAACGTGCACCCTTTGGTCGCATCAGCCAGCTCAGAACCGGTAGATGAAAGTACTCCGATGGAGCACATGATTTTGTTCCTGAAGGGAGATGCATCGCAGGAAGCGCAGCTCGAGCAGTTAGTGGCGCAGCAAAACAATCCTAAGTCGCCGCTATATCATCACTTCCTCGAAGCAGAGGAGTTTGGCACGCACTTCGGAATTGCACAGGCCGATCTGGACAAGGTGACGTCGTGGCTCACGAACCATGGATTCAGCATTGAGGAACTACCTGCCAGCCGTCGCGCGATTGTTTTCAGTGGGACTTCGGGGCAAGTGGCTGAAGCCTTCAAGACAGAGATTCGGCACTACACGGTGGGAGGAGCAGACCACTATGCCAATGCCAGCGATCCCCAAATACCGGCAGCGCTGGCCGATGTCGTGGGCGGTATCGTCAAGTTGCACAATTTTCGCCATGCGCCGAGTATGTCGAAGGTGTCGGCGTTGACGCCGGCGCAGTTCGCGGATCCGAAATTCGACGAGGGCGGAGGGCATTATCTGTCTCCTGCGGACTACGCAACGATTTACGACATCAATCCGCTGTATTCCGGCGGCATTAAGGGAACCGGGCAGAGCATTGCGGTGATTGCGCGCTCGAACATCTCGCTCTCGGATGTTGAGCTGTTTCGGAGCTCCTTCGGACTGGCGGCTAACAACCCGCAAATTATAATCGTCAACGATAACCCAGGCATCCTATCGGGCGACAGCACGGAAACAACGCTCGACACCGAATGGTCGGGCGCCATCGCTCCCAACGCGGCGATCAAGGTGATTGTGGCGGCGTCGACGAACACTGCCGACGGAATCGATCTTTCGGCGCTATACGCGGTCGATAACAACGTTGCACCTGTGGTGAGTTTGAGTTATGGCTCCTGCGAATCGGCGATGGGCGCCTCCGAGCTTAATTTCTACAATTCACTTTGGCAGCAGGCGGCAGCACAAGGCATGAGTGTCATGGTCTCGGCGGGCGACAGCGGGGCAGCGGGATGCTCGGGCGGCGGATCGAGCTCGGGGTCGGGCCGAGCCATCAATGGACTATGTAGCTCGCCTTATGCGACGTGCGTCGGCGGGACGGAATTTGTCGAGGGGAGCAATCCAGGCGAGTACTGGCTGCCCGGAAACAATGCAGTTTATGGTTCCGCAATCGGCTACATACCGGAAGCGGTGTGGAACGAAAGTGGTTCCGACGGCGGTTCTGGCCTGTGGGCCGGCGGAGGCGGAGCGAGCATCGCATATACCAAACCTGCATGGCAGACGGGTCCGGGCGTGCCAGCGGATGGGCGGCGGGACGTGCCCGATGTTTCGTTGACGGCTGCGGGCCACGATGGATATGTGATCGTCCAATCGGGAGGCATGGCGGCAGTGGGCGGCACCTCCGCTTCGGCTCCCTCATTTGCGGGCTTGATGGCGCTTGTCGATCAAAAGACCAATGCCCGGCAGGGGCTCGCGAACGTGATTCTTTATCCGCTGGCACTGAACCAAGCGGCCGGGGGCGCGGCTGTGTTTCATGACATCGTCTCAGGTAATAACACTGTGCCGGGCGTTACGGGATTCTCCGCCACAGCGGATTACGATCTCGCGTCCGGACTGGGATCGGTGGATGCCGCCATGTTGGTAAACCACTGGACCGACGGCACGAAGAGCGCCGCGCCTTCCTTCACGCTGAGCGCTTCTTCGACCACGCTTACCGTGAAGGTTGGTCAGAGTGCACAGGCAACAGTAATTTCAACAGCAAACGCCGCGTTTAAGTCGGCGGTAACGCTGGCTGTCGCGGGGGCTCCGGCAGGCGTAACGGCTACATTGGCTTCGGCGACTGTGGCATCGCCCGGCTCGGGTTCGGTGGCTTTGACGATTGCCGCCGGCTCTTCCGCAACTCCTGGAACATATGCGCTGACAATCACTGGGCAGGGAGGTGGCGAGAGCGCAAAAGTTACGATTTCGGTTGCGATTCCCACGCCGACGTTTACGCTTACTACGAACACGGCATCGGCTAGCGTGATCGCCGGGAACACGGCCCAGGTTTCTGTGACAGCGACACCTGAAAACGGGTTTAATTCCAAGGTTGCGTTGTCGGTCAGCGGTTTACCTTCGGGTGTTACAGCATCTTTTTCGAGCGGGGCTTTGAGCGGCGCCTCGGCGAGTTCAAGCATATTGACTTTTGCAGTTGCCAAAACGGTGAGAGCCGGCTCGTATCCCTTGGTGGCTGTCGCAACGGGCGGGGGCGTTACGCAAACGTCTTCGTTTACGCTGGTGGCCGTAGTGCCCGCAACGTGCGCTCTCGCGGCCAATCCCGACAGCGTGACTCTTGTTGCAGGCCAATCGGCGAGCGTTGAAGTTTCTTGCGGATCGGTAACGGGAACATTCAGCGGACCGCTCGCGCTTTCTTTGTCCGGCGCGCCCAGCGGGATGACGGCGAAAACCGCATCGAGTTCGCTCGCGGCCGGAGCTTCGACTGCGCTTAATATCGCAAGCGCGGCGACAACCGCCGCCGGTACGTACAAGCTCTCGGTGACGGCGAGCGGCAGCGGATACACGCAAACGCTGCAGATACCGGTGGCCGTTTCGGCGCCCGGGACCTTTAAGCTCACTGCCTCACAGAGTACGGCCACCATCAAACTCGGCTCCACTGGGCAACTGAGCGTTACAAGCTTGCACTTGGGAGCGTTCAATTCCGCCGTCAACCTCAATTGCACGGGATTGCCTGGCGGCGTCACGGCGTCTTTCTCAAAATCGACGCTTCCCGCGCCTGGGGATGGCAGCGCGATCGTGACCCTTGCTGTTGGCGCGACCGCTAAACCCGGAACTTACACGATCGAGGTAACAGGAACAGGCGGCGGGCAGAGCGAGACGGCCACGGTGACTCTCGCTATTGTGGGAACTCCGGACTTCTCGTTCGGCCTGAACATATCGTCAATGACGATTCAGCAGGGCGGATCCGCAGCCACGGTAATTGTTTCGACCGGAAACTTCACTGGCGGCTTCAATTCCACAATTACCATTACGTTCGCGGGGCTCGCTCCCGGGATGAACTACGGAGCGACCGGCGCAAACACGGGCAATAATCTTGTGAATACGTACATAGGAATCACCGCATCGACGGCTACTCCGGTTGGCACTTATCCAGTGACGATAACTGCCAGCGGGGCCGGAGTAACTCATTCAGCAATCGTGCAGGTGACGGTAGCGAAGGCGGTAGCACAGACGAAACATTAATTTTCTGCGGGGCTGGAAACCCCACGCGGGCTAAAGCCCACCCTCCGCAGGGTAGGGAGCCGGAATGACCGGCTCCCGATGGTTGGTTACTGAATGGTCCATTTCTGGTTGTTGCCACCGTTGGCAGACCAAGTAATGATACCCACGCCTTGTACCAGGCTGAACGCTGGATCGTCGATGACCTGATTCGTGCCTTTGTTAAGTATGACGTAAGTCGGCGCGGTCCCCGAGAGCGACCACAACTGCGAATCGGAGCCGTTCTTACTCACTTCGAGCAGTTGGCCGTTTTGAGAAGTCAGATACAGGCCGCTGTAGTGATTCACAATCGTGTAATAGCCGTTCCCGTTCGAGGTGAACTGCCATTTCTGATTATTGCCGCCGTTTGACTCCCACTGAATGACTTGCGTGCCACTCGTCGTAGAATAGGCACGATCGTCGAGCACCCAGCCGCTGTAAACATTGCGCACGTTGTACAAACCGTTCGCGAGCGGTCCATTCACTTCAATCACCGGTGTGCCGAGGAGCACCACGCCGGTCCATGCCGGGATAGTGACTGATGAAACCGTGTTACCTAAAAGGTTTGTCATCGTGTTGGCCAAAGTTGCCGTAACGGTTGCCATGCCCGGAGGATTCATGAGCACCATTCCATTTTTGAAGTCGCGGCGAATCAGGCCATTCCAGGTGTAGCGTGTGTCCAGAGGGCTTCCGAGGTCGATGTCATAGCCAGACCACCAATTGTTGGGGGTCATCGAATCGTCCGCAAACATATCGCTTCCGGAACTGGTCAGCAGATAACCGGCTAATGCATATTCGGTGCCGTCGGAACCATATTGCTCGAGCACAACGTTCGTTCCCTTCGTGTGAACGGCATCGATGTACGCCATGAAGTTCTGAACCGACCAGAACGTGTCATCTCCGCTCAGCCCTGTGTCGTCGTAACCTCGTTCCAGGTTGATCCAGTTGGCGGCCTGGACTTCCTGCGCGACATATGGATCGGAGATCGGATTGCCGCTACCGGAGTACCACAGCGCGTTATGGCAGATCTCGGCATTGGGAAACGCCTTGCGTACCTCGGTGAGGAAGCCCGCGAAATATTGCTCCCACGCCTGCTGTGTCATTGGCAGCCCTGTGTTGGTGTCAATGGGAGTGTCGCTCGAGTTGCCATTCGTCAGATTCATGGTCAGGTTGACGTCATCGATGAAGATTCCTTTGTAGCCCGCCTCGAAAGTGGTCGCCGCCTCCGAAATCCACCATTGGCGGAAGGCTTCGCTGCTGTAATCGGGCGCATATTGCGGGCATGTTCCGTTAGAGCAGCCGAAGTTGATGTACAGCATCGCTCCGTTTGCGTCTTTCAGGATGTACTCGGGGTGCTGTTGGACTATGGGCGAGTATGTATAAATCGAAGATGAGTCCTGATAGAACCAACTACTCGGAAACCAACTAAGCCGGGTGTCCCAGTAAGGCGAGTAGCCGACGATGCGGAAAAATTTTTGTTGGAACCATTCCTGTTGGCTGGCCGTGGGCGAATTAGTGTATTGATTGGTATAGGTGTTGGTCTTCCATTCAAAGTGCAGACATCCAGGGTCGTTGTTACTTGTGACACAAGTAGCACGGGCTTGGCCAGCGATAGACATCGCGGCAAGCAAAGAACACAGAATAGCTTTTTTCAAGGGCAGCTTCTCGTTACTTTGAGAGCGGCCCAAAAGGATAGCTTCTCGTTCGTGTTTGCTGGAATACGGTTAGTGGTTCAGAGGAATTGCCCGAACAATCGGTAACTTTTTAGGTGACTTACTGAGGTTTGCAGTAAAAGATATCCCACAAAGCGCTGGGAGCGTAAGCGAGCGACTCGGTCTATGCGTTTGGGGATGACAGATTAGAGGGCTGTTCGTAGCCCGTGTATTCGAATTGGAATATAAGGGGCGCGCTACAGGCCGCGAAAAGGCTCAGGCCATACTGCGGAAGGCCCAAAAGAGAAGACCTGCCAGGCATATGGAAGCCGGCAGGGTAAGCACCCAGGCCATCAACATGTTGCGAACAGTGCCCCATTGCAGTCCCGAGTGGTTGGCCGCCATTGTGCCGGCAACACCGGATGAAAGGACATGCGTCGTGCTGACCGGGAGACCGAACGAATCCGCCGCGCCGATCGTCGCCATGGCAGCGATCTCGGCCGCCGCACCCTGCCCGTAGGTGAGATGGCTCTTTCCGATCTTCTCTCCCACGGTAACGACGATGCGCTTCCATCCGACCATGGTGCCGAGGCCCAAGGCGATAGCAACCGCAACTTTCACCCAAGGCGGAATAAATTTAGTGGCTCTATCGACGTGCCTTTTGTAATTGGAGAGTACCGCCCAATCTCGCGGCGGGATAGCTGGTGTCCCGGATTTCTGCATCAGGCGGAGTGTTTCGCTGACGAGGTACATGTCATTGCGAATGTTACGTGTGCGCTGAGGCGGAACACGGGACATTTGCTTCCAGTAATTCATTTCATTGGCCAGACCGTCCACCATTTCGCGGAGCGCGAGCATGGTGTTCGGCTGGAGCTCGCGAGTTCGAATGTACTCGGTAAGGTCGTCGGCCTGATCTCCCACCACATCGGCTGGTGAAACGTAATGATTCAAGACTCCTACGCTCTGTTCGGATACGGCGATGAAATCCTGAGTCTCGCGCGCAGTAACGGCGTGGTTGAGAGCATAGGCTGTAGGCACGGTGCCTATCAAAATGAGCATGATGAGACCCATGCCCTTCTGCCCGTCGTTCGATCCATGAGCGAAGCTGACGCCTGTGCACGTCAAGACCAGAAGGCTGCGAATCCAGAAGGGCGGCGGCTCAGTCCCTGCGGGAGCTTCGTAGAGACGCTTCTGGCGAATGATAAATTTTGCAACGATTAGCAGCAGTGCCGCGAAGATAAACCCAACAAAGGGAGATAGTAACAGCTGCTTACCCACGGCTGCAGCCTGAGTCCAATCGACACCGCTAGTGCCGTTGCGTGCGCTCATCAATTGATTGGCTATGCCCACGCCAATAATCGAACCGATAAGGGTATGTGAGCTCGACGAAGGTAGACCGAAATACCACGTCCCGAAGTTCCAGATGATCGCAGCCGCAAGGAGAGCAAATACCATCGCGAATCCAGCACCGCTGCCCACTTGTAGAATGAGCTCGACGGGCAGCAAACTGACGATGGCAAATGCGACGGCTCCAGTCGAAACGAGCACGCCCAAGAAGTTCCATAACCCGGACCAGAGAACCGCCACGTGTGGTTCTAATGAATGCGTGTAGATGACGGTGGCCACGGCATTCGCGGTGTCATGAAATCCGTTGACAAATTCGAATCCGAGGGCGATGAGCATGGCTATTCCGAGGAGTATGTACGGGAATACCGAAGTCGACCGGACCACGGAGAGATCGATTTCCAAATGAAAGCCGCAGTAGATAATGCCGGCAACCAGGGCAATGGCGAACACCAGCGCGCCCAGCCGCCCTGGGCCCCTTGACATTTTTTCATTCAGAACTTCCGATGCGGCAGACGCCATGATTCAACCTCGTTTGAAGAGAAGATATAACTAGCCCGATATTCGATACTAAGCGAATTATTCGAAGTGTCAACAGATGAAACGCAAAGTTAGGTGTTTACTTTGTGAATAAGGAGAAGACGGCGTGGACTGTAACTTGATTGTAACTTTATACTATTAAGCGTTGACGGTTCCCTCATTTATGCGAACGTCCAATGATGAGCTTAGCAAAGACGTTGACGACGAGCACGAGCGAGAGCAGCACAAATCCAGCGGCCCACGCCTGCTTGTGCCAGTCTTCATAGGGTCCTGTAGCGTAGGTGAAGATCATTACGGGCAAAGAGGCTGTCGCTTCACTCCAGCCTTTGCTCCAAAACTGATTACTGAAACTGGTAAACAGCAAAGGAGCGGTTTCGCCGGCTACGCGAGCGAGATCTAACATCATTCCCGAAACAATTCCCTGAAGTGCAGCGGGAATCACAACGGTGAGAATGGCTTTCCAGCGGCTTGCGCCGAGGGCGAGCGCGGCTTCGCGAAGCGTAATCGGGACCGAGCGCAGATATTCTTCGGTAGTTCGCAAAGCAATAGGGATCATCATGATTCCTAGGGCGACACCACCAGCAAGCGCGGAAAAGTGGCCCATCGGACGGACCACAAGGGCATAACCCACAATGCCGATGACGATGGACGGTACTCCGTTTAGAAGATCTGTGGCGTAACGAACAAGGAACGGGAAGGTTCTTCCACCAAATTCGGCGAGGTACACACCACCCAGGAAGCCGATGGGTATACCGATGCAGCTTGCGAGAAGCAATAACTTGCCGGAACCGACGATGGCATTAGCCATGCCGCCGCCCGTTTCGCCTACAGGCACGGGCAGCTTCGTGAAGAAATCCCACGTGAGATAGCGGCCTCCGTTCCACACCAGGTAGCCCAGGATGACCAGGAGCGCTCCAACTGTGGCAACTGTGCAGAGCCCGGTCAGGCTGAACATGACGGCATTCTCGACCTTCTGATAGGAGACTCGGGTCAATGTGACCCTCCTCGCTCTGTCGTGAGAATGAGGAGACGCGCGACTCCGTTGATCACAATGGTGAGCGCGAACAGAACCAGGCCCAGCTCGATTAACGCATCAGTGTAAAGATCTCCGGTCGCTTCGGTAAACTCGTTGGCGATGACGGCAGCGATTGAATAGCCAGGAGCAAATAGAGACGTGTTGATGTGGGGTTGATTGCCGATGACCATAGTGACCGCCATCGTTTCTCCCAACGCTCGGGCCAATGCGAGAAATACGGAACCGATAATGCCGCGCTTGGCGTAAGGAATCACCACTTTCCAGGTTGCCTGCCAGCGGCTTGCTCCCAGCGCCAAGGCCGCCTCGCGCTGGTCTCGCGGCACCGCAAGCAGCACCTCTCTCGATACCGAAACAATAAACGGCATGATCATCAGCGAGAGAATTACTCCTGCCGAGAAAATGCTCACGCCATAAAAAGCGCCGCTGAAGATCGGCAGGAAACCAAGGACCTGCTTAATGACTGGAACGATCTTTCCCAGCACGGGTAGAAGCAGAAACATGCCAAGCAAGCCATAGATGACGCTCGGCACTGCCGCTAACAGTTCGATCAGAAAAGTTAGGAAATCGGAGATGCGCTGGGGCGCGAGTTCGGAGAGAAATACTGCGGAGCCGAGTCCCGTGGGTACCGCGATTATTAAGGCCAAAATCGAGGTCACGACCGTACCGTAGATGAACGGAAGCGCGCCGAACTCGCCGGTCACGGGATTCCAGGTTTGCGAGAAGATGAAACCGAAGCCGAACTTGTTCCTTGAGAGAACGGAACCCTGGTATAGCTCGATGACAATCAGGCACGTTACGGCAAAAATAGCGGCCGCGCAGATCAGCGTGATGAGATGCGCAATCTGGTCGCCCGCATGCATGCGACGCGTATAGGCGCGCCATCGTTGAGTGAGCCAGTTCCCTGAAATAGCCGAGGAAGTGGAAGCCATGAAACTAATGGATCAGGGAGATCGCTTTCTCTTCTTTAGCAACTACTTCTTTGGGAAGTGGAGCGTACGCCAAGGGCTCCGTCATCTGTTGGCCGGGTCCCAACATCCAGTGTAGAAAACCCTGGATTACTTTTAATTTCGTCTGGTCCTGAATCTGCTGTGGAATCAGGAGCCACGTAAAGCTCGAAATCGGATACGCAGTCTTTGCGGGGCTGTCTGTGATGGATACACGGAAATCGTCGGGCATTGAATTGGCTACGCCAGCGGCGGCAGCGGTAACGCTCGCGAGGTCGGCTTTTACAAAAACTCCGGAGGAATTCCGTACACTCCCGTAGGGCATCTTGTTCTGAATCGCGTAAATCAACTCGACGTATCCGAATGAATTGGCCGTCTGCTTCACTAAACCGGAGACTCCTTCATTCCCCTTGCCTCCCAATCCGACGGGCCAATTGACAGAACTATTTTTGCCGACTTTGCTTTTCCACTCCTGGCTCACTTTCGAGAGATAGTCGGTCCAGACGTAAGTAGTGCCGCTTCCCTCTGAACGATGGATAACAATAATATCGTTTGGCGGTAATTTTACTTTCGGATTCGCCTTGGCAATTTGCGAATCGTTCCACTTCGTGATCCTTCCGAGAAAGATACCGGCGAGAGCGTCCGGTGTAAAATTCAACTCACCCGTGACTCCGGGAATGTTATAGGTCGGCACGACAGCGCCTAGTACGGTTGGGAAATGAAGAACAGTCATGCCACGTTTCATTTTGAATGACCTTAACTGTTCATCATTCATTGGCATGTCGCTCGCTCCGAAATCAACAGTGCCCTCCGTCACCTGTCGGACACCGCCGCCTGAGCCGATCGACTGATAGTTGATTGCAATATCGGGATGAAGCTTGCGATACTCGCTAAACCATTTTGAGTATATCGGGTAGGGAAAGGTTGCTCCCGCCCCCGTAAGATTGGTTTGCGCAAAGCCCGGAACGCAGCAGAGAACGAGAAGACTGATCGATAGGAGTGACAGGCGGACGCAACGGTCGTATAGGCCCATGGAGTTTGTCTCGGTTGGTTGAGTACTCGATTAGTCTAGCGCCGGGACGTTTCAATTCAATGACATGGGGGCGCCACGGTGAGCTGAAGGCTACCGCGCGACGCTTGCGAAATATCGGAACTCCAGACACACGAGTGATATAGTCGCTTGCTATAGCGCACAGCCGTTTGGTGGCGTTGTGCGCGCGATGTAATAAAGACTATGCATTTCCGAAAGGCGCTTTTCGTCTCTTCGATTGCCTTGGCAGCGACACTGGCCGCCCAAACGATGACGGCTCCCGATATTCGCAAAGATCCGACGCTGTACGTCGTTCCTTACGCGCATCTCGATACGCAATGGCGATGGGAATTTCCGCAGACGATTAGCGAATACCTGCTGAAAACGATGCGAGTCAATTTCGATTACATCGAAAAATACCCGCACTATATTTTCAACTGGACTGGCGCGAATCGCTACCGGCTAATGAAAGAGTATTACCCGTCGGATTATGCGCGGATGAAGCAATATGTGGAAGCCGGGCGATGGTATCCGGCCGGGTCGTCGATGGAGGAAGGCGATGTGAACCTTCCGAGCGCGGAAGGCATCATCCGGCAAATCCTCTATGGCAACACATGGTTTCGGAACGAATTTGGAAAGGCCAGCGACGAATACATGCTGCCGGACTGTTTCGGATTTCCGGCTTCCTTACCGAGCATATTGGCGCATGCCGGCGTAAGGGGCTTTTCCACACAGAAGCTGAGCGCGGCGTGGCAGCCAGCTCCGAAGGTGGGCGGCCCGGGTTCACCGGAGAATACGCCTGAGGGCATTCCTTTCAACGTTGGACTATGGATTGGACCTGACGGCAAATCGGTCATTGCCGCGCTCAATCCCGGCAGTTACACCTCGAATGTCTACACCGATCTCAGTAAGGAACCGGGACCGCCGCCTCCGCCGCCCCAGTTGACAGACGAGGAAAAAGCTCACCTGACGCCGCAGCAGTTGCGCCTTCTTCAGCGGCCGAGAGAACTGGAACAGAACTGGGTGAAGCGCATCGATCTCGATGGCAAAGTGACAGGCGTATACGCCGATTATCATTACGTGGGCACTGGCGATACGGGCGGAGCCACGCAAGAATCAACGGTTCGGCTTCTGGAGGCGATCGTTACGAAAAGCGAAACGGTGTTGCCGCCACCGCCCCGGCCTCGCTTTGGTCCGCAACCGGCAGAAGAGCCCCAGCAATCTACCGGGCCTAAGGTACAGGTCGGCGATGGCCCGGTTCACGTGATCGAATCCGCCGCGGACCAGATGTTCAAAGATATTAAGCCGGAGATGACATCGCGCCTGCCGCAATACAAGGGCGATCTCGAGTTAATCAATCATTCCGCCGGCTCGTTGACGTCCGAGGCCTATCACAAGCGTTGGATTATGAAGGGCGAACTGCTGGCCGATGCCGCCGAGAAAGCGTCTGTCGCAGCGCAATGGATGGGAGGGCGAGCCTACCCACAGGCTGAACTCAACAATGCCTGGACTTTGGAGATGGGCGGGCACTTTCACGATACGGCTGCCGGGACCGCAACTCCGCGCGCTTATGAGTTTGCCTGGAACGACGACATCATCGCACTGAATCAGTTCGCCGGTATTGTGACCGATGCAACCGGGGTGATCGCCTCGGGCATGAACACGCAAACGAAAGGCGTGCCGGTTGTCGTCTACAATCCGCTGAATGTGGCGCGTGAAGACGTGGTGGAAGCTCAGCTCCCATTTTCCGGGGGAACGCCAAAGGCCGTCCGCGTCGTTGGCCCGGATGGCAAGGAAGTTCTCTCGCAAGTGGAAAGCGGCAATGTGCTGTTTCTGGCGAAGGTTCCTTCGGTCGGCTATGCGGTATACGATGTTGAGCCTTCAGGCAGCGGCTCCGCTTCGGCGCTGAAGATCACCGAATCGTCGCTCGAAAATGAGCGCTATCGCGTAAAGGTAAATGCAGATGGAGACGTGGCGAGCATATTCGATAAGAGTCTGAATAAGGAATTGCTCGGAGCACCGATGCGGTTGGCGATTTCGACCGATAGTCCTCGCCAATGGCCCGCCTGGAACATGGATTTCGATCAGGAGCAAGCAGCTCCGCGCGCTTATGCGGGCGGCACGCCTCGGGTTCGCATTAAAGAGAATGGGCCGGTTCGCGTCTCGCTTGAAGTGACGCGGCATGCCGAGAATTCCACATTTGTTCAATCGATCAGTCTTTCGGAGGGCGACGCCGGTAATCGAGTGGAGTTTGGAAATGAGATCGATTGGAGAGCGCTCGCTGCCAATCTCAAGGCGACATTTCCGCTTAGCGCTTCAAATGAAAACGCGACGTACAACTGGGATATCGGCACGGTCGAGCGGCCGACGGCAAGCGAGCGCCAGTTTGAAGTTGCTACGCATCGCTGGATTGACCTAACGGACGCTAGCGGCACATTTGGCGCGACGATTCTGACAGGTTTCAAGAATGGATCCGACAAGCCGAATGCCAACACGCTTCGGTTGACACTGATGCGAACGCCGGGTATACAGCCCAGGGGGAACGGCCGGCCACCAGAGTTTACCGATCAAGCCAACCAGGATTGGGGGCACCACGAATTTGTCTTTGGTTTAACGGGACATCGCGGCGATTGGCGCGAAGCGCAGACAGATTGGCAAGCGTATCGGCTAAACGACCCGCTGATGGCGTTTGAAAGCCCGAAGCACTCCGGTGCGCTCGGCAAGACGTTCTCGCTTGTGCGTCTGAAGAACTCGCGTATTCGGGTGCTGGCTGTGAAGAAGGCGGAATCGAGCGATGAAATGGTTCTGCGCATGGTGGAACTCGATGGCCGTCCGGCTCAGAATGTTGAAGTGTCTTTCGCGGGGCCGGTTGTTGAGGCGCGCGAGATCAATGGCCAGGAGCAACCTATCGGACCGGCTACAGTCAATGACGGCGCGCTGGTGACGTCGTTCACGCCGTTTCAGCCGCGGTCGTTCGCTTTACGCCTCGGTTCGGCTCCTGAGAAGCTGCAGGATGTCGAGTCCCAACCGGTATCTCTTAGTTACGATTTAGCAGTCGCGAGCGACGATGATACGAAAACCGATGGCGGCGGATTCGACGGCAATGGGAACGCCCTGCCTGCCGAGATGCTGCCCGCTCGAATGCAACATAACGGTGTTCAATTTCAACTCGGACCGGCTAAGACGGGGGTTCCGAACGCTGTAAGCGCGAAGGGGCAGAGTATTGATCTGCCTTCCGGTCACTACAACCGCATATATATCCTCGCCGCTTCAACCGATGGAGACCAGCGAGCCAGATTCCAGGTTGGTGAGAAGTCATTCGATTTGAATATTCAAAATTGGGGCGGGTTTGTCGGCCAGTGGGATACGCGCATCTGGAAAAATGAGCCGCAACGTGATTGGGCATTCTCGGCGAATCATGCGGCATGGCCGAAACCGGCGGACTGGCCCAAGCAGTGGTCGCCGCGCTATCCGGAAGATTACGCGGGGCTTGAGGCCGGCTACGTCAAACCCGCCGATATTGCCTGGTATGCGTCGCATCATCACACGGCGTCGGGATTGAACGAGCCGTATCAATATTCGTATCTGTTTGCATACGGCATCGACATACCTCGAAACGCTCGGACGCTTCGACTGCCGGATAACCCTAAGGTGCGGGTGCTGGCGATTTCGGTGGTAGACGAGAATCCGGTGGTGAAGCCAGTTCAGCCGCTGTTCGACACGCTGAAACGGACCGAACCTCAGCCGTATGCCGATTTAGGGCATAAACCAATCAAGGTCGCTGACGCTTCCGGCTCGGATTCAAAATGACAGACGCTGAGAATTTTCGGCAGCTCGGCTAGTATGGTTCTAGCCCCCCGAGAGAAAGAGTGAGGCCGAACTGCGTGCATCAGACGTCAGAAGAGCAAGCCTTCACATCGGCGGTGACTCGTGTCCGGCAACTGATTGCTAACGCGAGGCATAAAACTGCGCTCGAACAGGCGAAGGACGTGCACAAAATGTATCGTTCCGCCGCTTCGGAAGCGCTGCTGATCGATGCCTACGCGGGCCGAATACAAGATTTGATACGCCAGAACCTGGCAGTGGAGGCGAACGCGCTTCTCGATCTAGTGCGCGAGCGCTATCCTGCCGCTCGCAGCCGACTTGCTGGTTTAACGGCGTCGGCCGCAGCCCGCGCAGGCAAGCTCGAACAATTGATCGCGCCACTGAACGACCCGACGCTCGCGGAAGAGCAACGCGCCGCCATCGAGCTTGCCATTCAAGAGCAAGTAACGGATCTTGCGGCGTTAGCCGAGTGTCCGGCTCTTCCCTTGGAGCATTCGTTGCGGCAGGCCGCGGCCGCGCTCGAGAAGGCTTTCGAGGCGGTGACGAGCGGTCCGGTTACTGATGAAGCGTTAACGCTCGCGGAAGTTTCACGGCGTTCGCCGCTCGCGCCTTGGAAGATGCTGGTTTGGTCGATCGCTTCTCTGTATCGGCGCGATGACGAAGCGTGCCGGCGGTATTTAGATCGAATCAAGCCTGAGTCGGCGGCGGCGCGCCTTGTTCCGGCAATTCATTCGATGCTCGAGGGCAGGGGTGACCGGCGACTGCAGGCTGCGAGCGCGGAACTCGTATCTCAAGTTACAGGCGATGTGCCGGCGCTGAAACATGCGATCGGAGAACTCGACAACGCATTCGAATCGGCCGAACACGATGGCCGCATTCTGAACGCGATACGCGCGGTTGTGCAGGCGTGCCGCAAGAACGCGCCAGCCCAGCTCGAGCGGTTGAAGCAACATATTTCGGTGCGCGCCGCCCTGGAGGAACTGGATGTCGAAAAGACAAGAGGAGCGCTGGGCGGGCCGGCCCGCCACGACGCTTACTTCTGCCGCTTGTTTGCTCGCGCTCTCGAGCAGCAATCTGACCATCCCTCCGACCTTCTTTTGGCTTGCGCGCGGTGGAACGATTTCCGGTTGAAGGCGGTGGAAGAAGGATGGTTCTCTCCGAACGGAACCGCAGTCGCCGCGCTGTATCTACACATGGCGAAATTGTTGCGGGATGTTCCTGAGAGGGTCATTCGGTCTTTCGAGCAATCGGCGCGCGGCTCGAACGGGCACACGTCCGACGACCTGTTTTTCATTCGTCCGCAAAAATTGTACGAACGTGCGTGCGCTCTCGATCCTCATTCCGAGGCATTCTCGCAATGGATGGAATGGGCGAAGGAAACGAAAGACGCCAACGCACGACCGGTTGCGGAAGCCTGGCACAAAATCTGCCCGCAAGATATTGAGCCGGTCCTCTTCCTGATGACGGACTTCGAGCAACGGGACGCATTTACGACAGCTCTCCAATATCTGGTTAAGGCGGAGCGGCTCGATGGCGTGAATCCTGAAGTGCGGCGGGCGCGACTGCGGCTTCTGGCCGGAAACGTCATACGATGCATCGAGCGAAAGAAGGCCAGCTTAGCCGAGAAGAGCCTGAAAGAGCTTTGCGCGTTGCCGCAAGCTCAACAGGGTGACCGGCTGGCGTTCGTCGCGGCCTTAGGTTATCTGACAGCCGCGTTGCAGGGAGATTTCGCGCAGACCCAAACGCGGCGCTCCGATATCGAGCGGCTGCTTGAGAGCCGCGCCGCCGCGGAGCTTTTGATTTTTGCGGTTGCGACTGCTTCGAAGCGCACTGAGTTGCACGGATTGCAAAAGGTAGGGAAACTTGCGAAGAACGAGCGAGCTATACTGCCGGCAGCCGTCGCGCGGATAGCAGCGCTAGCAGGGGATGTACAGTTCTCGCTCCGACTCCCGCCGGGCTGGCTGGCCGAAACCGCGCGGCAATTTCGGCGTACGCACTCGAAACTCGATGTGACGCAGCTTCAAACCCTGGGGGACGCGGCGCTCGACGCGAACGAGCGAGAATTCGCATACGCTATTTCGGCGGCCGGTCTGGAGCGCGGCGGCTCCGCTCATGCACAGTTTCTGTTCCTTCGCGCGCGATCGTTGCCTGAGTGGAATTTCGAACGCCGCATGATTTGCGCCGCGGCGGCGGCCAAGGTCGCACGCGAGCAGGGCCAGCACGATCTGGCTGCAAAAGCGAGGGACTTGCTGCGCTTCCCCTTCAACGACGGGTCTATCGAACTGACGGCGGCGCAACTGTCCGAGGTCCTCGAAACGGAAAAGAAATCCTCGACGTATCCGAAAGGTGGCCGGCAGGGGCCGCAGTACCGTTCGATCGTAGGCCGCAAGTTGTGCAACTGTCCCGACTGCCGACGAGAGCGCGGCGAAACGATCGATGGGTTCGACGATTTTGAGGACGACGAAGACTACGATTTCGACGAAGGCGATGTGGCGGGAGGATTTGAGATTCCCGAAGACATGCCACCCGAGATCGCCAGGATCTTGCTGGAAGAAACGGCGCGCGCGGTTCAGAAGGGCGAAAGCCTCGAGGAATTGATCGCGCGGCTGAGTGGCGAGGGAATGTTGCCCGAACCGGCAAATCGCAGGAGCAGGAGAAAGTGATGAACGCTACGGAAGTATTCGGCCTAGCCGAGAACGCCAGCGATGAAGAGATTCGAGCTGCGTATCTAAAGAAGGTGAAGGAGCACCCACCCGACCGGTCGCCGGAGGAATTCGAGCGAATTCGCGATGCATTTGAAACTCTTCGCGATCCGCGCCGGCGCATCCGCGAGATGCTGTCTGTCTCCGATCCGTCCGCGCCGCTATCTTCCTTATTTGCGGGCTTGGAACCTGAGCGGCGGTTCGTGGGTCCGGGTCCGTGGCTGGAGGCATTGAAACGAGCGTGATCGCCGGATTGACCCGGGAGCAGATTATGAGCCGCTTCGAGGAGTGGCTTGACAGCGCGCTCGAAGCAGAGCAACCGCCGGAGGGAATCGAAGCGGAAATTCTATCGGCGGTTACCTCGGGCACTGCCGATACGGACGGCGCGCGCGGTGAGGCAAGCTCGTACGCGCTTTGGGCATCGATGACGGCTCTTACGCAAGAAGTAAAGCTTCAGGGCCGGACTTTCAAGGAGCTTACCGCGGCGATTGATTCGCAAACCGCGCGGATTGCGGATGAAATAAGCTCCGCGCATCGCGAACGGGAGCGCGGCATCGAACGCGAGGCCGAGCGGTGCTGCCGGAGAGAGATTCTCGGTTCGCTCGTCGATCTGCGCGACCGTATGGAGCGCGGGCTGCAGTCGGCCAAGGAAAGTGACGCAGTCATCTCGAAAAGTTCGAAGGGCTGGCTCTCGCGCCTCCTTGCCAGACCCGGCGCCGATTCGTTTGGAAAGGCGGCCGCTGCACTAATCAGGGGATACGAACTTTGTCTCGAGCGTCTCGATCAGATGCTCGACGAGTTCAATGCGCGGCCGATTCGCCCACTTGGACAACCATTCGATCCGCATTCGATGAACGCGGTCGAGAAACAGGAATCGGAAGCAGTTCCGGAAGGCACGGTTCTGGAAATTTATCGAACCGGATACGAGTGGAATGGCGCGGTATTCCGTTCCGCGGAGGTCAAGGTATCAGTCGAACCGAAAGAAGGAAATGAAAAATGAGCGACTTGATTGTTGGCATTGACTTAGGCACGACGAATTCCGAGATTGCTGCGTTTCATGAGGGAGAGGCGCGGGTGGTCGGGCCGGGAGACACGCGGATGCTGCCCTCCTGCGTTGGGCTGTCGGCATCGGGAGAGCTTCTGGTGGGCGCACCAGCGCGCAATCAACAGGCGCTGTACCCGGAGCGGACGGTGCGCAGCGTCAAGCGCAAAATGGGTTCCGATGAGCGGGTATCACTCGGTGGAAAGGAGTTCACGCCGCAGGAAATCTCGGCGCTCATTTTGAGCGAGCTCGTGGAATGGGCGGCTCAGGCGCTGGGTGAGCGCCCTCAAAGGACTGTCATTACTGTCCCGGCCTACTTCTCCGACGCTCAGCGCAACGCAACGCGAGAAGCCGGAGCCTTGGCCGGCCTCGAAGTGGTTCGTATTCTGAATGAACCCACTGCCGCCAGTTTGGCCTATGGTTATGGCGATGGAACACGCCACAAGGTTTTGATCTATGATCTCGGCGGTGGCACGTTCGACGTTTCGGTTGTCTTGGTTGAAGGCGACGTAACCGAGGTGCTCGCAAGCCACGGCAACAACCGGCTGGGCGGCGACGATTTCGACGATCTGCTTGCAGGGCGGCTTGCGCAGGAGTTTAAGAGCCAGCACGACATCGACCTGCGCCAGGGACACGCGGCCGCGAAGGCTCGTTTATGGTGGGCGGCGGAAGAGGCGAAGAAGAAGCTCAGCTTCGAACGATACGTCAAGATCCGCGAAGAGGCCTTGGTTATCGAAAATGGCACGCCGCTTCATCTCGAGATGGAGATTTCGCGGGACGAATACGAGGGGCTCATTCGCTCGCTTGTGGATTCGACGCTTGATAGCGTGTCGAGGGCGCTGCGTGATGCAGGCCAGAAGTCGAGCGACATGGATGCCATCCTGCTGGTGGGAGGTTCGACGCGCACGCCTTTGGTAACCGATCTGTTGATCGAACACACGGGACTAACGCCCCGCCAGGACGTTCATCCCGATTTGTGCGTCGCGCTAGGCGCAGGGGTGCTGGCCTCGCGCCTGTCGGGTCACGGCATCGACCGCGTACTGGTGGACGTATCGCCGTACTCGTTCGGTATCTCATATCTAGGCGAGCGCGGAGGCGTTCCGTACCCGCACTGCTACCGCCCGATTATTCGACGCAACGTCCCGTTGCCGTTGACTCGCACTGAGAGCTATAGCACCAGTTATCCTTTTCAGACGGAAGTAGAGATTCAGGTGTATCAGGGAGAGGACGAGGATGCGTTGAAGAACATCCCGGTCGGCGATTTCCGGATCGATGGATTGGCTCCGGTGTTTGAGCCGAGCGAACTGCTGTGCCGGATGCGACTTGATCTGAATGGCATTCTCGAGGTGACAGCCGTCGAGAAGCAGACCGGAAAGTCGAAGCAGGTTACGATCGCCAACGCGCTTCGCGCAAAAAGTCCCGAGGAGATTGCGGCCGGGCGGAGACGAATTCAGGAGATGTACGAGCAGCGCGCGGAGATGGCGTATGGCGACGGGGTGCTCGACGTCGCGGCGGTTGAGGAGCGGGCGATGGCCGCTGCCGCGGGTGAAGGCGCGCAGGCGGACAAGGTGGTGACAATCGACGCGGCTCCAACGCGGGCGGATCGCGAGACCGCTGATCTGCTCGAACGCTCGCGCCGTCTGATTGGCAAGATGCATGACGACGATCGCGAGGAGGCGATTAATCTCAACGAGAAAATTGAATCGGCGTTGGAATCGGGCGATTCTAAGGCATTGCGGGAAGCCACCGGCGAACTCCGCGAGCTTTTGTTCTTTGTCGAGGGCCAGGCCGGTTGAACGCAGCCCTGTCTTGTCCCGTTTGCCGCGCGCGATTTCGCGGCACGCGCGTTTGCTCGCGCTGCGGAGCCGACCTAAAGCCAGTGATGCTCGTCGCCGCGAAAGCCTGGCGGCTCCGCGAGGAAGTTCGGCGGTCGCTTGAAGCAGGCGACTTTCGCCGGGCGCATGAATTTGCGATGGCGGCGCAGAAGGTGCATTCGACAGCCCAGGGCGATTCGTTGCGGCTGGTGAGCGCGTGGTTGGGAGAAGTTACTCGGAATTTCTGACAACCGAGTGGAGAGCACGCTAACCTAACCTCGTCACAACCACTCCCTCGCGGTCGTGGCTCGGAAGCGAAGCTTGTGGATTCAACTGTTTGGCCGAGCCGCGCACGCAAGTAAGCGGTCCGGTGACGAAGTTCGGCTAAAGCTCGCTCCAGCACGCTAAAGCGTGCGCCAAACGGCCGCGTTCCATTGAATTCTTAGGGGAACTGCGATATACTTTCCCCTATAATTCTTACTGGAACGCTGAATGGAAAAACCTTCGCTCGAATTGGTTCGCGGCACGCTCGATCTTCTGATCCTCAAAACACTCGCGTGGGGGCCGCTGCATGGCTACGCGATAGCGCACTGGATTCGCCAGCAGAGCGATTCCGCCTTGCTGGTCGAAGAAGGTGCGTTATATCCGGCGCTCTACCGCATGGAAGCAAGAGGCTGGATCGAAGCGGAGTGGGGACTATCGGAAAACAACCGCAAAGCCAGATACTACCGCTTAAGCCCCGTAGGACGGCGGGAGTTGCGGAAGGAACTGACCACGTGGGAACACTACACGGCTGCGGTGGCGAAGATTCTCGGGGCAACGAATAAGCCGGCGTTCAAGGAGTCGTGATGGCGCGCATACCTCGTTGGAGACGATACTTGAGGTTTTTCGGGCCCGATACGGGCGCCGACGTGGACGATGAGCTGGAGTTCCATCTCGAATCGAAAATACAAGAGCTGATGGAAGGAGGGCTGACGAGAGAAGCCGCCCGCGCGCGTAGTTTTCAGGAATTCGGAAACGTCAACGGAGTCCGGAAAATTTGCCGGCAGATCGCGAGCCAGAACGCGCGCCAAGTACAGCGCAAGGTATACGTCGCGGGTTGGCTTCAAGACATTCGCTATGCCGCGAAACAGTTGAAGCGCAGCGCTTTCTCGACGGCGGTTGCGCTGCTGACGCTCGTTCTGGGTATTGGACTGACGACGGCTATTTTTAGCGTCGTTTATACGGTTGTCTTGAAGCCGCTGCCCTTTCCGAATCCGAATCGAATCGTCGCTCTGTGGTCGACTCGGGACGGCTTGGATGACGAGGTGACACCGCGCAACTTCGATTCCTGGCGAAGGGAAAGCCGTTCGTTCAGCAACCTCGCAGCGATTGAACCCTCGACCTTTACACTCACTGACGGAGGAGACCCTGTACAAATAGCAGCAGGGTTGGTGTCGTCCGAGTTCTTCCGCGTGTTCGGCGCTGAGCCAAAGCTGGGCAGAACCTTCACGGTAGAAGAGGACCGGCTCGGAGGCGCTCGGGTTGTTGTCGTGAGCAACCGCCTATGGAAAGCTCGATTCGGCGGCGATCCGAATATCGTCGATCGCCAAATCCATCTAGACGCGGTTCCATACACGGTGATTGGCGTGATGGACTCGGCGCTTGACCTGAAGCCAGGCGGCGAAGAGCTGTGGACGCCGTTGAGGTTGAGCGGCCAGGAGATGACCTGGACGGGTGGCGTGCTCGAGGTGGTTGGACAGCTTAGGCCATCGGCGAGCCTGAAGCAAGCGCAGGCCGAAATGAATGTCCTCGGCCGCGAGCTTCAGGTGCGCTATCCGGACATGAATCGCGGGCGCGGCATTCGCGTGGGCCTATTTTCGGCTGATCTCGTTGGCGACTACGGCCGCCGGCTGTTTTTATTGCTCGGAGCCGCCGGATTTGTTCTCGCCATTGCGTGTTTCGATGTCGCCAACCTTTTGCTCGCGCGCGGCGCCGCTCGCCAAAAAGAATTTGCGATCCGCGCGGCCTTGGGAGCGGCGAGGACACGAATCGTCCGGCAGCTTCTGACGGAGAGCCTGATGCTGGCGCTCGCTGGCGCGATCCTCGGTTTGGGAGCCGCGCAGCTAGGGGTAAGTGCGATTGTGGCGCTGGCTCCCGCCAGTATGCCGCGGATCGCGGAGGCCCGGCTCGACCCCACCACTCTAGTCTTCGCGCTGTTCTTAGCATGTGGAAGCAGTGTTTTGTTTGGAATTTTTCCGGCGTGGCAAGCCTCACAGTTGGATGTTCAATCGGGCCTCCGCCAAGGCGGAAGAACATCCTCGGGACCGGTCGCGAGCAGACTGAGAAATGGATTCATTGCCGTCCAGGCAGCGCTTTCGGTGGCGCTAATGCTGACAGCGGGTGTGTTTATTCGCGCCGCTATTGCGGCCGAACACACGAAGCCAGGATTTGATCCATCGTATGTGCTAGCCGCGCGGACGGCTCTTCCCGCCGCGCAATACCGCACTGCGGAGCAGGTAGGGAACACGTATAAGCGAATCGCTGACGAGATCGAGACCGTACCGGGCGTACTATCTGTTGCGCTCGCATCAAAGGTCCCGCTGGCATCGAAGAGCATGGGCCTGGCAGTGAAGCGAGATGCCGTTTCGCCGCCTCTCGAAAAAGATCTCGCGGCGGAACTACGGTACGTCAGCCCGAATTATTTCTCTGTCCTTCGCATACCGCTCGAGCAAGGGCGCGAGTTTTCGGTGCTCGATCGAGCAGCGTCGAGGAACGTGGCGATGATTAACCAGACGCTGGCGCGGCATTTGTGGCCACGTGGCACCCCGGTGGGGCAGGTGATACGCATTCCAGAGCTTGAGCGGGAACCCGCCTGGCAGGTTGTGGGAGTGGTGGGCGACGTTCGGGACAACGGCCTGCTGGCTGAAGCTCCACCGACGATCTACATACCTTTTGACCAGGTTTCGATTCACCCTTGGCACTGGACGGAACAGTCGTTGTTTGTCGTTGCGCGCACCAGAGCGAATCCGGCGCTGTTCCTTCGACCGATCGAGCAGGCAATTCACCGCATCGATCCGAACCTGCCATTTGGAGATGTAGCCACGATGGAGGACCGCCTGGCTAGTTCGACGAACTCGGCGCAACTCTATTCTTCGTTGCTGATTGTTCTTGGAATGATCGGCCTGTTCTTAACGGTGGGCGGAATCTACGGAGTAGTCGCCTATTTTGTAAGCCGGCAAACCCAAGAGATTGGCATTCGGATAGCGCTCGGCGCGTCCAATTCCCGTATCCTGCTGTCGATCCTTCGACAGGGGATGCGGCCTGTCGCAGTCGGGGTTACGTCAGGGCTGTTTGTCTGGTTTTGTCTGATGCGATGGCTATCCGGCCAGGTTTACGGAATCAGTTCCGAAGTTCCTATGACGGCTGCTGCTGTCGTTCTGGCAGTTTTGGGAGCGGCTCTGGTTGCTTGCTACGTGCCAGCGCGAAGGGCTACGCGCATTGATCCGATGGCGGCAGTTCGTGCGGAATGAAATGCGGCCAATGATTGGCGGCATGGCCGTCCGGACTCTTATGCCCGACCCAGCGCAGATCGAACGCCTGCGGAACGAGGGGCTCGAACCCCTGAAACCGGAGCACGTGATCGTGGGCGAAAGCCTCGCGCCGCAGCTGAGGGCACCCCAAAAGTCGGGGAAGCCAGAGACGGCCGACAAGATTCTCTCTTCGGAAACCGGAGCCCCGCACAAGAAATAAAAAACCGGCGCGTGAAACCGGTTTCGATCGTCACGCGCCGGGTAAGACAGTGAGATGCGAGAGATTTCCAGCTTTTAAGCAGCGCTCACGAGCATCTCCTCGAACATCTCGTTGTTGCCTTCTTCGCGGTTCCGGTCAGCCTGCTCCTGACATTGGATACAGAGGGCCGTCCACGGTACAGCGTTCAAGCGCTTCGGACTGATTTCTTCCTCGCAATGGACGCAGATTCCGAACGAACCATCTTCAATGCGTGCCAAGGCCGAACGTACGTTCCGCAATAAATGTGATTCGCGGTCAAGATTGCGAATAGCCAGTTCCCGCTCAGCGGCATGTTGAACCTCGTCTAACGCGTCGGCGCTCTTCTCGATGGTGATGGCATCGCGCTTCCGCACTACTTGCTCGAGTTCGTCCCGCTTTACTTCTAGAATTTTTTTGAATTTGCTCAGTTCTTGTTTTGTCATTTTTTGTTATTCTCCTTCTCTCACTCTCAACAGTTCCTACTCAACCCAAGGCCTACTTTAGAAACCTTCCGTATAGACGCGTTGCTAACCGAAAAGGTTCAAAAACGGTAACACACAATCGCCACGTTGTATATCTCTGGGACGTCCAGTATCAAGGCGCTGCTGGCTAGCCGGATTATCGGGGCGCAAAGCTTTTCCACCCGGTGCACCCCCACCGGTTTGCCACTTCTGGCACTGCAGCCTCGAAGCAACTGCCCGAGAGATCTCCAAATCATACCACACGTGCTAAGCAATTGTGCGGCCATTGCCAAAAAACTCTCTGAAAACGGCCAGCGCTCCGAATAACCAGGGAGATTCCGGGTCCGGTCCTGGCAACTGTTCCCCATATCGTCTCTTCTGGCCATGAACTTTATACCCGATTCAATCCTTTCTGCTTCCCAATTCGCATACCCCGAAAGCCCATCAGACGCTACGAGTTTGCGGCCTGGTTACTACTAGAAATGGAGTAGGCCGCCTATTTCCTTTGCCGCCTGTCATACCGTTTACGGAATAGTGTGGCGGCGGGGGGAATTTCTCACAAGTTCGAAAAATTTCGCTCCTTCCGGGCCCCACGGTGGCGACCTATCTGTGACGCGGCCGGGGTAGAAACGTTTACTTCGAACGAAGGCTGATGACGCTCGAAATCACACCTAGATCCCGCAGATCGCCGGGGACCCTATGTGTGGCGCTCAAGACGAATTTGACGATGACAACAGGCCTTTGGAGGGCTGTGGCGGGGACGTCAACGCGATAGATCATCTCGCCGGACTTGGAGAAAGATTGGCTAGTAAGGGGAGTACCTTCGACGGACGAACTGACCTCGAGCGGTCCGTTCGCCAGCGCGTCGGGAACGATGGTGCCTTGCAGGATGAGCACCGCTCCCTTTGACGCAGCATCGTTCGGGACCTTTAAGCTGACCGTAAAGGCTTTTGCGGTCCAGCGCCAAGCGCCTGCTTCCAGCTCGTAGAAGCCGCTCATAAGCTGCTTCTGGGTATGGAGATCGGACATTCGGATGACGCTCTGCGGGCCACGCGGGTGGCAACCGGTGGACGGCAGCAAAACGGCGGAAAGAAAGACCACGAAGCTCAGGAGCTTCAGGCGGGGAGGGTACATTTCTCTACTTGTACCAAGCACGAAAAAAACGTCGGCCCTCCACCGATGTCTGTGAGCCGGTCGGACGTGACTGAATTAACCCCCAGGCCGCCGGGCGAAAGCTTATTCCAGCGTACGCTTCGGCCGCGCAATATCCCCGGGCGGACGGTTTGGGTTACACGCACCTCGAGAAAGCACTCGCCGCGATCGTTATAAACGCGAACCGCGTCTCCAGTGCCAACTCCCCGGAGCTTAGCGTCTTCTTCGTTCATTTCGCAAAAGGCTGTCTGAAGGTCGACACTGTGTCGGTTTCCAAACGTCGAATTCATGCTGTCGTCGTTCTTGGCGGGGATGAATTCGAGAGGGTAGCGGAACGCCAGTTCCTGGTCGCCGTGGCGCGATTCAACCGGCGGCTCATAAGCGAGGGATTCCGCGCCAAATTCGAATTTGCCCGAGGGTGTCCGGAAGCCGCCATTCTCGAACGGGAGGAACGGCTGGCTGGAGCCATTCAGCTCGAGCCGTATCCAGTGCTCGCGATCTAGCCGTTCGAGCGTAACGCCTTTCAGATATTTCGACTGAGTGTTCAGCGCGTGCCGGATCATGTCGTCGTCTGTCTCGGAGAAGCAGCCTTCGGTAAAGCCCATGCGCTCGGAAAGCAGCCGGAAGATTTCAACGTTGCTCTTAGCCTCGGCGCGAGCTTCAATCGCCGGACGGGCAAGTTGAACGTAGTAGTGACCGTAGGCGCGGTACAAATCCGTATGTTCAAGGAAGGTCGTTACCGGCAGCAAAATATCTGCGTAATCGGCAGTATCGGTTTGGAATTGCTCGAGAACGACCGTAAACAAATCAGCTCGGCGCAAACCCTCGACGACCAGCGCCTGGCGCGGCGCGATGGCTGCCGGATTCGAGTTGTAGACGACAAGCGCTTTGACAGGGGGATCGGACAGGGCGGTGAGGGCACGGCCGAGTTGCGCCATGTTAACCAGGCGAGCTTCCCGCCCAAGCGGAGATTCCCATTGCAGATCGGGCCGCTCGAGCGCAGCTTTGTTGAACTGGAATGCTCCGGAAGTGCTGAGCTGCAATCCTCCGCCCGGCTCCTTCCACGAGCCGGTAATCGCCGGTAGAGCTGCTATGGCGCGGATAGCAGCGCCGCCTCGCTCGCTTCGCTGCACTCCGTAATTGACACGAATGGCGGCTGGGCGCGAGTGAGCATATTCGGTAGCGAGCAGTTCAATTTCATTGCTTGTGAGTCCCGTCAGATTTGAAACCCGTTGCGGGTCGTAGCCTTGCGCCAGCTTGCACAGTTCGTGAAAGCCGTTGGTGTGCCGGTCGATGTAATCGCGATCTTGCCAGCCCTCGCGAAGGATGACGTGAATCATGCCGAGTGCGAGAGCCAGATCGGAGCCGGGATTCACCGCAAAATGCCGATCTGACAGGCGGCCCGTGCGGTTCTGGACGGGATCGATGACGAAAAATTTCGCACCGTTGCGCCTGGCTTCGACGATAAAAGGCCAAAGATGCACATTGGTGCCGAGAACATTGGCGCCCCAGGCAATGATTAGCTTCGCTTGCGAGAACTGTTCGGGTTCGGTGCCGAGCGAAACGCCCTGGGAGGCAGCCAGCGCTGCGGTTCCCGCCGCCGAACAGATCGTTCGATCGAGCCGCGACGCTCCGAGCCGATGGAAGAAGCGCCGATCCATGCCTGAGCCGTTCAGCAAACCCATGGTACCGGCATAACTGTAAGGCAGAATCGCCTCGGGCCCGTCCTGTTTCGAGATTTCGGCCAGGCGGAAAGCAATCTCACCCAGCGCCTCATCCCACGAGATGCGCTCGAAGCGGCCTTCGCCCTTTGCTCCTACGCGGCGCTGCGGAAACAGCAAACGGTCGGGGTGATAGACACGCTCGAGGTACTGCGCGACTTTACCGCAGAGAAAGCCGCGAGTGACGGGATGATTCGAATCGCCGCGCAAACGCACGGCACGGCCGTTTTCATCGACATCGACAGTTAGCGAGCAGCAATCCGGGCAATCGAGCGCACAGACGGAATGCTTGAGCTGTGGCATGAATCTTCATTTTGGCAAAGTCGATTGTGTTTGTGGCGGAGCGGCCTGTTGATGCCCATTGGCGGGAAATGGAGACTATAGGTCGTCTGGCCGTAGCCCCGTTTTCTTCGCTATCCGGGCAAGAAGACTTGGGCCAATCTCGTCCCCGTCATGAAACGCGAAAGTATAATGAAGACTTTCGCAAACGGCTCCGGAACTTCTTCTCCGTGGTCAATGTAGTCGGCGACAGCGCGCAAGGCCAGTGCGCGTACGGCGGCAGTCGCAGCTTCGCGAGTTGAGCCGTACGCCATAACTCCTGGCATGGACTCGATGTCGGCCCACCAGCGCCCATCTTCCTCTCGTCCGACAACTATCGGGATCGATTCTATTGTGACGGTTTCCATGGAGTCTTTGGCCCTTATTATAGTTTCGCGCTTACGCGCTATCCGAGCCAAAAAACAGGTGGTCAGGGCCGCTTTGAAGACGGTGAATTCACGAAGCGATAGTAGCGCGAATAACAATCGGTGCAGCGGACGGGGCGAACAAACACGAGAAGCAGCGGCAGGTCGAACCAACGGATTCTCGACCGGCGACCGGATCGATCGGCACCGCAATGAGGACAGAATGATTGCATAACCGGCTCTTGTTGCTGTTGTTGCTCGGAACGTTCAGTTTGAGATACGGTTAACGACTCGGTCATGGCGAGCTCTACGCGGTTGAGATTTCTCAGGCCCATACCTTGAAACCTACTCTTCTATCGTAAAGATGCACCGTGTGCATTGCAATCACAATCGTGTTTAAAACTAAGTAAAACGTGTTTAACGAACGAGAACGATGAAGACACTCGCCATCGACATCGGAGGCACAAAGTTCGGCGTGGCCGGATTTGAGGACGAATTGATGAGACTCCGTCAATCGTGCCTTACAAATCGTGAAGGTGGACCGGAATGGCTCTGGTCGCAGATTGCGGCCATTATTACTGAATGGCGAACTAAACACGGCTTTGTAGCGGACAGAATCGGCATCGGGTTCGGCGGTCCGGTTAACTACAATACTCAAACTATTACTTTGTCCACGCATGTCCCAGGCTGGCAAGCATTTCCTTTGGTAGACAAAGTAGAAAAGATTTCGGGAGTGAGACCAGTTGTGGATAACGACGCTAATGTGGGTGCATTAGGCGAGTATTACTATGGCGCGGGCGTGGGAGCGGACCCTTTGTTCTACATGACGCTTTCTACCGGAATCGGCGGCGGGATTATCTGGCATGGCCGCGTGTATCGCGGCGCCGATTCATTCGCAGGAGAATTAGGGCACCTGACAATCCGCCCGTATGGACCCCAGTGTCTTTGCGGGTCAACGGGTTGCTACGAAAGGATGTGCTGCGGGTTGTGGCTCGAGCGGGATTATGGACGTCCCGCAAGAGAGTTGCTCAGGGACCCGCGCTTCGTCGAGAACTACGTGGTGGATCTGGCACGCGGTCTGAAAGCGGCTATTATGATTTTGAATCCGGCACGAGTTGTGATTGGCGGCGGCATAGCAAAGGCAGGAGATCGGCTGTTCGTGCCTTTGCGGGCGGAGTTAAGGCGCCAGATCACCAGTTGGTCGCAAGCGCGCATTGAGGTTGCTCCGGCGAAACTGGGCGATGACAGCGTGCTCTACGGCGCGCTGGCTTTGGCGAAGGAGGAGCGGAAGTGAGCTACAGCGACACATACAAGAGACAGCTGCTTGAAACGATTGCGAGCATCGACACCGAACAGGTGAATCGCGCCATCGCGTGGTTCGAACAGGCGCTCGAGGAAGATCGGCACGTGTTTGTCTGCGGAAATGGCGGCAGCGGGTCGACCGCTTCGCATTTTGTCTGCGATGTTCTCAAGGGCGCCAGTTATGAGCGCGAGAAACGCTTCCGTATTCTTTCGTTATGCGATTCGATGCCTACGCTTACCGCCTACTCGAATGATATTAGCTACGAGTGTGCATTTGTTGAGCAATTGAAGAATTACGCCCGGCCGGGCGACCTTGTGATGGCCATCAGCGCTTCGGGGAATTCACCAAATGTAGTTAAAGCGGTTGAATATGCGAACGAAGCGGGATGTAAAACCATTGTTCTAACCGGCCGGGACGGCGGCAAGCTGGGGCATGCGGGTCAACTAAACATTCACGTGCCGGCCAGGCACATGGGCCGCATCGAAGACGCGCACATGGTGATTTGCCACATGATCGCGTATCGTTTTATGGAGAATGGCCGCTGACTAAATGTTCGAGGCCGCGGCGGCTGTTCCAGCGAGGCCCAATTCTTCCGCCCGCTCCCCGATCGCTTCGATACAGAAGGCGATGTGCTCATCGAGATCGACACCCATTTCCTTCGCGCCGTTGATAATGTCGTCACGATTAACGGCACGGGCAAAGGCTTTGTCTTTTAGTTTCCGTTTTACGGATGCCACATCGACTTCGAAGATGCTTTTTCCTGGCTTGACGTAGGAACAGGCCGTAAGAAAACCGGCCAGTTCATCGCAGCCGAACAGCGTCTTCTCGAGGCGCGACTCGCGCGGAACGCCGCTGTAGTTGGCGTGAGAGAGAATGGCTCGCCGGATCTCGTCGTCCACTCCGCGCTGGGCCAGGATTGCTTCGCCTTTCATTGGGTGATCGGGCGCGTTCGGGTGGATCTCCCAATCGAAATCATGAAGCAGAGCCGTCACGGCCCATTTGTCCACATCCTCGCCGTACTTTCGCGCGTAGGCGGATACGCACGCTTCCACAGCCAGCATGTGGCGGCGCAAACTATCGGAGTGAACGAACTCGCAGACGATTGACCAGGCCTGGTCCCGCGTCACCATTGGCTACGCCTCCTCGATCTTCACGGCCTTCAGCGTATCGCCCTGTTTCACCGAATCGACGACATCTTTCCCCGATCGCACCTGGCCGAACACGGTATGCTTTCCATCCAGCCAGTTCGTAACCACGTGTGTGATGAAGAACTGGCTGCCGTTTGTGTTCGGACCCGCGTTGGCCATCGAGAGCGAGCCGGCTTTGTGCTTGTTCGGATTGCCCCCGAGCTCGTCCGGGAACCGATAGCCGGGGCCGCCTCGTCCGCTGCCTGTTGGATCGCCACCCTGAATCATGAAGTCCTGAATCACGCGGTGAAAAGTGGTGTTATCGTAGAAGCCTTCGCGAGCCAGGAACACAAAATTATTAACAGTGTTCGGAGCCTCTTTTGCGAACAGATCGCATACGATGTCCCCGCGGGACGTCTCAAACGTGGCGGTGTAAGTCTTATTCCGGTCGATGGACATCGGCGGCGGGGCCGAGTATTGCTTGCTCATGAAACCAGTGTACGGCGAGGCTAGATGTTTCCCCGTTTCATCTCTCCCGCCAGATAGTCGGTCGAGCGCCAGGCGAGGGCGAGAATCGTCAGAGTTGGATTTTTTTCGCTGGCAGTAGTGAATGCGGAGCCATCCACCACGAAGACATTCTTCACCTCGTGCATCTGGCAGAACTGATTCAGTGCGGATTCCTTCGGGTCGTCTCCCATGCGGCACGTTCCATGCTCGTGGATGGCTTCGCCCGGTGTATCGACGAATCCCCGCTGGTAAGGCAGAAGTTCGGCCTTGGCTGCGGAAAGAATCTCCTCGCAGGTTGTGTACATCTCTTCAGCCATCAGACGCTCGTTCTCGCCGATTTTGTAGTCGATGCGGAACAGCGGCACGCCCAATGAATCGGTGCGCGATTCGTCGATCAAAATCCGATTTTCTTTCCGGCCGAGCGTTTCGCCGTATGGATGTAGGGCAACAAGAGCCGGATAGTGGCGGCGGATATTGTGCTTCAGGCTCGCGCCAAAACCTGGCAGGGTCTTCGCCCACGGAACGGCGTCCTGCGCGCCGCATCCCCAAAACTGCATTGCGTAGCCCCGCAGATAGTTGCGCGGACGTCCGTCGCGATGATTGAAGCGCGGCATATATATGTGCTCGCCGCCAATACCGCTGTCGTCATAGACGGGTCCGCCCAACAGTTCGGGCATGAAGGCATAGACATGAAAGCGGATCTGCTCGCAGAGGTATCGCCCGATCACGTCCGAAGAATTGCCGATGCCGTTCGGGTGTGCATGCGATTTCGAGTTCAGCAGAATACGAGTCGAATCGACGCACGAAGCGGCGACGACCACGACACGGGCTTTGACGCGCCGCTCCTCGCGCGTTTTCCGATCGAAGAACTGAACGCCATTCGCTAATCCGCGATCGTCCACTAAAACGCGCGCGACCACGGCGTTGTCGATTACTTGCAAGCGCCCGGTAGAGAACGCGGGCTCGAGAAGAAAATCGGAAGAGTTGAAGAACGCGCCCACGTCACATCCCCGGCCGCATGCGCCGCAATAGTGGCATTGCGGATGGCCGTTATGAGGTCTCGTTAGAACCGCACGCCGGCCTGAAACAATCGAAACGCCCACTTGTTGAGCGGCCTTTTCAAGCAGCCGCTCGCCGCAGCGGGGAGCTGGCGCAGGGAGCATGTATTTGCTGCCGGGCAGCGAATCCTGGTCGTCCGGGCCGCCGCAGACGCCGATCAGTTGATCGACGTTATCGTAATATGGTTCAATGTCGCGGTAGCGAATCGGCCATGGTATTCCCCACCCGTCGCGCAACGGCCCTTCGAAATCGATGTCGGAATAACGCAGCGCCACGCGGCCCCAGACGTTCGTTTTCCCTCCTCGGCCCCAAACCCGGTACAAGCGAAATGGGCGCTCCGGCGGCGTCTCGTACGGCTGTTCTTCCTCCGTGAGAAAGAATTGGGGCGGGTGCTGGCCCTTATCCAATCTGTCGGTCCATTGCCAAGGCTTGACATGCGACCAGAAAGTGGACCGGTTGAACTTTTCTCCGGCATCGAGCACGAGCACATTGACGCCCTGTCGCGTCAGATTCCATGCCGCCATTCCACCAGCCGCGCCACTGCCAATGATCACCACATCGTGTACCGGTTCGGGCGCTTTGATTTGCATTGGCGTCATCCCTTCTGAACAGGCCAATGCTCAGGATGAGTGCAGCCTATAAATTCGGTGCGATAGGTATTACCCTTGAACCCAAGTTCTTGCGCCAGGCCGGGTTCGGAGTTGTAATACCACTCGATGGTAAGGGATTTCAGCGATTCGAAGAACTCGCCTTCCCGGGTTCCGGATTGATCGCTGATTTTCTTCAGGATGGCAACTTGATTGTCCTCCGCGAGGCTGAGGAAATCGGGTCGGCCTCGCTTTTGCGCGCTCTTGTTCAGGTAAGCCAGACCGTCAACGTAGAGCGGCCGCAATTCTGGTTTGCGAAAAACAGTCTGGTCGATGCGCCAAGGTACACCGACATCGGCCGCGCCCGGCGTTTCGGTTCGAGGAATAATCAGATCGGAGAGCCGGACGATAGTGGCGTAGTCTCGCTCCTGAAAGAATTGGGGCGTCCGTTGTTCATTTCTAACGTGGTCTTCGGCAGCCGTCTCGTGCATATGGTGCGCCGATGATTCCTGCGTTCCGCCGTTGGCAAGGGCCATCGCGGCGGAACCAGCGGTCAATGTGATCAGCGCCTTTCGCCTTGTTGCCATTTGCGAACGAGTATATCTGGTGACGACGCAAGGCCGAAAACCCCAAGCGTCGGCATGAGTCCCGACGCGGCAGGCACGAAAGCCTGCGTCACCGCAACTTCCGGAGGCTGCGGTTTTCATAACAATTTGCGGAGCAGCGCTTCTTATAGAATCTCTCTTTATGACGTATTCAGGCCGATGGGCCATGGCTGCCCTCACCGCCGCGCTCGTTTGCCTGATCGCCGCATGCAACCGCAATCAACGCAAAATCGTCGCGGTGATCCCGAAAGGCAACGCCGATATTTTCTGGCAGACTGTACACGCCGGCGCAGTGAAGGCCTCGCGCGAGAGCGGAGTCGAGATTGTTTGGGACGGGCCGCCAAACGAAACCGATATCAACTCGGAGCTGCAGATCCTCGAGACCATGATGAATCGTCACGTGGATGCCATTGCGCTCGCGCCTTCCGATCGGGAAGCGCTTGCCAATACGGTGATCAGAGCCTCGAACGACGGCATACCCGTTGTCATCTACGATTCCGCCATAGCAACGGACAAGTACACGAGCTTCGTGGCAACCGACAATTTCGCAGCGGGTCAGCTTGCCGGTGAACGCATGGGGCAGATCCTTGGGGGGAACGGAAACATTATCATGGTCAAAACCACTCCGGGGGGAGCGTCGACAACGGCTCGCGAGGACGGCTTTCGAAAGATAATTGTCGATAAATTTCCCGGTATCCATATCCTCGATGAACGCTTTGGGAAAGCGGTGGTTGCTACGTCGCTTGACGTCACCGAGAACATGCTAACGGCCCACCCCAATGTGGACGGCATCTTCTGCTCGAACGAGTCGGGCACGACTGGAGCGATGCAGGCGCTGAAATCGCGGGGTTCGAAGATCAAGCTGGTTGGTTTCGATTGGAGCCCCACGACGCTGGCCGGTTTAAGTAGCGGGCTAATTGATTCGCTGGTGATTCAAAATCCGTTCAAGATGGGCTACGAATCCGTCATGGCGTGCGTGAAGTCGATCCGAAAGCAGCCCGTGCCTAAGCAAATCAACCTGCCGCCCCGGTTGATAACGCGGGAGAACTTGAACGATCCGGATGTGCAGGCGCAGGTAAAACCCGATCTGAAGCAGTACCTTGGGGATTAGCGGAAGACGCTGGAGGCGGGGTGAAGTCCGCGGCAGGTTGAAGCCAGGGTCACGATGGGGCGGCCAGAAATGGAGAAGTTGCCAGGTTACGTACCACAACCTTCAGTACCAGCATAGTATTCGAACGACCGAATGATGGTTTCGAACGGCTGCACTATCGTCGTACACTCGTCCTTTCGGAAGTAACATACATGCTTTGTTAGCATTCACCTACTCTGCCTCAGAAGACACTTGTTTGCTGTCTTATCTGATCGCATTTTAGATCTCTTTCAAATCTCCGCGAGCGAGGCCGATTCCGTGAACGCAGAAAGGACTCTTTCAAAACCAGTTGCGACCGCACTCAGATTGCCAACCGGTCTTTGCCGGTATTCGATTGGCTATGATCCTGCGGTCGTGGAAGCGATCCGCAAAGAAACTACGCGGGAGCCTGGTTACCGCGCGAGCGAAGCTGAAGAAGCGTACGGTTTGCTTTGGGGAACTCACGAAGGGATCAAGATTGAGATTCTCGCCTGCTCACCCCTCTCTCCAGCGCCTCGGGCGAGGAATTGGGATCAATCTTCCGGCCCTCCCTTAATTCCGCGTCTCCGGCGCGCGCTCTACAAGACCGGCAAGCCTGGACTTGTTCCTCTCGGCTTTTATCGGGCGGTAGATGTAGTTGAGACTACATTCTCGGAGGAAGAAGCGAGAGCGCTTGCCGAATTGTTCCCGCGGCCGTGGCAGTTTGCGATGCTGCTTGGTCGCACGAGCGATCTGCCGGTGAAGATTCGCCTATTCTTTCACCTTCGTGGCGGGTCTATCGGAACAGATTTGGGGGTGTTTGAGTTGTCTGCGGACGGAGTCGATGCGCTCGTAGAAACTGGCGGCTGTGGGTTTCCCCTGGATGATCTTGGGGAAAGCAAAACCTCGCCGGGTTTGCTGAAGTTTCGGCGACCGCCTCGCCGGCGACTCGTTCCTTGGCAATGGCGATTTTGGTGGCAGTCGATATGGTTCGTAGTAGGGATTGCCGTGCTAGGGGCAGCCATTGAATTTCGGATCGGCCACTTTTACAATCCGGGGCTGACGGCTCCGGCCTCGGAGCAACGCGCAAGTGGAAATAGGGACCTGTCAGATACGGCGGCGTTCCCATTACACGCTGATGTACGCGAATCAAAGGCAGGAGCCATCATCCGATTGCAATGGGACCCTTTGGCTGGAGTCATCCGCAACTCCCCGGTTGGTATTCTCTCGGTTTCCGACGGCAACACGAGCCGCCAGTTCGTGTTTAAACGACGAGAATTAGATCTCGGATATACGGATTACCCGCCTGCGAGCGATGAAATCACTTTTCGTTTAATGGTGGAAGACGGTGGAGGACCCAAGCTCGAGTCTCTTCTCGTATTGCTGAGCGATGGCGGAGCGGCGGAATCGGACCTTTCCCCTCATCCGCCCGGCAAAATTCGCCGTTCAGGTAGCGGAGAGTCGTCGCAGGCGTCTTTAAACGCGCGGCCTCAACAGCCGAGTTACCAAACCGATTTGGCCAGACAAGCCCGAAATGCTCCTTCGGGCGTCGAGAACCCGGACAGCTCACCTGACGGCGCCGCTGAGACCGGGCACGGAGGCAGCATCGCACGGGAGAGCGGCAGTCGTCAGCCTGCCCTAAATTCCGACGCCGTTCCGCCAATTCCGCAACAGGTCTCTTCGCTTCCGCCATCGACCGCCAGCCAGCTCGGTATTCAGCAAATCCCGGTTGCACCTCCTCCTCCGGCTCCATCCAATACATCTCGGTCGAGGCTCGAATTCATAGCGCCGACCTTGGTGCGGCGAGTACCGCCCGCACTTCCCTACAGCGTGCAGCGGCTTGCCGCCGACGACCTTCGTATTAAGGTTCGAGTCGATGTCGATGCGAACGGAAGGGTAACAGCATGCCGTCCGATTTCTTCGCCATCGGGAGTGAACAAATATCTGGCGGCAGTTGCGCGGGATACAGTCATGCAGTGGAGGTTCTCACCTGGCCGCCTAGGCGGCAAACCCGTGGCGAGCGAGACGGTCTTAGATCTCGATTTCTCGAATGTACACTAGAGCAGCTTAGCGATTAACCAAAAACAGCGGTGTCGACTAGATAGCCTTCGACGGAGAAAGCCGGTTCCATGAAACACACCAAGGCGGCGGGGATATTAGGAGTTCAGATAGGAGAGGATGCGGCTGCGCCTGTCGGTGTTAATCTTTTCCTGGATGTCGCCCGGAAGCTCGATGACGAGGCTGAGTGGGCGCTAACGTCGAATCCAACGGGCGCCGCGGAGGTTGCCGGTCTGCTGCTGGGCAATCCAGGGCCAATTATAGAAATCAGCGATTGCGAACCCGTGTTGCTGATGCAGAAGCAGGACCATGCGTACGCGCTTAATGGACCCGGGAGCCTCGAATTCAAACGGATGATGGCTGCATTTGGTGCGCCGGATAGCCAACGCCGGGCGGTCGGATTCTATCGCAGCCACATCGGCGACATAGTCGAACCGGAGGAAGAAGACGTCAGACTTATTCGCACTTGCTTCGGAGACACGCCGCACGTGGTTTTGCTGATGAACCGGGGAGTAAGCGGACCCAGGAGAGCGAGGCTCTTCCTGGAAGATCAAAGCAATGGCTTGTGCGAGTTGCGCCGCGAGGCGAACGTTTCGCGGGAAATCGAGCCCTCGAACGACGAAGCGGATCACATTCCCAAAGAACTTGTACGGTCGGATAGCTCCATTCCGGAAACGACAAAGGTGGAAGAGATCTCCCCTACATCCCATTCGCGCTCGTTTCGTGTCGTATTTCTATGGGTAGTTCAGGTTCTTGCGGCTTGTTTCGTAGCATATATGATCCTGAAAGGATTAGGGCGGGCGCGAACCTCTCAACTTTCGGGTTCGGCTGGCCACGAAAGCGCTTCGAGCGGTTCAAGCCAGGCCGGCTTGGCGTTGCGAGTGGAGTGGCAGGGAAAAAATCTGCGGCTGAGCTGGGATCGTAAAATGCCCGCGCTGAGCGAAGCCAAAGGGGGGGAGCTAATAATCCGGGAGGGGAATGCGCCGAGCAGAACGGTCTTAGTAGACGGAGATCTGTTAAGAACCGGCAGTATCATATATCGTCCGAACGATCGGCATGTATCGTTTCGACTAGCAGTTTTCGGGCAAGGCAGCGACAATATCGCCGACTCGGTCGCGACCGCTCCTTAGTTCGTATTTGTAAGTTGCGCAAAGTGGGCGAGTAACATTGCCTTGTTTTAGACCTTCAGGAGAATGACGGATGGAAAATTTACAAGAGTTCGAAGTAAAGGTAAGTAATGGACGGAAAGGAACGGTGCTCAGAACCTCCCGCTTCCTTGACAAGCGAGAGTTTAATACCGTGAAGTTCAACGACGGGGCGGAAGTCACGGTACCGTCGGCGATCCTTCGTCCGCAACAAGATGGAACCTTCTACCTTGAGGAGAAGGAGCTGAACGCTCCCGGACAGCAGACAAACAACTCTTCAGGCGCCGAGCCGAATTCTGCGCCGGCTACCGGAGCTGCGGACGCTGCGCTCGAGGATGAAGCAAGAATCGACGCGTCGCTGGCAAAAGAGGAGGTCGACGTTCAGAGAATTATCGTCAATCGCGTTCTAAGCGCACCCGCCGAGGTTCGAGTCGAAAATGGCGTAACGATCATTCCGGTAATGGAAGAAGTGTTGAAGGTAGAGAAACAACTTATTCTGCGCGAGGAAGTTCGAATCTCGAAGAAGCGGACATTGCAACGTGGTCCGCAGATTGTTTCCCTGCGCAAGGAAGGCTCCGATCCAGGTTCAAACACTAACCACCAACGATAAGTTCGACCTATGAGCGAGCTACTCGTAGAGGCATGACCGAGTTAATCTGGGAGCAAATTGAAGGCGACTATGCTGAGCGAAATCTCCGGCTGCGAAAACTTTTGTCTTCAGACCGCGGCCACGCAATTTTCCTTGGAGATTACTTACGTTCGCGCGAGGATGAGCGTGAAGTGCTCATCCGGCTATTTTTGGAGGATGGGGATAACCCGGAACAAAGACTGAACAGGTTACTCGAAGCGACTTTCTTCGAGCATCCCCATATTGTTCGCAGCTTTGAAGCCGGCTTGCTGTCGCGCGGCGAATTTACATTCAGTTATGCCGTAACTGAGCAAGGCGAGGCGCCGGCTGTTCAATCACTTAGCGAGGAAGAAGCCCTCGCGTTCACTAGCCAGATCATATCCTCGCTGCGATATCTGCATTCGAAGAATCTGGTCTATTGCATGCTTTCGCCACAGACGGTCGTTAAAGTTGGAACCGATTGGAAGCTCGGAGATTTTAGTGAACTGCGAGTGCGCGGCAACGACGAAGGCTATGGGACGCTTTCACTCGCGGCCCGCGTGGACACGACTCCGCCGGAAGCGGTGGAGGGAATTATCTCATCTGCCTGGGACATCTGGTCGCTTGGCAAAACATTACGTAGCCTCGTCAAGGAGGGAAGCAAGCACACAGGCGAGCTCCAAGCGAACCGGCGAGATGCCGACACGAATGGCGGACACCCTTCGCCTGACCCCTTCAGAAGCGTTATTCTTGCTTGCCTGAATGTCAATCCGTCATCGCGACCGAGTCTCGACCAGCTTTCAGCCCTTCTTCACTCCGCCGAGACGGGAACACCGCGCGACGAAAGGCTCTCCTTATGGAAAGCCCGTGGCTCGGGATTGTAACGAGGGCCTTCACTTTCCCGAGATCGTGGACGGGCTTACCGGCTGCGATCGAAATTCAAGCGCCGACATTTTCCCATCGGTAATTAGTTTGTCTCCAGTGGCGTTGCTGATATCCGGCGGCACATTCGATCGGGGAACGATAGACGCGGCGCTCACGTAACCGGAAAAGGTCAGATCGCTGGTCACCTTGGCCCGTTCGTGATCGATGTTGCCGTCGATTTTGTGTGTAAATGTGTGGCTTTCCTGGGAAAAATCGATTCCAGTGTCATGCGTGGCGGCCGCCACCCACAACTCTTTTCCATCGAAGGTCACCGGGCGCTTCCAAATGCGGATATGATGCCGCATGGCGAAGGTGTTGGTCTGCTTTTCAAAGACGAGGTCAGGTGGATGGCCGTCTAGAAGCAACACAGAAACCGGGGCTTCCTGATAACCGCGGTCCTCGATGATCGCCCGCGCTGTTTCCATGGTAGATGCCTGGTCACGCTCGGCGGCGGCAAACCATCCGGCGGCTTTGAATGCGGCGTCGATCTCCTGTTGGCTGCCAATAAAGACAAGATTTGTCAGGTCGGACGGCCTCGGCGGGTTGCCGGCAACGGTCCGATCGGGCTGGGCGTCGACCAGCGCCGTTAATTGGTTAAGCGCGGCGATCTCGGGAATCGTGGTCATGTTGGACGGTGGATGACAGGTCAAATCTTTGGTGAGCTTGATCTCCATATCCACGCCGGCCGGATAGCTAATGGACGCGTCGACGTTCTTCACAAAGGCATCGCGAGCTTGTCCGAGCAATCCTGCCAATCCAGGGTGATTGTTCTCGAGCTTGCTAATGCCCTGGTTCAAGCGCCCTTCCCAGGTTTCTGAAGCGACTATTCCGGTGATCAACCCATCGCTTCCGACCGACTCGCGCGCATTGTCAATTGAAGAAAGCTGCGCGGACAGGCTTTGCTCGCGTCCGCCCGGCGGTTGGATCTTGTCGAAGACCAGGCGCAGAGTCGCCGTTGAATCGTTGGCATTGCCGGACGTGGCACTAGTCGGCGCGGCTTTCACGTCGGCCGTTTTGCCGGAGAGTTTCGCCCCCACTGGAATAGCGATCACGCCGTTTACTTTGACGGGCACAGTTACGACGGCCTGAACCGGTTTTCCAGCTGGCTGCTGGCTTGAGACAGCAGTCATCAGCCGGATACCGATAGTGGTTCCGTTAGGCGCCGTGACTGAGGCGCTCGTTGCAACCAGCATCGTCATTATTGCAGCCATGCGAGTCACCGTTCACCTCCCAAAGCTTTTATTTTCTCCCACACCGGCCACAGGCCTCATCATCCCTTGTTACAGGAACTTGCGGCACATCTCGCTATAATCGGAAACGTGTCGCGTGTCGCACTGGTGAGCCTCGTTTTGGGATGCGCGTTTGTGTCGTGCCGGAACGGCATGCAAACGAAGGAGCAAGTGCGCAGCGATCTGATCGAATATCTTTCGGGCAAAGTGGGCCTCGACATGAAGGCGCTGGATGTGGATGTGACAAAGGTCACCTTTGCCGGCAGCCAGGCGCATGCGACCGTCTCGTTCCACGAAAAGAACAACCCTTCGATCGAGAGCGGGATGGTGATGCAATATACGCTGGAACCGAAAGATGGCCATTGGGTGGTAAAGGGCCGCGCTGATTCACAAGGACATGGATTCGGCGCAAACGCGGCCGATCAGAACTTGCCGCCAGGTCATCCGCCTGTTCAGCAATCGCCTCAGCAACTGCCGCCGGGTCATCCTCCCTTAGACCAAATGAACGTGCCGCCGGCGGCGCCAGGAGAATCGCAAGGGCAGACAAAATGAAAACCGTAGCCGTGTTGGGGGGCGGGCCGGCGGGCTCGACGACGGCGGAACGACTGGCAGGCGCCGGTTTCCGGACTATCGTATTCGATGAGAAGCTTGCCTGGGAGAAGCCGTGTGGAGGAGGAATCACTTACAAGGCCTACGCGCAGTATCCCTATCTCTTTCACAATGAAACGCCAAAGAAACTAGTAACAGACACATTCCTGGCGGCGCCTCGGGTGGGCGCGGTGAAAATGTCATTGCACGAACCGCTGCTGATTTATTCGCGCTTCGATCTCAACGGAATGTTATTGAAGCGGGCTGAGGCGGCGGGCGCTGAAATTGAGAAGACGCGAGTGCTTGGTTTGCAGCGCAGCGGCAATGGCTGGAAAGTGAAAACACAGTCGGGAACTATGGACGCGGATTTCTGCGTGGTAGCGACAGGGGCTCGCAATCCGTTCCGCGACGTGGGGACGCAGTATACGGCGCGTGACGCGATGTACGCGCTCGGCTACTTTGTTCCCGACCACCAGGCTCATATCGACATACAATTCCTGCGCCATCTTGAAGGGTACATCTGGGTGTTTCCGCGCTGCGGCCACTTGTCGGTCGGCATTTGCGGAAAGGGCGAGTCGGCGCAATGTCTGCGCGGGCGGCTCGAACGCTACATGGACGAGCGGGGTATGTCCCGGGCCAACGCAACTTTCTACGGTCATATGCTGCCCTCGCTTGAGTTCCGCGGTTGGCGCAATAACAGGCTGGCCGGCGATGGGTGGATGGCCATTGGCGATGCCGGCGGACTTGTGGACCCGATTACGGGCGAAGGTCTCTACTATGCTATTCGCTCCGCAGACCTCGCCAGTAAGGTGCTGATCGCCGATCAGGATCCCGCGAAGGGAGCGGACCACTACCGCCAGCTCATCAGCCACGACTTTGGACGCGATTTGACGTACGGCGCCGGACTGGCGAAGCGAATGTTCAGCACCTACATCCTCTTCTCGAGCGTGCCGTGCCGCATGGTCCAGTTCATGCGGCGCAGCCCGAAATTTTGTGAGATCATGCAAGACCTTTTTGCGGGCACACAACCGTACCTCGAATTGAAAAATCGTTTACTACGCAACGTAAACGGGACGGTGCATGAAATGGTGATGAGTTTCTTCATCCGCAAGCTGGTGCTGTCGCAGCGGGTATGACCGTCTCGCATTCGGAATCGCTTTTTGAGCGCGCCCAAAACTACATCCCCGGCGGCGTGAACTCGCCTGTTCGAGCGTTTCGGAGCGTCGGCGGGACGCCGCGCTTTATCGCGCGTGGAGAAGGTTCGAGCTTGTACGACGTCGATGGGAACGAATACATCGACTTTATTTGCTCGTGGGGACCTCTCATCTTAGGTCACCGCCCTAAGGAAGTAATCGACGCGCTAGCCGGCGTGCTTGAAATCGGAACCAGCTTCGGCGCGCCTACCGGGCGCGAAGTCGAGCTCGCGGAAATGATCGTCGACGCGGTCCCATCGGTCGAGATGGTGCGCCTTGTCAACTCGGGTACGGAGGCAACCATGAGCGCGTTGCGGGTAGCTCGTGGGTTCACCGGCCGGACGCTCACTGTGAAGTTCGAAGGATGCTATCACGGCCATGTCGATTCGCTGCTTGTAAAGGCAGGCTCCGGCGTTGCAACACTCGGCATTCCGGATACGGCCGGCGTTCCAAGGTCTTTCGCGGACACAACCATTGCGCTTCCGTTCAACGATCTGGATGCCGTTGAAAGCGCATTCCGCGACAAGGGCGGCGATATCGCAGCGGTGATCGTCGAACCCGTTGCGGGCAACATGGGCTGCGTGCCTCCAAAGCCCGGATTCCTTGCCGGTCTGCGCCACATTACCGAGAGATACGGAGCGATTCTCATCTTCGATGAGGTGATGACGGGATTTCGAGTGCACTATGGCGGCGCGCAGACATTGTATGGAGTAACGCCCGATATGACAACGCTCGGCAAGATCATCGGCGGCGGTCTTCCGCTGGCTGCTTACGGCGGCCGCGCCGACATTATGCGGAAAATCGCTCCCGTGGGACCCATCTACCAGGCGGGGACACTCTCCGGAAATCCGCTCGCGGTCACTGCGGGCATCGCCACGTTGCTTTATCTCGAAGCTCACCCCGAGACCTATTCGATTATCGAAGAGAGAACAGCTCAATTGACAGCATCGGCGCCTGGATGTATGTGCGTCAATCGGGTTGGTTCTATGTTCACTTTTTTTCTGCAGCCCGGGCCGGTCACCGATTTCGAATCGGCCAAACGATCGGACACGAAACGGTTCGGCAAGCTGTTTCATTTCCTGCTCGAGCGCGGAATCTATTTCCCACCGTCGCAATTCGAAGCGGGTTTTATGTCTGCCGCTCATTCCGAGCAACAGGTGGCCCGGACAGCAAGCGTGATCCGCGAATTTTGCGAGCAGGATCTTCAATGATTGCGCGCTGATGGGATATGAGCGAAGCGAAACGCGTACTGGTGACGGGCGCCGCCAAGCGCATTGGGCGAACGATTGCCATCGAGCTTCATCGCCGCGGTTTCCTGGTTGCCATTCATTTCGGAACCTCGAGTAAGGAGGCGCGCGAAGTGTCGGAGGCTTGCGGCGGCGCCCCCATCTTTCAAGCCGACTTGGCGCACGTGGACGAGATCCGGCGTTTATTTGGGGAGATCGGTGAACGCTTTGGTCTCATCGATTGTCTGGTCAACAATGCCGCCCGGTTTACGCGTTTCGATCCGCTTTCCATCACAGAGGCCGACTGGGATTTTATTCACAACGTAAATCTGAAAGGCGCATTTTTCTGCTGCCAGGAGGGTGCGCGCATGATGAAAGAAAAAGGGTCGGGCCGCATCGTGAATATCAGCTCGTTGGGCGGCATTCGCCCTTGGGCCGGCCATGTTCATTACTGCGCGTCAAAAGCGGGATTGATCATGATGACGCGAGCACTGGCCAAGGCGCTCGCTCCTGAAATTACGGTTAACTCGATTGCACCGGGCGTCATTAGGTTTGGCGACATGGATGCGGAAGCGCGAAAGATGGTTGACACAACTCCTATGCGCCGCGCTGGAACTGCGGATGAGATCGCGGAAGCAGTTCATTTTTTTCTGACCGCACCCACTTTCATCACCGGCCAGATTTTGGCCGTTGACGGTGGACTGAGTCAGCGCTGAGAGAGCGCCAGGACGAGGCAGGCCTCGCCTCTACAGCGGGTTCGCTCCTCGGCCGTATAACGACTAGAGGGCAAGTTCGCCTCGGTAAGCCATCTGTTTAGGATCGAATCTGGCGCTAATATCCAGCAGGCCAAATTGAGTCTGAAATTCGACGTTCTTATCGGTTGGCTCAATGGCAATCACATCACGCGAGAATGCAAATAGAATGATCGGGCCATCAGTGTCGGAGCTTCGCATGACGATACCGGGCTGAGCCGGATCTTTTCGCTTCGCTCTCAGGGTTGTCACCTGCTTGAGGTCGTCGAGCCGGCCGCTCGCCGATTCGCCGCTTTCCGTTTGAGGTTCCCTTTCCTGAAGGCTGAGCGGGAAACCCGAAACGCCAATTACGTAATGGTCCTCGAGATCTTTCGGTAAATCCTTTTTCAGTGCCGTAAGAACAGGCTTGGCGCTTTCCCATCGCACTACCCCGTAGAATGCCGGAAGGTTGGCGGTGCTGCCGCGCCGTCCGCCTGTACCTCTTCCGCCCCCCCCCCACCCCCCCC
>JBAUZG010000325.1:0-7498 GCA_049585195.1 Bryobacteraceae bacterium | reverse complement strand
GCCGCACCAAGATTACACGACTTATGGTCACTGTGGCGGTCCGCCAAGCTAGGGTTTGACGGTCAGCGAGACCGTATTGGACGGAGCGCCGTTGTAATACTTGCCCTGGTTATCCCCGCCGTAGGTTGCTACCAGCATGTAGCTGCCCGCTGGGATACCGGCATTCGTGATCGTCGCCAGGCCATCGTTCGAGTTCGGGTCTTTGACGATGTTGGCTGAACCATACCGGCTATTGGCGTTCGTGCTGTCGCTGATGCTGATGCTTCCTGTGGGCCAGGGGTAGCCGGGGGCGGCATGGATGCGCGCCACAAAGGTCACGGTCTCTCCAGCGGAAACGGTGCTGCTAGTGCTTCCGTTGACAGTGAGGTCCACTGTAGGCGTCACCTTGCCCCCGCCGCTGCTGGAAACGGTTTGGGTCAGCACGCTGGAGGTACTAGCCGAAAAATTGCTATCTCCCAGATAAGTGCCCACGATTGAGTGCTGTCCTTCTGCCAGGCTCGAGGTGGTGAACCTGGCAGTGCCGGAAACCAGATCCGCCGAGCCCAAAAACGTGCTGCCATCCAGGAAATTCACCGTCCCTGCGGGCACGCCTGTTCGCGACGCTGGGTTCACGGTGGCCTGGAACGTTACTGACTGACCGCTCGTCGACGGGTTGTTGTTCGAGCTTAGCGACGTAGTCGTGCTAACCTTCACCGCAGTGACGGTTTGAGTAATCGTGTCGGAAGTGCTGCCCTCCCAATCCCCGTTGCCTTTGTAAGTCGCGGTAATAGGATGCTGACCAATGCCAAGATTAGTTACTTGTGCACTCGCGGAGCCGCTGGCAAGATCGGCGCTGGCAATTTGCTTTCCGCCGTCGCTGAAAACAACGGTGCCGGTTGCGGGTCCGCCCGTTCCGCTTACCGAAGCAGTCATCGTCACCGCAGACCCGAACTGCGACGGATTCGGCGAGAGCGACAGGCTTGTGCTGGATGTGGAACCACTGACCGCTTGTGTAACAACCGCCGATTCACTTCCGCTCGATACGCCATCGCCGGCGTAAACCGCCTTAAGCGCGTGCGAGCCGATTGAGAGCGTTGCCACGTTGATGCTGGCCTGACCTTTGACGAGCTGGGCGGAGCCGAGTTCCTTTGAGCCGTCCAGAAAATGCACAGACCCCGTCGGCGTGCCGACTGCCGAGGTGACGCTTGCCGCCAGGTTTACGGTTTGCCCGAATGTGGAAGACGGGGGCGTGGCGATCAGGCTGGTGACCGTTGTCACCACCAAAGTTGCGGTGTGGCCCTCTCGGCGCTGGATGGCAGGCCCCGGGGTAAACGTCTTGGATGCTGGATCGTAAAACTCAGTGTTCGGACCCGAATCATTCCCACCCACCAGCAATACTCTGCCGTCGGGCAACAATGTCGCGGTGTGATTGGCGCGTGCCGCAAGCATGCAGCCCGGGCTGCCAGGGCAGGTTGCTGTGCCGGAGAGCAGCGTCCAAGCTCCTAATTCACTGGTTTCCGCGCTGGCGAGTTTCGTCCGATCAGTTGTCGTTCCTCCGGTCACAAGTAAAACCGCCCCATTGGGCAAGGATGTAAGTGTATGGAACGCTCGCGGGACCTGCAGGTTAAAGTAGCTAGATTCGAGTTCGAACGATGGGCTAGCAGTGTTAAACGTGTTCAGGATCTGCTCTTGCGCAGTGATCTGATTACCGTAGGACTGCCCGCCCACAAGATCAAGATTTGTTGGTGAGTACGGTGGAGGGGCGTTCGGGAGGGGTTGAGGAATGCCCGCTGCCGGAGCAGCCATCGTTCCACTCTTGATAAAAGCGTTGCTAGCCTCGTCCCAGAGTTCCCATCCATCATCCGGCGCTGACACATCTGTGGTATACCCGCCATAGACGACTACTTGCGTAGGGGTGGCGCGCATCAGGCTGGCGGAGTGATAGCTGCGCGGCGTCTGCAAATTGCCCGCGCTGCTGAATGTACCCGTAGCCGGATCGTATAGCTCCGCGCTCGATAGGGAGGATCCATTGGCGTCGACGCCGCCCACAATCAGTACTTTGCCGTCGGGCAGCAAGGTAGCGGTGTGCCCCGCACGAGCCGTCGCCAGGCTGCGCGTAGGGGCGAAACTGAACGACGCCGGTTGATACAGCTCAGCGGCGGCCGTCACCTCCCTGGAGGGGGAAATCTCCGTCATGCCCCCCGCAATCAGAATATTTCCCGTGTTTAGCAGAGTGGCCGTATGGTCATACTGCCTCGTCACACTGGGCGTAACTGGAACGACCGTTTGGCTGGCGAGATCGTAAAACTCGGCACTAGTGGCACCCACACCAAGCCCTCCGAAAAGTAGAATGCCCGCAATGTGGCTGGCTTTGGGAGTGCCCACGGTTACGTTCACCAGAATCGGCCCCTTTGTTACGGACGGCGCTGCAAATGGAGGCGACGTATTGATCGAGAGCGTCCCCCCCGTCCCATCCGCTATTCCTTGAGCCACGGTCACGGGTACGACTTGTCCGGTGGTAAACGGACCCTGACTTGGGACAGTCAGCCAGAGTTGGTTAGACGTGATCTGCCAGGGCAGACCCTGTTCCGAATTGGGAATGTACGCACCCACGAGTAACGGTGCAGTGCCTCCCGCCGGTATCGTCAGGCTCGTCGGAGCAGCCTGGAGCACCGGAGGTCCCAGGGACAACGTGACGGCGAGATTGAGTGAGTCGTTGTTGACGCCAAGATTGGGAGCGTATGTGTTGTAATCGCACCAATTGGCGACCGCCGTGATGGTAAAGGAAATACTGGTGGTTCCCTCCGGCACCTCGAAAATCGAGCCTTGTTCGCTTGTAAAAGTGCCGCTGCTGGTGCCAGGTACTGAGCCGGCCCCGCCAGGGGGATTACATGGGCTGATTGGCGACTTCATCTCAAAGGTTTCGTTCCAACTTGCGTCCGTAGAAGAACTGTTATCCACCGTCGAAACGGCGGGCTGCGACCAATCTGCACTGAACTCCACACCGCCGCCAGGACCATCGCCATTCAGATCGGCCCCAATGCTGAAGCTGACGGTGCCGTCTCCAACGGTTCCCGTCGGGCCATGGTCAATGAGACCAGTGCTAGGTGAGGCCGCATGGGTAAAGGAGCGAGAGATGGTATGCCAGTCGCACTGGTCGAAGCCGTTACAGTTACCCTGCCAAGCCGGCTTCACCTCTGGCTCGGTGAATACCATGTAGTAGTCCGCTGCGGTAGTGATGGCGTTGAGGCGGTAGATCTCGATCGTATTCTGCTCGAAATTTTGATTGTGACTATTGGCCTCGATGGTGGTCTCTTCGAGAAGAGTCCATGCCTTTTCGGGGGGCGTGGGATCGCCCACCCCGGTCAAGGCCTTCGTTTGTTCAGCCTGAATCCAGTCATCGAGGTGCTTTCTCCATCCCTGCCTCGCCGGGTCCGAATCGTTGGCCGGCGCCAACGCCTGAACCGAGTGCGCGATGCCGCTCGCGTCGACATACGCGGCAACCCCACGCAGGGTCAGGGGCTCGCTCTTGGAGACAGTCGAATCAGCCTTTATAGGCGTATTGCTCGCTGATGTAAACGCCTTCGAGCTGGGGATATAAGATCCGAACGTGCGGTTGAGCTCGTCGGGGCTTGTGTCGGTCATCACGATGATCGCACCCCCCTTCGCAAACGCCGCGCGCGCTTCGCTGACCTCGTTGGCCGCAGAAGTGGAACTGAGGTCGATGACTTCAAGACTTTGCTGGCCAGCCGTGGCTGCCGCAACGTAAACGAAATGGCTGGCCAGCGTCAGAATGACACTAAGCGCGTTCCGTATCCCGAGATGCTTTCGTATTGATGACGTCATTGGAATTCTCTTTCGCTCTGCGAAAACCTTTTCACCTGCCGAGGCGCAGAATTGCTCCCGGTATCTCGCCTGATGCGGGCCTTGCTTTTCTGAAGCTGCACCTGCGTTTCAGCCAACAAAGCGCAAGAGCCGCAAATTTCGTATCATTTCTCGCGTAAAAAAAATGCGTTTGTGTCGGGCTTAACGTAGCGCTAGCCCGAATGGTGGCTCTCCATCGCAGTGGGTGATCCAACTTTCGAACTGTTTGCGCTTTCAGCTAGGAAACACAGGCATGACGATGACAGGCTGGGATGCGGCCGCCTACGTCCAGCGATCTGGGCTTCAACAGGCGATGGCAGCGCAGGTGCTGTCGCTACTTCACCTTGAAGGTACAGAGCGGGTCCTCGACATCGGATGCGGTGACGGAAGGGTCACAGCAGATGCCCGTAGCCTGCCCTTTCGGGAAGAGTTCGATCTGATTGTCTCGTTCAATGCGCTCCACTCGGTTCCCGAACAAGATGCGGCCCTTCACTCAATACGTTGCGCTTTGAAACCGAATGGCTTGGCGCAACTGCGGTTCGTTCCGGACGGAAAGCGCAAGAGCCTGGAGCTCGTGATCGAGGATACATGCCGCTCGTCAAAATAGGCTCGTTATTTCCAAGAGTTCCGCGGCCCGTATCTACATCTGACGGCGGAACAATACGGACCGCTGGCCGAGAAGAACGGTCTGCATGCCCGCCGCATTCACACCAGGTCGGAGGCGTGGGATTTCAAGTCGCGCCAGGCGTTTTTCGACTTTTCTTTAGTGATGCTAGTCGCATGGACACGATCTTACCGGAAACGGAAAAGCCAGCGTTCGTCAACGATGTCTTGGATCGCTACAGGACCATAGCATGCGACCAGCCCGGCGAAGAGAACGTGTTCAAGTTCTATCAGATGGATATCACGCTCGCGCCCGGCTAGCCACGATGGGACCATACTACACGGGTTTTCGACCCCAAACTTGGAAAAACAGGTGTGATACCACCAGCGTGTCCGGGCGATCGAGGTGCTCCTTCAATTCGGCGATCAACTCGCTGAACTCCGATTCAGTTATTAGCTCTTGCTCGAGAACGCGACCGCGCACGTTCTCGAGGAAGTCCCAAAAGATTGCGCGCCGGTTGTTTCCGGGCGGAAAAACATGAACAACCGGGTTCACTTCAATATCCACCAGCCCGGCTTCACGAAACAGGCGGTGCGTTCGGCGGCCGACGAAGAGGTCGATTCCGTTAGCGGACGCGTATTCTTTGAAAATCTCGAAAAGACGGTCCCAGGCTCGAAGGGGAGGATCGCAGAAGTGTGAAACATAATCTGCCTCGTAGCTGGCGACCACGCCACCGGTCCGAGCCAGCCGGACCATCTCCCGGACGACTGCTTCGACATCGGGTACATTCACGAGTACGAGCCGCGCATGAACCAGGTCGAAGCTAGCTGCCGGCAACTCTGTTGCGGTGGCGTCTCCCTGAAGCACCTCAACATTTGTCAGCCCACGATCGGCTACAAAGCGTCTCGCCATCGCAACCGAGTCGTGGTTTCTTTCGATACCGATCACATGTCCCGTCGATCCGACGCGCTCCGAGAGCAAGTCCAGGACACCTTGCGGCCCACACCCGAGATCAACTGCCCAATCCCCCGGGGCAACGCCTGTACGGTCAAGCAGCCAAGCCGACTCCCGTCGAAGCTCCTCCGCCTGCTTTCTGAGCCGTAGGTCTTCAGCTTCGCTGTGACCCAATAAGTACTGCTCGCCGTGGCGCTGCAGATCCTGATTCTGTTCCACAGAAAACACAGTGTTTCTCCTCGTTGCAAGACGTAGACTGGACCCACATGCGGCGGGTGCCGAAAGTGCATCTGCTCTTCTGCCGGATACAGCGCGAGAGCCGCAAATTCCGTATCATTATTTTTCCAAAAATTGCGGTTAGGCTGGTTACGCGGTCGCGGAAGCCCGTGGCGAGGTAATTTCCACCACCCTCAGGCAGGCGGCGAGATCAGATCAGTACGAGTTGAGGATGCGCGATGGACCCCCAAAACATCAGCGCCTGCAACGGACTCACACGGCGTAGAACAAACGAACAACGACGCCCGTCTTTCTTGCCTTGATTTCCTGGCGGTCAACCGCGAGTCCCTGCAGAAAGTTTCTAAGTCCGACGTAAGCGGCTGCCTCTTCGTCCTCGAGTTCACCTGGTACCGCGGCGTGAAGCTGGCGTATCTTTGGCAACCGCGTTGCTGGACTGCCACGGTAGCTAATGTCGACGCGCAGCTCCAGCTCGTTATAGACGCAGCGCAGTGTGCCTCCTGAGGGGTGCGAGTGATGTCTAACGATGAAGTCGATGACTTCGCCAGCATGGGAAGCACTCGTCTCGATGAGGGCGCTGGTAACTTTCCAACCCTGGGCCTTTTCGCGTAAAAACGCAATCGCGGAGGCGATCGCAGCTCCCGCGAACTGGCCTAACAAACAACCCTGCGCCCTGCTTAAGATGCTCGGATCGACTATTACCTTGCCGGGAATAAGAAAACAGAGGCTTTTCTGTGCAGGCTGAGAAGTACCCGCTTCGAAAACCTTCCGCCATTTCCTCGCAGCGTACTGTTTCACAAGTCCGTGCGGTCCGCCAAAGCAATACGACATCGCCCGCAGCGGTTGCCCGGTAGAGTCGTAGTGGACGACTTCACCTTCTTGATTGAATACATTAGCGCCGGCACCCAGCAATAATGCATGACCGCCGGCGATGTCCCATCCTGTCGGTCCGTTCAGCGAGACCGCCAGATCACCCTCGCCGGCAGCGACCAGGGCGAGTCGATACGCGATGCTGGGAACGGAGCGGAAACGCATCGGGTACAGAAGCTCCGCATTCACCTCCGCAGCCCGATCGGCGTCCTGAGAGATCAGCGCAGTCGCGCTTTGGCTGGGCTCAGCGGGCCATTGACGGGAGATGCGGTCATTATTGCGGTGAACGCTGTGCATGCCCTCAGCCCAAAAGAAAAGGTCCCCGGCGTTATCGGGCGCCGCGTAGGCGTACACGACGCCGAGAACTACGCATCCCTGGCGCAGCAATGCTATCGAGACGGCCGCTCCACGAAAGCCCTTGCCCGCCGCGGAGGTTCCGTCCTGCGGGTCCACCAGCCAATAATGTTTTTCGGGGTCGTCGGCCTTCCGTACGAGGCCCAACTCTTCTCCTCGGTAGCCGTAAGCTGGAAAAGCGCTGGTAAGAACGCCGTTAATTCGCTCCTCGGCCGGCAAGTCGGTGCGGCTTGCTTCACCATTGACGAAGTATTCGCGCGCGATTGCGCCAGCCGCTTGCGCCGCGTCAATAGCCACCTGCAATTCATGGCGATATCTCTGTCCCCCCACATCGTCTGGCACCCCGTTATCATAATCTTTCACACTGAAATACCCCGATGACCGTTCCTAAACCATGGCAACGCTCGAAGAACTCACGCGCGGGGCGTCCGTAAAGGGCGTCCTGCCGAATGGCCTTGTCACGGTCATTGACATCAAATGGCACGGAACAGCGGCGCTTGAGCTGACCTACAAGGACGCCAGCGGTAAGCCCGGTATCGAACTGCTATTCCGGGATCGCGAACCGCAGCTCGAAATTGTTGAGAGCGGCCGACCCTGGAGCTTCGATAGCGACGGCCGCCTCTTCCGTCTTGTTTCGGA
>JBAUZG010000324.1:0-23944 GCA_049585195.1 Bryobacteraceae bacterium | reverse complement strand
GTCTGACGCGCTGAACGGGGCTAGAAGACGGCCGGCTGGGAGCCGCGTCGTGCTTTCTTCCTCTAATTACACATTGGATTTGTCACTATGCCTTCTTGAGCCTGGGAGAATACCGGTCCAGATCCGTTACCAGTTTCCGCGCGGCCTGCGGAGTACGGACTCTGGTTGTGACGATCGTCTTGTTGTCCAGCTTTTTTCCGTAGAGCGCTTGGTTGTCATCCAGGTCCTGTCTCAGAGTCGAGCCTTGGAGCGACACCCCGGCGAAGATTCCGCGAGTACGGGAATAGGAAAGAATCCCGGCATTCATCCATCCGCTGGTCTGCGCAGAAGAGGCGCGTCCGACCGGGCCCGCGGCCACCTCGGCCTGTCCTCCCAGTGTGTACTGGCTGGAAAGCACCGCGTTGACCCCTTGTCGGTTCATGACAAGCATAACGATGTCGGTCGCCGATCCGCCAATCTGAAAACCGAAACTTCCTCCCTCGATACGGATCGCCCCTGGGGCGGACCAGCCGACGCCGCTCTCTCTGCGGCACAGTATGAAACCTTTGCCGTATTTCGCTCCCACGATGAATGCCCCGGACTTCAGTGCGGGCACGATGACAATGCACTGAGCACGATTCATGAGATCCGTCGGTACCGACTTATCCGGTGTGTTCACGATTTCGGTGAACACGTCGCTCGCCTCGGCTAGGCGCTGGGCCACGGGCTCCTCATTGGCAGCGAACATCGGAAAAGCAAACAGACACAGCGCGATAAGCGGACGCATGGCAATCTCCAAAACCCTCTTCTACACAACCTACCTAAATTCGACTGCGGAGACTGAAAAAGGTTTCGATTAGTATACGCCTGAGCGCCTCCGCTGATGGTAAGTTTTTTTTCTTCCGCGCACTCCGCCGGTCCACTAACGCGTCCTCCCGCTCGGTTCCCGGGAAACCAAAAGCTGGAGCCGCCTCACTTCAACGGTCTTAGGCGTACACTTAATTCCGGATCGAACCGGGCAAGAAAGGAAAGGTACCGAGACTATGAAACGCTTGCTGCGCGTTGGCGGAATCGTACTTGCAATCGTTGTTCTGATCCTGATTGCGCTTCCATTCCTTATTAACGTGAATAGCTTCCGTCCCAGGATCGAGTCGGAATTAAGCACTGCCTTGGGACGGCAAGTCACGGTGGGCAACCTGAGCTTGTCCATCCTGTCGGGCAGTGTTGGTGTGGATAACATCGCCATTGCCGACGATTCCGCGTTCAGCCATTCGCCGTTCGTAACGGCGCAATCGTTAAAGGTGGGGGTTGAACTGATGCCGCTGATCTTTTCCAAACGGCTCAACATAACCGATATCACGTTGAAAGAGCCCCAGATCACGCTGCTGAAAGCAGCAAATGGGAAATGGAATTTCTCAAGCATAGGCGGGGCCTCCGCGAAGAAGGAACCCGAGCCGGAAAAACCGAGCGGAGCGGCGCCGACGAATCTCTCCGTCGCGAAGCTGAACGTCAATCAAGGGAAATTGTCGGTGGGGAAGGTGAATTCTTCGGCTAAGCCGACGGTCTATGACAATGTAAACATTTCGGTGACGAATTTCTCCTTCAGCTCGCAATTCCCGTTCCAGCTGACGGCGCAGCTGCCGCGCAGCGGGGATGTGAACATCTCAGGGAAGGCCGGCCCCATCAATGCCGAAGACGCTTCCAAGACTCCATTGGAAACGGCGGTGAAGGTGAACAACATGAATATTGGATCCCTGGGGATGATCAATCCCGCCAGCGGCATAGCGGGACTAGCGAATTTTGATGGCACGCTGAACTCCAATGGGAGCCAGGCTAAAGCGGTGGGCGTATTTACGGGCAAGCAATTGAAGTTCTCGCCGAAGGGTACGCCGGGGCCCGAGACGGTTGTCGTCAAGCACACCGTGGACGTTGACCTCGACAAGCAGAGCGGAACCATCAGCCAAGGAGATATCGCCATCGGCAGCGCTCAAGCGCATCTAACGGGAACCTTTCAAGACCAAGGGGACACGGAAGTGGTGAACCTGAAACTGAATGCACCCAACATGCCGGTGGACGAATTGGAGCCCATGCTGCCCTCGATGGGGGTGGTGCTTCCGTCGGGGTCGCAACTAAAAGGCGGTACGATGTCGGCGGAACTGGCGATCGTGGGACCACTGGACAAGCTTGTGATCACCGGGCCGCTCCGTCTGGCCAACACCAAGCTAGTCAACTTCGACCTGGGATCGAAACTGGGAGCGCTATCGGCATTCGCCGGCAAATCGGTGTCGAGTCCCGATACCTCCATCCAAAACGCGAGCCTCAATGCACGTGTCGCGCCCGAGGCTATGAAGGCCGATAACATCAATCTAACGGTACCGGCCATCGGCGTGATCACGGGGGCGGGAACCGTGAGCCCGGCAGGAGCGCTGGCTTTCAAGATGCTAGCCGACCTGCACGGCGGCATGGTGGGAGGGCTGTCAAGAGTGGCAGGAGCCGGCAGCGCCAAGGGTGGCATCCCCTTCGCGATCGAAGGAACGACCTCGAGCCCGAAGTTTGTTCCGGAACTAGGTGGAGTGGCTGCGGGGCTGGTCCAAGGTGAACTCGGCAACGTGAGCAAGGGACAGATCCCGGGGTCTAAAGACCTGACCAAGGGCCTTGGCGGGATCATTGGAAGCAAGAAGAAGCAGTAAGACCAAACAAGCTTCGCGCAGCTTATGCGTTCTCGCTTGTCCGGTTATTTCGCAAGAGAGGGGCGCATAGTTGGGGCAGGTATGCAAAGCCACCCAATTCCTTCAATTGCTTTTGCAGTGAGCCTTCTCCTGTTCTACGACTCGAGCGGAACGCTCCTTGCTCAAGCTGCCGTTCCCACACCGCAGCAATTGGACCAATTGCTCGCTCCGATTGCTCTTTACCCGGACACCCTGCTAGCACAGATTACGACCGCCTCGACAAATCCGCAGGAAATCCTGGATGTCGATGCCTGGCTGGGGCAGAACTCTAATTTGAATGGCGCTGCCTTGGAGAGCGCGGCGCAGCAGCAGGGTTTCGATCCAGCGTTCGTCGCTCTGGTGACTTTTCCGCAAGTCTTGGACATGATGGCTCAGAATATCGATGACTATGCAGCCATTGGCGCCGCATTCGAGGCGAATCAGGCATCGGTCATGGACTCAATCCAAAGACTGCGAGTTCAGGCCTACGCCGCAGGGACTTTGCAAAGCAATCAGCAGCAACAAGTCCTGACACAGAACCAGGGGGGCCAGCAGATTATCGTCGTTCAACCTGCGAATCCACAGGTTGTTTACGTTCCGACGTACGATCCCACTGTGGTCTATACCCGGCCCAGCACAGGAGCTGTGGTGGCAAGTGCGCTTCTGACATTCGGCGCCGGGATCGCGATTGGCGCGCTCATCAACACTCAGCCATGGGGATGGGGCGGGTGGGGCTGGAACTGGGGACACCGGACCGTAATCGTCAACCACAACAGCTGGGTGTTTCGTAACAACCGTTACCGGCCGCCGCGCTACACGTACCGGCCCCGGCCTCTCGTCTATAGCAATCGGCCCGGCTATGGCGGAAATTGGTCGTATCGCCCGCCCAATTACCGGCCTCCATCGGGCAGCCGTCCGCCGAACTATCGGCCGCCAGTTTCTAACCGGCCCTCGCCGAATCGGCCTTCGAACCCGCCGCGGCCCACTCCGCCAAACAACCGTTTGCCATCGAATGCAAACGTGAGTCGCCCGCCGAATCCAAGTCGGCCAGCTTCGGCTGCGCGTCCGGCTCAGCCGCCTAGGAACGCTTTCGCCGGGTACCAGCCCAAGACAGGAGGCGGCAATCCACAGGCACAAACAGGCGGCCGGACCAGCGTCTTCAACAGCAATAACCGCGGTAGCGATGCCAGGGCAGCGAGCAAACGGGGACAACAAAGTCTGGGCCGTTCTAAAAAGCAATGAGGCCCGAGCATTAGGTACGCAAAGTGAGACGGGATGCCATGAATTCTGATTTGCGCTTACTTCAGCGGACCTCTCACGGGCTCGCATACATGATCGCTTGTTCGATCATCATCTCGCTATCCGCCCAGACTGGGCGCGCTCAGGAGCCTCAGCAAAAGGTCTTTCCAACGACGCACGCAGCCGTCAGTGCGCTTGTCAATGCCGCACGCAGCAATGACATTTCCGCCTTGCTGCAGATCTTTGGCCCTGAGGGAAAGGAGTTGATTTCCTCGGGCGACGACATCGCCGACAAGAATGGCCGCGCGACATTTGTGCACGCCTATGGGAAGCAGCACAAGCTTGTCGCCACGGCGCCAGGTACTTTTGTGTTGCAAGTCGGCGCGTCGGATTGGCCGCTTCCCATTCCCCTTGTGAAGCGAGAAGGTGGCTGGGTCTTCGACACAGCCGCTGGCAAGCAGGAAGAACTTTATCGGCGGATTGGCGAAAACGAATTGGATGCGATCCGCGTATGCCGCGCCGTCATCGAGGCTGAGCAGGAGTATGCGAAGCAAGGCCATGACGGCAATCCGCCAGGTGTCTATGCAAGGAGGATTCGCAGCGAACCCGGGAAGGAGAATGGTCTGTATTGGGAACCGAAGGATGGTGAGTCGATCAGCCCGGCGGGTCCCTTACTTGCCGAAGCTGCTGAGGAAGGTTACGAAAAAGCGGTCAGCCGGCGCATTCCTTTCCATGGCTATCTCTATCGAATTCTGACTGCTCAGGGTCCAAACGCCCCAGGCGGAGCGAAGGACTATATTGTGGATGGAAAGATGACAGGGGGTGTCGCCGTTGTGGCATATCCGGCCGAGTATCGCTCGAGCGGCGTCACGACATTCATAGTAAACCAGCGCGGGATTGTTTACCAGAGGGACCTCGGCGCAGACACCGAGCAGAAAGTCAAGGCAATGACGGCTTTCGATCCCGATTCCTCTTGGCAGAAGGTCGAATAAGCGCCTCGATGGGTGGAGCGCGTTTGATTCGGGAGCGCGGCTCTAGCTTCGCTAACGGGGTTCGTCGCGCGTGCTCCGACGTCGTATGTTGGTGCTTGGCTTCCTCGACCACCCGGAGACCCTCCGCCAAGCCCAGGCGCGCTAAGCGCCGCGTGAGCTGGGGCCGCCGGCTCACGCTCGCGATTGCCGCCGTCGTGCTCTGTTTCTACGGCGGCGCAATCTTCAGTTTCGTTCTGCTCCGCTGGATCGATCCGCCTACGACTTCGGTGCAAGTGGAACGGAGGCTCGAGTCTTGGTTTCAACATGCGCCCTACCAGAAGCGCTGCAGTTTTGTACCGCTCTACCGCATCTCCCCCGCCTTTCAGCACGCCGTCATTTCGGCTGAGGACGCACGGTTCTACAATCATCATGGATTTGATTGGAAGCAGGTGCAGCTTGCCGCTGCCGAAGACGCGGAAGGCAAGCGCCTTCGGGGCGCGTCGACCATCGATCAACAGCTCGTAAAGAATCTCTTCCTTACTACTTCAAGATCGTTCGTTCGGAAAATTATCGAAGCATCTTTGGTCCCGTTGGCAGAGGTGATATTGGGCAAACGCAGGATCCTCGAACTTTACCTCAACGTTGTCGAATGGGGTCCAGGCGTATATGGCGCCGAAGCCGCCGCTTCCTATTGGTATCATCTGCCAGCGTCACGCATTGGCCGCGAGGAGGGCGCACGTCTTGCGGCCATTCTCCCCGCTCCACGCCGACGCCGCCCGGCGAACATGGGCGCTTATGCCGCGATTATTGTCGACCGGATGCGACAGGCCGGGTGGTGAATGCCGCTTGAAAAACATCCGCTCCCTCGCCGTCGCGGTTCGGTCAGATTAATCAAGTTCAGCTACTTGAATTCGAGAATTTCCTTTTCCTTGGCTTTCGCGGCTTGATCTACTTTCGCGATGTAGGAATCGGTTAATTTCTGTATCGAGTCGAGCGACTGGCGCTCCTGATCTTCGCTGATCTGCTTGTCTTTGAGCAGCTTCTTCAGATGCTCGTTGGCGTCGCGCCGTATATTCCGGAGCGACACTCGCCGCTCTTCGGCAATGTGCGACAGTTTTTTCGCCAAGTCGCGGCGACGCTCCTCGGTTAACGGGGGAATCGGCACTCGCACAAGCTTTCCGTCGTTGCTGGGGTTCAGTCCCAGGTTCGAGTTTCTGATCGCTTTCTCGATTGCGCTCATCATGGATATGTCCCAAGGCTGAACGGTGATCATGGCCGGCTCGGGAACATGCAGTTGCGCAACCTGGTTCAGCGGTACTGGCGAACCGTAGGCCTCCACCCGCACGCTGTCAAGCAAGCTGATGGAAGCGCGGCCGGTTCTAACCGTGCTCATTTCGTGCTGAAGATCGGCGAGCACCTTTTCCATTCGGCTTCTGGCTTCACCGTCGATTTCTTTTATGTTTTGAACCTTGCCGCTTTCCGCGGCGGTAGCCTGCTGCTCGTGCTTCATAGCGTGTCCCTCTTGTTCAGCAAATGATCGTGCCAATAGGCTCGCCCATCACCATTCGCATTATATTGCCGGCGACGGTCAAGTTGAATACCATGATTTTCAGACCGTTGTCGCGGCACATTGCGACCGCGGAGGCATCCATTACGGCGAGTGACCTGGCGAGCACCTCTGTGTAGCCGATTTCCGGATAGCGCACGGCGTCGGCATACTTGTGTGGATCTTTATCGTAGACGCCGTCTACGCGCGTCGCTTTGGCGATCACATCGGCTCTAATTTCGAGCGCCCGCAAAGTTGCGGCAGTATCGGTGGAAAAATATGGATTCGAGGTGCCTGCCGCGAACACGACAATACGCCCCTTTTCCAAATGCCGGATCGCGCGACGCCTGATGTAGGGTTCGGCTACTTGATGCATCTCAATCGCGGTCATTACGCGAGTCGGCACGCCTTGTTTCTCGAGCGCATCCTGAAACGCCAGCGCGTTGATGACCGTGGCCAGCATGCCCATATGGTCGCCCGTCACCCGGTCCATGCTTTTGGCGGCGGCAGCAACGCCCCGGAAAAAGTTGCCGCCTCCCACCACCAAACCAACCTGGATTCCAGATTTCGCGACTTCGGCGATCTCTGCCGCCAACGCCTTTACCCGTTCCGCATCGAGTCCGAACGAGTTCCCTCCAGCGAGGGCCTCGCCGCTGATTTTGAGTAGTATGCGTTGGAAGTGCGACATACAGGCCCAGAGACAGGCTTACAGATTCAGGCTGTTACGGGAAGGGGCGATGCTTCGGCTCCCGAGGTGTCAGCCGCTTCACCCACCTTGTACCGGACGAAACTGGCAACGCTGACGTGGCCGTCTTTGCCGGCTTTCGACTTGATCAGCTCGCCGACTGTGATGGCGTTGTCCTTGATGAAAGGCTGCTCCAGCAGGCACACTTCTTCATAGAATTTGCTGAGCCGGCCTTCAACGATTTTGTCCACCATCTTTTCGGGCTTGCCTTCCTTCAGGGCGCGCTCGCGCTGAATGGCGCGCTCGCGCGCAAGGGCCTCCGGTGCCACGCTTTCCTTGCCGATGAACTGCGGATTCGCTGCCGTAATGTGCATGGCAATATCGCGGACTAGAGTCTGAAACTCCTCCTGTCCCACGGCTCGCTGGGGAGCATGAACTGCCACAATCGTTGCAACCTGTGCCCCCGTATGCACATACGAGCCTACTACCCCGCTGCTCTTGACTTCCAAATTGGCGAACCGCGAAACCGCGATATTTTCGCCGAGTTTAGCAATTTTCGACTTAATCAGTTCGCTGACCGTTTGGGCAGGGTCCTTGGCGAACTTTTGCTCATACAAAGCCACTGCTTCCGATGCCGCTTGTGCTACGTCTTCCTTCCGGACGTGCGTTGGCTTCAACTCCGCAACATGATCCGTAATATCCTGGACGAGGCTCTGAAAGTCTTCCGTACGGGCCACGAAATCGGACTCGCAGTTTACTTCAACTAAAACGCCAAACTTCTGATCGTCCGCGATCTTCACGCCCAGCAGCCCTTGTTTCGTGGACCGCCCTTCCTTCTTTCCGGCGGAAGCCAAGCCGCGCGTCCGGAGAATTTCTACCGCTCGGGAAAGGTCGCCGTTCGCCTCGATGAGCGCCTTCTTGCACTCCATCATACCCGCGCCAGTCATTTCGCGAAGCTTTTTTATTAATTGGGGGCTAATCTCTGCCATTCTCCATTCCTCACCCTACACAAGCGCACAGGCGGTGGGTGCCGTTGTGCGCGACTCAAGCGAGTTGCGCAAGCGCGCCCCTCTAGAAGACGCGCTTTGTCCGCTCTAATCTCGCGTGCCTGACTTCTACTGTTCCCGAACCGTGTCCGCCAGCTCTTCCACGGCTTCGCTTCCGGGGCCTTTCCGGGGAAGTTCTTCCGGCTCCTCGACGGTTGCCATGCTCTCGGAAATGAGCTGTTCAGCGTACTTCGGATCGAGATATTGGGTGTATTCGGCCGGTGTCTCGTCAGCCGCGCTTTCCTCGCTGACCAATTTCTCCGAAGTGAACTCCTGCTCGGTCGTGAGATTACGACCCTCTACGACAGCATCCGCAATTTTTTGAGTAAACAAGCGGATGGCGCGTAGAGCGTCATCATTGCCGGGAATGACGTAATCCACCTCGTCAGGATCGCAGTTCGTGTCAACCACGCCGACGACCGGGATGCCGAGCTTTCGCGCTTCCTTCACGGCGATAGCTTCTTTGTTCGAATCGATCACGAACATGAGATCAGGCAGACCGGCCATGTCCTTGATGCCGGCAAGATTCTGCTGTAGATGTTTCCGCTCGCGCTCCAGGCGGCCGATTTCTTTCTTCGCGCGCCCTTCGTATCCGGAATCCGAAGCCATTGCATCCAGGTCCTTCAGGCGTTTGATTGAGCGCTGCACCGTCACCATGTTGGTAAGGAGGCCGCCGAGCCAGCGCTGATTTACGTAAAACTGGCCTGCTCGAGCCGCTTCTTCAGCGATCGCTTCCTGTGCCTGGCGCTTTGTCCCTACGAAGAGTACCGTCTTGCCTTGTGCCGACATCTCGCCAACAAACCGCATCGCGTCCTTGAACAGCTTCAGCGTCTTTTGCAGATCGATGATGTAAATGCCATTACGTTCGCCAAAGATGTATTCCTTCATCTTTGGATTCCAGCGCTTGGTCTGGTGCCCGAAGTGAACGCCTGCTTCGAGCAGTTCCTTCATTGAGATTGACGGCAAATTGCCTCCTTAACGATCCGGGTGGGAACGAGCCACCGTTGCGGACCCCGAAACGGACTACGCGGCCCAAAGCGGAATTTGCGCAGCCGATTCAGAGCCCGGTCGGACAACAGGCGGCGCGAGGCCGTCTGCTGCACGGGTTGATGTTTTGAACGGAAGAACAGCGGTTATCGCTTGGAGAACTGAAAACGCTTGCGCGCTCCCTTTTGACCGTACTTCTTTCGCTCATGCGCGCGAGCGTCGCGCGTCAGAAATCCGAGTTGCTTCAGCTTGCTGCGCAGCTCGGGATTATACTCTACCAAGGCTCGGGCGATGCCCAACCGGCAAGCCCCTGACTGCCCGGTGATGCCTCCGCCATTTGCCAAAATCAAAACGTCGAACTTGTCCGCTGTTTCCGTCGCCAGCAACGGCTGCCGGACGTAGACGCGAGCCGACTCGCTCACGAAATAATTGTCGAACGGCCGGTGATTGACTGTAATTTGCCCCTTGCCGGCGCGCAGAAAGACCCGCGCAGTGGCGGTCTTGCGCCGTCCGGTTCCCAGATGTTGAATCAACTTCGCTGGCACTAACTTCCTTCCTCGATTTCCCGTTTCACCTTCTCGCTTCCTTGCCCAAGTCGAGCGCTTGCGGCTTCTGCGCCTGATGGGGATGCTGTTGATCGGCGTACACCTTCAGCTTGCGGTACATCTGCTTGCCGAGTTTCGTTTTAGGCAGCATTCCCGACACCGCCAGCTCGACCATCCTCGCAGGACGCGTCGCACGCAACCTGCTGGCTCCCGTTTCAATCAAGCCGCCTGGATAACCCGTGTGGCGCCTGTATATCTTCTGGTTTTCCTTGCCGCCCGTGAGCTTCACCTTCGCCGCGTTGACAATGATTACGTGGTCGCCCGTATCGAGATGCGGCGTATAGATCGGCTTGTGTTTGCCCATCAAAATCGTCGCGGCGCGGCTGGCCACTCTTCCCAGCACGGCTCCTTCGGCATCGATCACATGCCAAGCACGGCTGACCTCGTGCTTGGATGGAACTTCGCTACGCATGGACAGACTTCTCTCTTTATCTCGAAAACTCGAAACACTTTATCGTAGCTAATTGGATATAAAAGAGTCAAACGGCAGGTATGGCTTCATCTACTTGAGTCCGAGGCTGATTCTCAGCGCCGCATCCACTCGTTCCATCTGGGCTGGCGTGAGACGGCCGAGAGACCTCACAATTCGGCTCTCATCGATGGCTCGAATTTGGTCACACAAAGCGACGCTGTCTTTTGTCAGTCCTCCACTTCCTCTTGACAGCGGAACGCAAACCGGGAAGGGCTTTGCGACATGCTCTGCGTCTGTGACCGGTACGATGATCGTTCTTGGCGAGAACCTGTTGCCCACATCATTCTGCACAATGACACAAGGGCGTGTTTTCTTCACTTCCGTCCCAACAGTTGGATCCAAGTTCACTTCAACCACTTCGCCACGCGTTACCTTGCCGGGCATCTAAACCACTTCAGAGTCGGCGAATGCAAATTCTTCGTTGATTCTGGCGCTTAACTTCGCATTTGCGATGTAACCCTGGGCCAGGGCCTCCTCGAGCTTTCTTTGTCTTCGTTCTTCGAGAAAACGCTTCACGGCCGACCGGATCAAATCGGCTTGACTGGTATGAAGCTCCTTGATTGCCATGCGCGCTTCTTCGTATAGAGACATGGGGAATTGAACGACAACCCGTTTCGTACGGCCTCCACGGTTAGCCGCCGTGGGCCTGCCCTTTCGTTTCCCCGCCTTTTTCTTATGCGTCGCCATGTTCGTGCCTTTTTCCTGGCCCAGTATAGCAATCGTCCGGTGCCACGCATTGTATCTTTGTTATGCACACTGAAGGGTCAATCCGCATGCACTTTATGTGGCACCAGTATCCGCGTGTGCTGGATTCGCTGAGTTTGCCTGTCCGGCTCTCTAATACCCCCAAAGCATTTTTAAGGTATATTACAGGGAACCAGTTGCCATTTTGATCGTATTCTTTCGTTTCAAGTAAATTCTCAGCTAAAAATCGGCTGACATAGCAAATAGCGAAAAGGGAAGGGAAGCAGCGGAATGACTCTGTGCCGGCATGCCGCGTGGTCGTGCGTTTTGACGTTTGCCCTTTTCAGTTCAGCTCTGCTCAAAGCGCAAACGGCGGCGGTTTCCGGCACCGTCACCGACGTAAGCGGAGCCGCCGTGCCATCGGCCGAGGTCTCGCTGAACAACCTCGCCGATGGCGGCCTTAGATCCACGGAAAGCTCTGCTTCGGGTACATTCTCCCTCCCCGCTCTGACGCCCGGAAGATACGACGTCTCGGTCCGAAAGAAAGGGTTTGCGACCTATGAGTTTCGGAATGTGGAGCTGACCGTGGACCAGGCGCTTACGCTCAATCCCCGTCTGCAGGTGGGTCCGTATTCTCAAGTCCTCACCGTTCGCGGCGATGCTGTCGCGCCAGTTGACTTGGAAGATGATCAGTCGAGCACCGTCATCGATTCCCGCCGCATTCTCGCTCTTCCTTTGCTGGTGCGCGATCCCTACTCGCTCGTTTCGCTGTCCCCCGGCGTTGTGCAGACCAATTCTGCCCTGGGCGGATTCGCGGTGAATGGATCGCGGGAACGCAACAACAATTTTCTGCTCGATGGAGCCGACAACAACGACACATCGGTGCCAGGCGCCCCGGCTGGCCTGGTCTCCCTCAACCCTGAATCCACCCAGGAATTCCGCGTCATTAGTAGCAATTTTCTGCCGGAGTTTGGCCGCAATACCGGCGCGATCATCGACGTCATCTCGCGGAGCGGCTCGAACCAGCTGCATGGCGATGCGTATTGGTTCGGGCGCTACAGCGCGCTCGCGGCTCGCGACTACTTCAACACTAAGCCCAATCCCGAGAATCCATTTGTGCGGAACGATTTTGGCTGGTCGCTAGGCGGCCCTATCAAAAAAGACAAAACCTTCTTCTTCGTCAACACTGAATACCAGCGCTTCCGCACCACCCTGACCGAGGCATCCATTGTGCCTACGGCCGCGTTCAAATCCGGAGTATTCACATTCGATGGCTACCCGGTGGATCTGCGCGATCCTGGCTCGCCGAATAATGTTCTGGGGCTTCCTCTCGATCCCACCATTCAGAAGGCCTTGGCCCTTCTTCCCAACCCGAACGGCGAAAGTGTGGATGATGTCCGAGGCATCTACCGGTTCCCCAGCACCTCGCGCCTGAACTCCGCTGCGACCACATTCAAACTCGATCACCGCTTCACTGAAAACGAGAGTTTTTTCATCCGCTATTCCTACGGCGGGCAAAGTGATCCCGACGCCTTTCACGATGAAATTGCACCCGGCCTTGGAGCGACAGGAACCGCGGAGCAGGTTCATTCGATATCGGCGAACTTGATCTCGACCCTTCGTCCTTCGCTTGTCAACCAGTTCACCGCGGGCGTGAACCGTCCGACAGACAACTTCAACTGCGGCGGATACCAACAGTTTGATGCGCTGGGGAACATCGATCCGTTCGGAAACGGCAGCGATTACGCTCTTTCCGGCATCCCCGTCATCGGTTGCGGCGAGCTAGGCGACAGCGACGGGCAAATGCGGCGTACCGGCACCTGGAGCCTTAACGACGGACTCGCATGGGTGAAAGGCAATCACAGTTTTAAATTCGGCGCCGAGTTCCGGTATGTCTTTGAGAACGGCTATGACGCATTCTCGTCCAGGACCCTTTACAATTTCGATGCGTTCTCGCTGCTGGGCCAGCCAATCGTGAACCTCGATCCCGCGAATCCTTGTAATCCCACTACCAACAGCGGCTGCGGGAGCGTGCAATTTCAAGACCTCGCGGCGGGCCTGCTAGGATTTGTGGCCGAACAGAACCAGGCGCAGTTTTTCAATCTCGCGGGCGACCGTACAGCGGTCGATTACCGGCACTATGTGCAGCATGAATATGCCGAGTTTGCGCAGGACATCTGGAAAGTGTGGCCCAATCTTACGCTGAGCTATGGATTGCGCTATCAATTCAACGGCGTGCCTTTCGAGCGCAACGGAGAGCTTTCCAATCTGTTCCAGAACCCAGCCGGTTTTTCACCCTTCACCTTCAGCTTGATTGGTTCGGGCGCCACCAAGAACCTCTATAACAACGATCCGTTGAATTTTGAGCCTCGCTTCGGGTTTAGTTGGGATCCGTTCTCGAAAGGAAAGACCGCGATTCGTGCGGGGTACGGCATCTTTCATGACCGCATCTTCGGCAACCTATTTGAGAACGCCGGAGGCAATCCGCCGTTTCTTGAAGACGTTGCGGTGTCCCCTCAAACAACCCTGCCCAACGCGCCGGTTCTACCAACGCTCGCGACTTCGGCGACGGTGACCGATGGAGCCTTTCTCGAGCCGGTTATTATCGACCACAACTTGAAGATGCCCGTGAGTCAGAGCTGGAACTTCAGCGTCCAGCAAGAACTGCCCGGCCTGTCCACACTCGAGCTCGCGTACGTTGCGTCAAAGGGCAATCATGAATTCCGCGTAGTAAACGGCAATCAGCCGATTCCGGCGCTGGTAAACGCCCAAATCGCCGCCGGCGTGCCACCCTCAGCCCTTCAGTTTTCAGCTTTGTATTTTAACTATCCAACCACAAACAACACCGCGTTCTACGAACCTTCGGTGATCAAGTCCATCGGCAACTCCACCTATCACTCGCTTCAAGCGAATTGGAATAAGCGGCTGAGCTATGGGATGCAGATTCAAGCGGCCTATACCTGGTCCCACTCGATCGACGATGCGCCCGATCCCTTGAACCCTGGCGCGGGAGGCCGCTCCTTTCCCAGAAATTCGTTCGACTTGCAAGAAGAGCGCGGGAGTTCCGATTTCGACCAGAGGCAGCGCCTGGTTTTAAATTATGTTCTCGACGTTCCCGTCGGAAAAGGGAAGGCGTACGCCAACAGCGGAATTATGGGCAGGGTTCTGGAAGGCTGGCAGTTCGCCGGAATCTCAGTCTTTCAAAGTGGACTGCCGTTCGACATTTACGGAAACGTGGATACCGAGCACACGGGCCTCAGTTCGCGGCCCGATTTGGTTGGGAATACCGCCATTCCTGCCGGCTCAGACCGGACCCAAACGGGTCCACCTATCACGGCGTTTGCCATAGCGCCGTTTGGTAGTCCCGGAAATCTCGGCCGCAACGTATTTGTCGGTCCCGGGGTCATTAACACGGACGTGGTTCTCAGCAAGACGCAGAGCTTGGGCGAGCGCGTGCAAGCGCAACTACGTTTTGAAGTCTATAACCTGTTCAATCGCGTCCAATTCGCGCAGCCGGGCAACGATCTTGCCGATCCGGGGACGTTCGGAATTTCGACGACGACGCTGACTCGACCCGACGGCACAAGCTCGAACCGTCAGATTCAAGTGGCTTTGAAGCTGCGCTTCTAAACATTGGTTGGTCGCGTTATAACGAGCTGCTATCGCTGGTTGGCCTTCAATATCTTCTTCCGCAACCGAATCGATCTCGGTGTGATTTCGACGTATTCGTCTTCGCGGATAAATTCGATCGCCTGCTCGAGGTTCAATAGTCGCGGCGGAACGAGGCGAATGGCGTCATCGGACGTGGACGCGCGCATGTTGGTGAGCTTTTTTTCCTTGACGATGTTTACGTCCAGGTCGTTTGCTCGGGCGTTTTCGCCGACGATCATTCCCTCATAAATCTCCGCGCTGGGTTCAATGAAAATCACGCCGCGCTCTTGAAGATTGTAGATGGCGTAGCTTGTGGCAAGGCCGGAGCGATCTGCCACGAGCGATCCGGTGGGTCTCGTTTCGATATCACCCTGCCATTCGATGTAGCCATGGAACAGCGAATTCATAATCGCCGTGCCTTTGGTGTCGGTAAGCATTTCGCCGCGAAGACCGATCAAACCGCGCGAAGGCACGTGAAACTCGAGGCGCACTCGACCGGACCCGTGATTCACCATCTTGATCATCTTGCCTTTGCGAATCCCCATTTTCTCGATCACTACGCCGATGAACTCTTCCGGGCAATCGATTACCAGCAGTTCGAGAGGCTCATGCAGTTTGCCGTCGATGGTGCGCGTCAGGATTTCAGGTTTACCCACCTGCAGCTCATAACCCTCGCGCCTCATCATCTCGATCAGGATGGCGAGCTGCAATTCGCCGCGGCCCATCACCTTGAACGCATCGGGACCACCCGCCTCTTCGACGCGGATCGATACGTTCGTGAGCAGTTCCTTTTCCAGACGGTCCCTTAAATTGCGCGATGTAACGAACTGCCCCTCACGGCCGGCGAACGGCGAATTGTTGATGGTGAAGGTCATCGCGATGGTTGGCTCGTCGATCTGAACGCGTGGGAGCGGCTCTGGAGTTTCGGCGCTGGTAACGGTGTCGCCGATCGTGATGCCTTCGACCCCTGCGATGGCCAGCACATCGCCCGGCTTAGCCACCGTTTCATCCACCCGCTTCAGACCCTCGAAGGAATAGAGCTTCGTGATGCGCGTCTTGTGAATGGAGCCGTCGAGCTTCGAGATCGCGACCTCGTCTCCGTGACGCAACGTGCCGTTGAACACACGACCGATGGCGAGCCGCCCCAGGTAGTCGCTGTAATCGAGATTCGCCACCAATACCTGCAGCGTTACGTGCGGATCTCCTTTTGGCGGCGGAATGTACTCGAGGATGGCGTCGAACAAGGGTCGCAGATTATCGCTATCCTCTTCGAGCGAGCGTTTCGCGATGCCGGCTCTGCCATTCGTATAAACAATCGGAAAGTCGAGCTGGTCATCTGAGGCATCCAAATCGATGAACAGATCGTAAACTTCGTTCAATACTTCCTGAACACGCGCGTCCGGCCGATCGATTTTGTTGATGACCAGAATGGGCGGAAGCTTCGCTTCGAGCGCTTTCATCAAAACGTAGCGTGTTTGCGGCAAAGGGCCTTCGCTCGCATCGACAAGCAGCATCACGCCATCGACAATTTTCAGGGCGCGCTCGACTTCGCCGCCGAAATCGCTGTGGCCCGGCGTGTCGACAATGTTGATTTTCGTGCCGTGGTAGCGAATGCCGGTGGTTTTCGCGAGAATCGTGATGCCGCGCTCGCGTTCGAGCTCGTTCGAATCCATCACGCGCTCGACCACTTCTTCATTCACGCGAAAAATTCCGGTCTGCCGCAGCATCGCGTCAACCAGCGTTGTTTTTCCGTGGTCTACGTGCGCAATGATGGCGATATTGCGCGTGTTTAGAGATTCAGAAACCGCACTCATTCAGGAAATTCCATGGTCGCACGGGGCGCGATTTCTCTAGTGAACAGAAAACCGCTCCCTGGCGGTCGCGGCTCGGTTGAGCTGATTACGCGGCAAAAGAGCTGCGAAAAATACGCGCGCCGCGTAAGTGACATTCCCCAACCGATCGATATTCGTAACCGAGCCGCGACCGCAAGGGAGCGGAATAATATTCAAATTTCCGACGTCTCGAAGACAGCCATCGCCTCTCCATGTCCGTCGATCACATAACGGATTGCCGCCGAGAGCTCTTCTCGGCTCCACAACCAGCGCGTACTCCCGTGGCGGGCCCATCGCTTTCGGTTCACTTCGTCGATTCCTGATTGGTTCAGATGACGGCTCGCGTATGACTTGAGGTCATTGAGCACCTTCTCCGGCCGAGCCTCTGCATCAACCACGACGTGAACGTGATTGGTGCGCACATGAGCAGCTAAAAGAGTCCAGCCGCGATACGAGCAGATGCCCTGCAGACCCTTCAAAACGGCAGATCGGCGCAGCCGATCTAACAGGTACGGCGGCTGACGCATGCTTCTTTGTATGGCCTGAAGCCGCCGTGGATCGAATTCCAGTAAGCGACTTCCCGGAAGATTATGGTCGCGATCTACCGAGCCGAGTTCGTTGCCATGCAGATGAGAGGCATAGCAGGAAAACGTGATGAGGTAGGTCATTGGGTTGTCCGCTCCCTGGCGGTCGCGGCTCGGTTGAGCTGCGAAGACAGTTACTTATGGAATGAAACGACGTGTTCGCCAGATGGGAGAACAACCGGATTTCCCGCACCGGCGGCATCCGGCTTCCAGAATGGCGTGCCGTCTACGTCAATGCTCGCAACCGGGGATGCCAGCGATACCAGCGCGCGCGTGGCATTGCCGTAAGAAAGCTCGACCGTGTCGCCATCAATTGCTACGCTGCGAACGTTACCGTTGAAGGCGGCGATGGTTACGGGAGGATCGCCGACTCCCGTCGATAGCTTGTGGGCTCCCGATGGAACCAACACGCCTGCATTGTCTTTGAGCGGCCAAGGCTTTCCGTCCATCTCGACGGGGCCGCTCCAAGGTATTCGGACGGGCTGTGCCGTTTGGACGTCTAGCTCATCCGGCGCCGATTCGGTAACGCGCGCACGCGCCGCGGCGGCGGGAAGAAGGTTCAAATCCTGACGCTCAATCGAATTCTCAAAGTAGAGAGCGACGTGGCTAAACGACTGCGATGCCTGATGCACGAGTTCAAGCAATTCCGTTCCGGTTTGCTTCTTGGTGGGGTACACATCCTGGTAGCGTTCGACAACGTTGATGTCAACGGCGAGCCGGTTCTTATCCAGCGGCGCCGTTGACCATTTATCGGCGAGCTTCAGGTAGCGAGCCGCGCCCAGATTCCACAGCGTTGCCGGGTCCTCGACCAGCACGGTGGCATTCTGCGATTGAATGAGCGGCATCGAGTGCGCGGTGTCCGCTCCGAGGGCATCGCGGATCCCTGGTTCCAAGCGATCGTCGATATGTGTGAGAACTACATCCAACCACGGCTTCTCCCTGCGAACCTGTCCGGCGACCTCGAGCCACTCGCTTTGCATGTGCGACGCAAGCCCGGCGCGGAAATCGAGAAATGTGCGCAATCCGACCGGGTCGTGAGCCGCCGAATGGGGCGAAGCCGGATCGAACAGCCGTTGCGGATCGAACCCGGCCCGCTGTTCGAACTCGCGCCGGACATCGCTGTTCATCGGAGTCAGCCGCGCCGGATTCGACGCGCCTTCAAGCGACTCGAAATACAGCTCCGCAAGGTTTACGCCGTCCCAATCGAAGCGCGTTAGAAGCTCGCGAACTTCTTTCGCTACGGCACGTTTGCAGTCGGCGTTTTCCAGGTTCATCAGCTTTCGCCAATCGAGTTGAGCGTCTTCGCCTACCGCAGTTTTCTCGCGCCATTCGGGATGCTTAGCCCAAAACTCTTCGCTCACGTGCGGAAGCTCGAGCCATGCATAGACAAGAATGGCGTTTCTATGACAGGCCACGACCAGGCTTTTCAAGTATTCGTCGCGCTGCGGATCGGGCTCCATGTTGTGCCACGCCGCGACGTGCAGAGCTGAAATGCCGGCCTGCCGCCAACGCCGCGCCAGGTATTCAACATCGGCGCGCGACCGGTACGCCGAATCGAAGAAACTCCACAAGGTTGTGCTTCGAACAGGAGTGGTTAATCCAAGGTCGGCGAGCGTTTGAAGCAGGTAAGGGAAGCGTTCGATGCCCTCGGGTCCGGGATCGGCCGCGAGCCACAGGATTGCGCCATGCGTCGTTCTCTTGCCTGCCACCAAGGGCGCGTTCTTCCAGTGCTCCCTGACAAATATCTGAAAGTCTTTCGGAACGCTGAATACCGGGACGGTCACCGGTTCGGCCCAAAGGATCTTCATGTCGGGCGCGTGCGTGTCGACGATGCGGCGGACCGGAACCGATTCCGCTAGCGGCGTGATGCCGAGTTGCTGCGCCAGCGGACCGGTTCCCTGCACAATCAGGATATGGTCGTCGGCGATATGAACAAGATCGCCCTGCGCATATGCGCCTGCAACAGTGATCTCAGCCTGCTCGCCCGAAGCCGGTGGAATGCCGACTGCGCCGAAAATCTTCGTCCACGGCTTCGCATCTACGCCAGCCACTTTAAACGAAGGAACGGCCGAAATAAGCGGCAAGGCGGTGGCCCACAGGCTGGCCACAAACAGAAAGAACGATTGGACAAGGTGTTGCATCGTGCTCGAATTTGCTAACGCGTAGCGGCGTACCAGAAGCTTAGGCGAAAGTCGGTGTAGTTAGGCCGGCGCGGGTTATCGACATTGGTCGTGTAAGCGCCCCGCAGTAAATCGGCCGAAAGATAAACGCCGGGCCGCATCCACGGCAAGTGCAGCTTTGTTCCCGGGCCAAATTCAACCGTGTTGGCCCAATATTCGCGTTTCACATCCTGAACGTAATTCCCGTTGAGATAAGCCTGCAAGGTCTCGCCGCCGATGCGAAATGTGCGGCCCACCCGGTGCTGCGAATAAAAGAGCCAATCCTTGTCGAAGCGGCTTACATAAATGGCATCGCCCGTAGTCTCGTAGAAGTATCCGGAGTGGGAGCTCCCGAGCAGACTGCCGAAGCCCTTCGCAAAATTCAAGCCGCCGCGATAATCCGGAATGGCGATGCCAACATCCGGTCGGCCTGGTATATAGTTCATTGAAAGACCCGCTTCCACCCAGCCCATCACGTGGTGCCACTGCTTTGTCGAAGCGCCCACTGCAACGACGATGGAGTTTTCGGAAAGATACTCGGGCGGAAGATTATCCATTCGGACCTGGCCGCGCACGTCGCCAATGAAGCGCGCCGATAGATAGAAACTGACCGGCATCTTGTGTGGAATCGGAATGGTGCGCTTAACCTGGCCGTAGATGAAGTTGTCGTTCCAGCGGGTTGAGTACATGGGCAGCAGCCACATGGTCGTCTGCGCCATGTTGATTCCCAACAGGTTGTGCCACGCTTTGTTCGCCTCTTTAGCGATGGTCTCGTTGTCCGATTGGCGCGCGGCGTCGAACCATTTCACGGCTTCGGCATCGTTCTTGGCCGCGTTGTAGGCCCAGCCAAGCTGCAGCATCACCTCCGCGTCGTTCGGATCGTCTTCGTGGGCGATACGCAGGTAACGGATGGCATCGTTCAAGTAGCCGGCAGCCAGGCTCTTCATTCCCATGGCCTTTGGATCGGCTTTGATGTCGGAACGGTTTGCAGGCGCGGCCGGGGCTGGATTGTTCTTTTGCGGGTGACGCAGCGCGTCGAGCTGCGTGAGCGTCAGCTTATCGTCCGGGGCGATGGCCAGGATCGCCTGAAATTCCGCAATCGCCTCTGGCTCTCTGTGGAGAGCGAGATAGAGAAATGCCAACTCGCGCCGCAGCGTTACATTTTGCGGATCGAGCTGAACCGCATTCTGAAACTCGTAGACATAGGGGTAGCGGGAACCGAGCAGTTCGAGCCCCTCTTCAGCCGTGCGCGAATCGGAGCTTCGGGAGGCGGCGAGCGCGGCGGCATGCGCTTGCTCCACTTCGTTCAGTTGTTGCCAGACGCGGGCCAGGTCAAGCAGCAGGCTGGAAAGCTGTGGTTTCAGCTTGCGGCAAATTTCGTACTGTTCGGCAGCGAGCGGCAAATCGGCGCGGTTCTCGGCGAGTTGGGCGAGCTCCCAATGGGCGCTAAAGGTACTCGGGGCAAGCGGATCGGCCAGCTTCGCAATCGAAGCTTTCCATCGCACGATTCCATCAGCCAGGGGCTTGTCGATATTTTGAAACGCCATTTCGGCGGTCTGTCGCGTGGAAGCGGCGACCCCATGTGTCCGGAGCCGGTCGAAAGTCCGCCGCGCTTCAATCGGCTTCTTCGTTTCGTAACACAGGAAGGCGTACTCGAGGGCGGCCGGCTCGTCGTGCGGATCTATGTCGATGGCCGTCTTGAATTCGTCCCGGGCTTTCGCGCTCTCGCCGGTCTTTAAGAAGGTATAGGCCAGGTCCTTGTGGGCACCGGCGTTCCGCGGCTGAACTTCGAGACCGCGCTCGAACGCGGCAATCGCGTCATCATAGGATTTCTGAGCAAGCAGCTTGTAGGCGAGCGTCAAATCGGGCGTACCGTCAGACTGGGCGCTTGCCAGGCTGACGCATACGAGCGCGAGCGCGCAAAATCGAACTGCATGCATGAGGCGGGGAATCTTGAAAGGTAGTAGTGGCAGTGAGGTGTTGTGAATCTCCAGATTTCCCCTGCCTGCTACACCATACAATGACAGTTGCTCGGAGTGAATGAAGTTCTTCCTTGTTTTCTTATGCATGGCTGCGGGATTGGTTGCAGAAAGTCGCGCGGCGCCGGGAAATCAACTCGTTGGTTCACAGGTGTGCGCCGGCTGCCATAAGGCAATTGCCCAAACTCAAGTCTCGACCGCCATGGCTCGCACGTGGCAGGGCGACAGGACCAGGGAGATCCCTCAAACCATAACGGAGCGTCACGCCGAAGGGCCTCCGCCGGATATCGGGTACGTTTTGCGAAGATCGGCCGGGGCGTTCGAATTTGGGGTTGCGATGCCCGGCCATCCGGTACAGACCTTTCCGGTCGTTACCACCGTAGGCGGCGAACGGCATGGCATCAGTTTTTTGTTGCGGGTCGAGGCAGTTGAAGGATTGTCATTGCCGCGATCCCCGTTGGTCGAAGCCAGGTATCTGCATTACGTTCCCGAGAACCGCCTCGAGCGATCGCCCGGATTTCCGGAAGACAAGCCTGCCAATTACGAGACCGCGTTCGGCCGCGTCCTGACGCCAGGATTCGAAAAAAAATGCTTGACCTGCCATGGAGAGCCGCGCAAAGTTGGGTCGCACCTCGAATCGGGCGTCACATGCGAGAGCTGCCACGGAGCCGGGCAGCAGCATTTGTCCGCCGTTGCTGCGCAAGCAGCCGATTTGAAAATTCTCAATCCTAAGAAACTGGCGGTCCACGATCAGATGCAACCCTGCGCGCAGTGCCATTCGGGTTTCAGCATCGTCGAGGATCCTCTGCCCGACGATCTTTTGATTTCCGATCAAGTGATGGGCTTAGAAAATTCCGAATGCGCGAGGCAGAGCGGCGGCAATATTACCTGCACCAACTGTCACGATCCGCATCAGGACGCGCCGCGCGCAACTTTAGTCCAACGTTCCGTGAGAACATGCCTGGGCTGCCACAGCACGACGGTCACCGGCCATGCCGCGCTCTGCCCGGTAAATCGTCGCGATGGCTGCGTGGGTTGCCACATGCCGGACGAAGTGAAAGCGCCGCTGCATGTAGCCGATCACTGGATTCGCGTTCATCCCGACAAAACGGGGCCGGTCAGTCCGCACGAGGAAGCATGGAACAGCACGGTCGAGCCCAAACACATGTGGCTGCGGATGATCGCTGTGAGCGACCGGGCGAGAGCCGAGGAACTGCGAACAGCCATAGTGGGAGGCGCATCGTTTTTCGAGCTGGCGCGCGCCAATTCACTCGACAAAGCCTCGGCGCGAAATGGCGGATTTCTGGGCGATTTGAATGCGAGCCAGTTCGATCCGGCGTGGGCTTCTGCCGCCATGAAGCTTCGTCCGGGCGAGGTGGCGCCGGTCCTCGAAGCCGAAAGGCATTATCTCATTCTTGGACGTATGCCGCGAAACTTCCGCGAAGCAGCGGAGGCTCAGTACAACACGGCGATGAAACTGCGGAACAGCGGGCAGCGGGAGCAGTCGGCCGCCGCGCTTCTCGAGGCGTTGAAGATTTATCCCCATTTGCTGCGCGCCTTAACGTATCTTGGCGTGACCTATGGCGAGGCAGGCAATCCGTCAACGGCCGCCGCAATTCTGTCGCTGGCCGGAAAACTGTACCCACAAGATGCCGGGGCGCATTTCAATTTAGGTGTCGCGCTGGGGGCGATGCAAGACGACGGCGAAATTGGCGAATATCAACGCGCTTTGGAGATCGACCCCGATTTGACTACGGCGTACCTGAACATGGGCGCGGCCCTTTATGCGAAAGGACAGATTCAGCAGGCAATTGACGCATACCGGAAAGGGATCAACGCGAATCCGCTGATTGCATCGCTGCATTACAGCTTGGCCGTGGCGTTGCGGCAGCAAGGAAATGCGGCGGAGTCAGAGCGTGAGTTCGCGCTCGCTGCGAAGATAGACCCGAAAGTGGGACCGAAATAGGCTAGCCCAACTCCTAGCCCTCCTAGCCGACAATACTGTTCACTTAACAAACATTTCTGCGGTATCCTGTTTTAGACAGGAGAGTGCGGAATGGCGCGAAGCATCGCAACGTTGCCGGCTGGCAGTCGCATTACCGATTACATCAGCCTGGGCGTAATTGCCAAGTTTTTCCCGCTGGAGAAAGTGCGCGCCGTGTTGGAGAAAACCGGCCGCGCCAGTGTGCGGGAACGGGATCTGCCCGCGCATGTGGTGGTGTACTACGTGATCGCGTTGGCCTTGTACATGCGGTCCTCCTATCGCGAGGTGCTGCGCTGTTTGTTAGAAGGAGTGCAGTGGCTGCTGGACCCGTCTGCGGCAGTGAAGGTGGCAGGCAAGTCGGGTATATCGCAGGCGCGCCGCCGGGTGGGCGTGGAGCCTGTGAAAGCGCTGTATGAATCGGTGGTCGCTCCGCTGGCCGAGCGCCGGACGAAGGGGGCTTGGTATCGCGACTGGCGGCTGGTCAGTTTGGACGGCAGCACGCTGGATGTGGCCGCCGATACTGTGGAGAACGAAGCGGTTTTTGGCAGGCCTGGCGCCAGTCGCGGATCGAGTGCTTATCCCAAACTGCGCTTTGTCGGCCTGTTGGAGAATGGAACGCACGTGTTATGGGCCGCGCAGATGGCGCCGTATGCCACCGATGAGATCACACTGGCTCAGCAGGTGATACCGGCTTTGCAAAAGGGTATGCTGTGTCTGGCCGACCGCTTCTTTCCGGGCTACCAACTCTGGCAGGCGGCGGCCCGGACCGGAGCGGATTTACTGTGGCGCATGCGCCAGAATGCGCGCCTGGAGATCGATCGGCGCTTGCCGGA
>JBAUZG010000323.1:0-2794 GCA_049585195.1 Bryobacteraceae bacterium | reverse complement strand
TTTGTGCGCTCTGCCTGAACTTCGGCTCGTTTGTGATCGCAATTCAACCAGCACAGCTGCGTTTGTGATGTCTATCGACATGATACACTTGGCCTGGCATGCCTCGTTCCGCCGCCCGTCCGACGTGGCCCGGCGCCGCGAGCGGGCACCGTGACGCCGGTACCACTCACCCTGGCCGCTGGACCATACTGGCGTTTCTCGTTGCGATCACGGTCATTAACTTCATCGACCGGCAGACCCTTTCGGTTCTCGCACCGAAAATCCGTGAATTGCTTCAGCTTTCCCATGAAGCCTATGGCCGCATTGTCGCCGCCTTTCAATTCGGAATGATGACGGGCGAGTTTCCCATGGGTTGGCTCATGGACCGTTGGGGCATTCGCATCGGTCTGAGCTTTGCCGTCCTCTGGTGGTCTATTGCGACCGGCCTGCATGGATTCGCCCGTTCAGAATTTAGTCTTGGATTTCTGCGCTTTTGGATGGGAACTGGCGAGTGTGGAAACTTTTCCGGCGGCGTCAAAACGGTAAATGAGTGGTTCCCTCGAACCGAGCGCGCCCTCGCCATTGGAATATTCAATAGCGGAACCATGATCGGCTCGATTGTTGCGCCGCCGCTGGTGGTGTTCTTAGCCACTCGTTACGGGTTTGGGTACGCTTTTTTGGTTCCTGCCGCTCTTGGCGCAATCTGGGCGCCCCTCTGGTGGAAGTACCACCCGTCGATTCCCGGCCCAGATGCCAGCACTGTGAAAGAGCAGGCAGTCGTAAAACGGCGTAGCTGGGAACTGCTTCAATACCGTCAATCGTGGTCAGTCATGGTATGCCGCTTTCTCGTAGGCCCCGTTTTGCAATTCTACTGGTACTGGATGCCCGACTACCTCTACACTGCTCGCGGATTCAGTCTCCGCGATATTGGATTTCTCAGTTGGATTCCCTTCTTTATGGGCGATCTGGGAAGCATTTCGGGTGGCTGGGCCGCCGGCATCCTTCTAAGGCGAAATTTTTCGGTGAAGCATGCGCGGCAAATCACGATGTATTTCGGAGCCAGTCTATGCCTGGCCAGTTTCGCTGTCTACTTCGTTCCATCAGTCGCGGAGGCTCTGGCAGTGATAGGCATTGTGCTGTTCGGCCACACATTTCTATCCGCGAACATGTTCGCCGTAGTCACTGACATGTTCCCCGATGAAGCTGTCGGCCGTGTTACCGGGCTTCACGGACTATGCGGCGGGTTATCCGGCTTATTGTTTCCGCTGCTGACCGGATTTCTGGTGGACCATTTCTCCTACTCGCCCGTATTCGCCCTCGCAGCCGTCATGCCGCTTGCCGGAGTGATCGGGCTCTTCGCAGTGAGCGATGGACTTCGGCCGGTAGACCCTATCGTTACCGGCTCTGTGAGAGACTCGACAACGTAAGCATGAAACTGTTCTGGTTTATACCCACACAAGGCGATGGCCGCTATTTGGGAACAACCCACCTGATGAGGCAGACCGACCACGGCTATCTGAAACAAATCGCTCAAGCGGTGGACCAATTAGGTTATGAGGGCGTGCTTCTGCCCACGGGGAATTCGTGTGAAGACGCCTGGGTCGTCGCCTCGACGCTCGCGCCTCTTACCAGGCGTTTGAAATTCCTGGTCGCCGTGCGCCCAGCCGTTATGTCACCCACTCTGGCGGCTCGAATGGCGGCTACTTTCGACCGCTTCTCCGACGGCCGATTGCTTGTCAATGTGGTGACTGGAGGAGATCCGGACGAAGCGAAAGGTGATGGAATCTTCCTATCGCACGACGAGCGGTACGAAGTGGCCGATGAATTCCTCACCGTCTGGCGCGGGTGCATCTCGGGGCAGCCGACCACGTTTCACGGAAAACATCTACGCGTCGAGGGAGCTAAGGTCATCTACCCTCCGCTGCAACGGCCGCATCCGCCGCTGTTTTTCGGCGGGTCCTCGGAAGCGGCCATTGAGCTCGCGGCCCGGCAGGTGGACGTGTATCTCACATGGGGCGAGCCGCCAGCGCTCGTTGCGGAAAAGATCGAGACAGTGCGTCAGAAAGCCGCCGGAGCAGGTCGCACCATGCGGTTTGGCATCCGTCTGCACGTTATCGTTCGCGAGAGTAGCGAGGAAGCATGGCGCGCCGCCAACGACCTCATTCAGTACGTCGATGAAGAAACCATCGCCCGATCGCAAAGCGCACTGGCGCGTCTTGATTCAGAAGGGCAGCGCCGAATGGTCGCTCTGCACAAGGGAGATCGCGACCACCTCGAGACCAGTCCCAATCTTTGGGCCGGCGTTGGCTTGGTTCGAGGTGGCGCGGGGACTGCCCTGGTGGGAGATCCGGAAACGGTTGCCAAACGCTTCCTCGAATACGCGGACGCTGGAATCGAAACCTTCATTCTTTCCGGATATCCACACCTCGAAGAATCCTATCGCGTCGCCGAGCTTCTATTCCCGCTGCTGCCCATCTCTCGCTCGGACGCGGCCGAGACAGGGAATTTTCAACGCACGGCCGCAGAAATCGTCGGTAACGAGTTTCGAGTCGTTAAATAAAGTCGTGAAGTAACTCAGGTCGCCAACTACTCCGTGACCGGCCTCAACCGGATCCATCTTCCAGGTCACCGAAGGGTTTGGATCTGCTCCCCACCCATTTTGCCATGGACACGGAAAGGCCGGCGGATGGATAAAATGAAGCAAGTCTCTGAAATTCAACACGCCCGGGTGGCGAAATCGGCAGACGCAAAGGACTTAAAATCCTTTTTCGCGCAAGCGGAGTGCGGGTTCAAGTCCCGCCCCGGGCACCAGGTA